>JASFUW010000088.1:0-14012 GCA_050050135.1 Phycisphaerae bacterium
TCGCGGTTTCCGATCGCCGGTTTGGGTTTAATGGAGTTTGATCCCATGAAGCAAGTATGTGCCTTGATCTGTGTTTTTGCGTTTGCTGGTATGGCGTTTGCGCAAGAATCGGATGTCACGTACGAGACAAAGACAACAACGACCGTCTCCAGCGGGGCCGATTTGATCGCAGAGCTTTGGGCGATGGACGATGCTAACCCCATCGCCACGGGCCAAGTCGATTTACGCTTTACCACGCACTGGATCACGTCGAGTGCACCGGCCAACTTCGGTGACTCTGACGACGATTTCATCTTCGAGCCGAGCCTTCGCTGGGGCGCGTGCTCGAACGTCGAGGTGTTCGCCTCGGTTCCGATGTGGCTGGGGGACTCGGGTGACCGTGGTGCCTTCGACTACGGCAACTTTGACACGTACGTCGGTTTCACCTGGCGATTTGCCGAGCCGCAGGATATGTGGCCCGCGATGGCGTTGGGTGGAACGGCCAGGATCCCCACGGGGGATGATTCCAACGGTGTGGACGGTGAGCTCCGGCTGATCATGACCAACGAGTATGACAGCGGAATTCGCTCCCACTTCAACGCCTTCGCCGCGACGATCAACAACAACGAGGATTGGTCGGACGGCGGGTTCTTCGGGTTCGGTGGCGACGACTTCGGTGATCCAAGGCATCTCCAGTACGGGTTCGTCGTCGGGTTGGACGGTCCGCTGTGCGGCGACGGCGCGGTCCGCTGGGTGGCCGACTACATGAATCGCAGCAGCTACCACTATGGCTCTGCGAACCTGAACATGCTCGAGCTCGGCTGGGAGTGGGCGATGGCCGAGGCGCAGAAACTCGGTATGTCGGTCCAGATCGGTCTCGACGACGAGAACGACACGCCGAACGTCGGCGCGTCCTTGAGCTACGCCTGGTCGCTGATGTACTAGCGCTTGCCCGCAAGCGCGTCGCACGCCCGGGCGAGACCGCCCGGCGCCTGTGTCCTGTGTGTGCCTGAAGCTTGGCCCTGACCAAGCGGCGCACCGGGGCGCCGTGGGATGCACGGCGTAAGCGAAGACACGTAGACGAAGGAGCCCGAGCCTGACCGGTTTGGGCTCCTTTTCTTTTGCACGCGCCGCCGGGCCTGACGGGTTCGCCGGGTCTTGGCGTCGCGGACCGGATGGCGTCATCGGACCGTCGATCCATGAAGATCGGTATTCTCACCAGCGTCGAGACACGGCATCGCTACTTCGTCAACCGGATCGCCGCGGAGCTTCAGGTCACCGCCGTGGGCTACGAACGGACGGGGTATTCGCCCGCCTCGGTCGCCAAGGACGATCTCACACCGCAGGAGGCGCAGATCGTCGCCGAGCACTTCGCAGAGCGGGGTCGGCAGGAAGAGCGGTTTTTCGGTCACGGCGCCCGGTTCGCGTCCGGGAGCGACACCCGCAAGTGCCGAATCATCGAGCCGGGCGAGCTGAACGCCCCGAGCACGTTGGAACTGCTGCGGGCGGCCGAGGTCGACACCGTCCTCGTGTACGGCACAAACCTGGTCAAAGCGCCGCTGATCGATTTTGCACCGGGTCGAACGATCAACATGCACCTCGGTCTTTCGCCGTACTATCGAGGGACGGCCACGAACTTCTATCCGCTGCTCAACGAGGAACCGGAATACGTCGGCGCCACGATCCATCTGCTGGATGACGGCATCGACAGCGGACCGATCTTCCGTCACGCCCGCCCCACGATTGTCGCCGACGACATGCCGCACACCATCGGGTGCAAGGCCATCATCGCCGGGATCGACGCGATGATAAGCGTGCTGCATGAGCTTGATCGCGGAGAACTCACGCCTGTCCCTCAATGGAAAGTGCCAAGCCCGCGTCTCTATTTGCGGAAGGACTACCACCCGCGTCAAGTCGTGGAGTTGTACGAAAAGCTCGCAGCCGGGCTCATCCCCCGATACGTCCAGCGTGCTTCAGCGGTCGCCGGAAGGGTACGCTTGGTCGACTGCGCGACGTAGCTTGCGCAGAGTCGTCGGGTTTACCCCGGGGCTTTCGGCCATCTGCACCGATTCACGCGGCTCAGATCTTCACGGGATCCAGGGACAACGCCCTGCTACTGCTCAGGTTCGAACCGCGTGGATGAGGAGCGCTCGCTGATCGGCACCTCGCGGGCGGCTGTCCAGCCTCGGGCGGCGGCAGCGACCGCCAACTGCGCGGCTGTCAGATGCGTCGCATCCTGTTCCGAGTCGTCCGTTTCACCGTGGACGATCCAGACGGCGCCGCCGGGGGTGAGGCGGGGGCGGAGCTTTTCGGCGAAGTAAAGGGCTTCGTCGACGGTCAGCGGCGTGATGAAGGCCAGGTCGATCGGTCCGGTCGCGGGTCGTGCGGCACCGACGAGGCGAATCGACACTTCGCGTCGCGCGTCGAGGTCATGCCCGCCGATCCAGATGCGCGTAGCGGCCGTGACACCCCACTGCTTGGCGAGCGGAATCGGTCGCTCGTTGCTGTGACTGCTGGCACCTTCCACCTGTCAAGCCCCCGCCGTTTCGTGAAGGTCCGGTACGGCTGCCAACCGCCGCCTGGCAATGGCGACGGCGTCCGGATTGCTGTCACAACCGAGATAACGTCGCCTCAACCGCTTGGCGACCACGAGTGTGGTGCCGCTCCCGCAAAAGAAATCCGCCACCAGGTCCCCTTCGTTGGAGCTGGCGCGAACGACCCGCTCCAGCAAGCTTTCCGGCTTCTGACCGGGATAATCCGTGCGCTCGCTCGACACCGTGGACAGGAACGGAACATCCCACACGTCCGAGATCGCCGGACCCCGAGGATCAAAGTAAATGGGGCCGCTTCTCGTGGACTTGTATGGTCGGCCGTCGGCGGTCGTTTTCAGGTCCCGCGTGCGATACCGTCCCCCGCGAAGCTGATTGAACGTGTGCCGTCCCGGGCTTTTCGCGTAAAGCAGCAGGGTGTCATGCTTCCTCGGGAACCATCGTCCCGGGCGACCACCGCTTCGATAACTCCAGATGATCTCGTTAAGGAAATGTGCCGTACCGAACAGCTCGTCGAAAAGGACCTTGACGTGATGCACCGTCCGCCAGTCCAGGTGAACGTAAACCGACCCCCGCTCCGTCAATAGGCGCCACATCTCCGCCGCCCTCGGTTTGAGGAAAGCGAGGAAGTCGAAGCGTCGTGCGTTGTCCTCGTCGCGGGACAGACCCGGCTTATTGCGATTCGTCGGGAGGTCGGCTCCGAGGTCAAACGGGGGATCGACGTAGATCAGATCGCACGACGCCGACGGAAACGAGCGCATCAGCGCGAGATTCTCCGCGCACAAGACGTCCGACGTGGATTCGCACGCGGTAGCCACGCGCACCCCGTTCCCTGGACAGCCACCACTCGATGCAACCGCAGCGCTCAACGGTTCTATTGCGGACCGATCTCCCGCGGATCGATACCCAGCGCCTCCATCCGTCGATAGAGCCTGCTTCTGGAGATTCCGAGCATCCGGGCAGCCAGAGTGCGTTGCCCGTTGGCACGTCGCAAGGCCCCGAGAATCTCCCGCTTCTCGATCGTCGTGAGCATCTGGTCAAGCGGTCCCATGCTGGAATCGGTGCCGGCCGACGGCTGACCGCCCTCGGTGGGCATGCTGCAGCAGCTGTCCGCGGGTGTTGACATATTTTCAGTATCGGAGGCCATGTCTTGTTCCGCCAACCCTCGCAGTTCTTCCTCTCGTTCCCTCGCCTCCGTGATATCGCGCATGATTCCTACCACGTATTTTACTTGTCCCGAGACATCAAAAATGGGTGAGTATGCCGTCTCCACCCAAACCCGGCGGCCGTCACGGTGCCGGATGCTCATCCGTTGCCGGGCAGCCGTCCGCTCGCCGTTGAAGATTCCGGCGCTCGGACAGAGGGCACCCGAGATGGCCCGATCGTGCTCGTCACGGCACTCGATTAACTGATGACAGGGACACTGGCTCGGGACAATCGAGTTCCGGTCGATCCCTGTGATCCGTGCACACCCTTCAGAAAACAGTATGACCTCACGGTTTCGATCGATAATGAACATTCCGTCGATCGCGTACCGGAGGGCATCATCAAGCGTGATCTCCGCGGCGCTTACCCTGGTCGTCATGGGCGTATCCTCGCCACACAAGTTGCTTGACACCGGCCCACAGCGCCCCGACTTTGGTACGGGGATTATAAGGGGACGGGGCGCCCGGTTCAACCGTTGTGCCAGAAACTCAGGACGCGGTCAACTTCGGCCTTGCTGCCGATTACGAGGGGTGTCCGCTCATGGAGCGCGGTCGGGATCTTGTCGAGAATCCGCTTGGTGCCGTCGGTAGCCACGCCCCCCGCCTGCTCGGCGATGAAAGCCAGCGGGTTGGCCTCGTAGAGCAGCCGCAGCTTGCCGCCGGGCGCGTTGGTCGTGGGCGGGTAGAGGAACACACCACCCTTCAGGAGCGTCCGGTGGAAGTCCGCAACCAGCGATCCGATGTACCGCAAAACACGCCCCCCGGACTCCTCGGACTTGGTCCAGCGGAGGTATTCCTGCACCCCGGACGGGAAATCGGCCGCGTACGCCTCGTTGACCGCGTAGATCTTGCCGGTCGCGGGCATCATCACGTTCTCGCGGCTCAGTCGGTACGCCCCGATCGCAGGGTCCAGCGTGAACATGTGTACCCCATCACCTGTGGTGTACGCCATCACCGTGCTGCTGCTGTAAATCACATATCCGGCTGCGATCTGCTGGTAGCCGGGTTGCAGAATGTGGTCCATGACCTTGCCGGCGGCGACCCCCTCCCGACTTTGAAGGACTGAGAAGATCGTCCCGATCGACACGTTCACATCGATGTTGCTCGAGCCGTCGAGCGGATCGAACAGGACGATGTACCGTGCCTGGGCGTCGAACTCTTTGAGGATTCGGGGTTCGTCGTCCTCTTCCGAGACCATGATTCCGACGTTCTCGCGGTAGCCCAGACAGCCGGCGATGGTTTCGTTGGCGATGATGTCCAGTTTCTGAACGGCCTCCCCCTGGACGTTCGTGTCGCCCGTCTCCCCGAGGATGTCGACCAGTCCGGCCCGGCGCACGTGGTCGGCGATGATCTTGGTGGCCAGGGTGATGGCGCCGAGCAACCAACTGAACTCACCGGTCGCGTCGGGATGCTGGGCACGCTGCCGTTCGAGGATGTGCTGTTGAACCGTCTTGATGGCGGGCGTGGCTCGTAGATGATCCACCTGATTCCTCCTTACGCTGAGTCGACGGCCGAGTCTTCACAACTCGCGACCCCGATGACCGGACTCGGAATACAAACGCACGCTGCCTATCCGTTCCGGCGTTCTAACGCTACCGCGGTCCGGGCGGGAACGCAACGGACGACGGGCTCGATTCCGCCTACCAGAAGTCCTGCTTGGCTTTCAGCACAACCACCCACGCGAGCTGCGAAACAGCCACGACGAGCGGCACCACGGACTGAGTTCCGATGCCCAGGCGGGCAAGCCCGTAGACCACCGAAAGCGTCACCGCCGGGATCATGAAAACCCACAGTCTTGCGGTCTCGCCGACACTCCCTCCGAACCACGCCATCCCCGCCAACAGCACCACCATTAGCGGCGCAAGACACCAGCCCCGGTTCCGCACAGAGGTTGCGCGAAGCGCAGACCGCGTGTCGGCCGCAACGCGATACAGAAACGCAACCAATAGCGCCGGCCCGATCCAGTACGCGAACTCGACGAGATTCAAGACGCTCGATTGGAGCAGTAGCCATCGATCCTCAGGCCAATCCTCCCACCCCGGTCGACTCCACATCCACGCCCGATGACACCCCATCGCGACCTCGAAGCGTCGAGCCATATCGTAGCCGGCCGCATAGTACGCAACCGAGATCAGGGCGAGCATGGTGACCAAGTATCCCGCCGCCGCGGTGACAAGGCGACGTCCCTCGGATCCGGACGCGGAGCGCTGTGCGGAGACCCACGCGAAGCACGCAGCCAGCGGGATAACCGGGATGAGCGAGAAGCTGACAAACAACGCGACCCACGTCGCGCCACCCGCCGCCGCCCCCCAGACCCAGGCGCG
This sequence comes from Phycisphaerae bacterium, assembly GCA_050050135.1. Taxonomy (GTDB): domain Bacteria; phylum Planctomycetota; class Phycisphaerae; order UBA1845; family UBA1845. The sequence continues at coordinate 6,058 of JASFUW010000088.1, forward strand.
TCGCTCGGAGTTCCCGGCGTATGCCGACAAGACCCAGACTGAACTGGCAAGCAATGGATAGAGCGCCTGGTCAAGGTGCAGCGTGACCAACATCACGGGTGGAGTGAGCAGATAGAGCACCGGCGGCCAAAGCGCGTACCGGCGCGGCAGAATCGCCGCCGCAACAAAGTAGATCGGCACCACGGCCAACACCGACAACACGGGGAGCACGATGGCTGCGAAGTTGACCAGTCGGCGGTGCCTTTCGCTGATGAATTTCAGGGATCGCGGCGTCGCCCCGTGCGGCGCAGGTGGCATGACCCGATCCGCCACGTCCGCCAGGATCATGTAAAACAACAACTGGCCCGGTGGTTTGGTCCGCGCGTACGCCTGGCTCCCGGCGTGCAGGTATTGTTCGTACCGGCTGATGATGCGCCAGTAGCTCGGCCCCCAGCTTGCCGTCCGGGCGAACTCGGCGTGACCAGTGGTCAGCATGCGGTCGCGCATGCCGTCGATTCCGCGCGACTCCGAGAGTGCAAGCCCGTATTGCAGCGCGAGCCCCAACAGCATCAGCCCACCCAGCGCGCACGCTGTGCCCCAACGCGTCGAGACGACTTCGAAACGGCAAAGCAACAGCAGAAACAGCGGGAGGGCGATGATGGCCGGCAAGATCGCCTTGACGTCCACGAGTGCGTTTCCGTGAATCGGGCACACCCAGCCGTTGAGCCGTTGGACGGTCGGAATGTCGAGGATCAGAAGCGCCCCGCCAACTACCGTTGTGAGAACAATGCTGGTCACCAGCAGTTTGGCTCGGCGCGACATCAGGCCTGGGAGCATACCTGATCGGCGACGCCATCCTCAAGCAACCCCCCTCCAACGATTCGGCGCGGCGTCCGGCTGATGATGCTGCGAACAGCTTGCCCGTCGGCGCTCAACTCAGGCGTCCGGACCGCCTCTCCAGAAGCAACGGTGTGTGGGTGGCGATGCGAACTTGACACCAGCCGCAATGTGAGATCACGGCGCTCGGGTGTCGTCCCCGGCGAGGATCGCCAATCGCCCGAATACGCACACGCGGGGTTCTGGTCGAATCGATGCGAACGCCCGGTCAGGACAAGGCCCCTTCGCGCATTGAAACCGCGCGCGGTTGGCGGTGTGCGCGGCGCGCGTAGCCGCTGCATTCGGTACCAACATCGAAAACACGTTCGGTTATGACACAAGACCGATCAAAACGCTGACTCGGCGTGGTTGGGCGGGTGGTCAGGCCCGGCAACAAGACGGCACTGCTTTGGGCACCGGACCTCGCCCGCCGGTGCGTGTTCATGCTCGCGCGCCAAACGCATACCGGCCGCGAGTTCAAACCTTTGGACGGGCCAACCTCGAACGTCCCTGCCGCCGGATGAGCAGGAACCGCACCGCGGTGACCGGCCGATACGTACGGCCTGCCGCGAAAGCCTAACCGAGGGCTTGGCATGGGTTGTGCAAGGCCAGCCTGACGGCATCGATGGTGTAGACGCTCGATGCTGCGCACGGTATGCGCGACCGCGCGCAGCCGATCGGCTTCGCCGGGTGGGCGGATGTCTCCGGTTCGGCTCCTTTCCTAGTTTCGGCTGCCGGGGGCCGGCGACAACGGTAACCATCGACCGTCGAGACAGCGTCGGGGTTTGGATGCGCTGACCGGTGGCGGTTATAGTGCGTAGGTCGTCTTCGTGCCCCTGTGCGCGGCGGAGCACGTTGCAGCGAGAGGCTCCCCCTATCAGAAGGCGGCGAGCACCTAAAGCCGCAGAAAGGAGCGGTTGGCAGTGGCTGACGCGGTAGCAGGGACCAGCACCTTCAACGACCGGTATCACTTTTTAGTCCGGCGGTTGCACTCTCTGACGGGCATCGTCCCCGTCGGCGTGTTCTTGTGCATACACCTTTCGATCAACGCCTCGATCATGGCCGGGCCGAAAGCGTTTCAGTTCGCGGTGGACAAGATCCACATGCTCGATTCGCTCGGCATCTTGAAGGTGGTCGAGGTCGGCTTCATCTTCATCCCCATCGCTTTTCACGCGTTCGTGGGTGTGCTCATCTGGCTGTCCGGGCGATCGAACTGGACAACCTATCAATACAGCGGGAACCTGCGATATACACTGCAACGCTGGACGGGAATCGTCGCCCTCGTTTTCATCGTGACACATTTGTGGCACGTGCACTGGATCATCCCCGGTGGAACCGAATTTGACCCACACGCAGCGGCTGAGTCCGCCCTTGCCGCGATGCAGGCGGGATGGACGGCGCCGGTGTACGCGATCGGCGTGCTTTGTGCGGTGTTCCACCTGGCCAACGGCATCTGGACGTTTTTGATTGTCTGGGGCGTCACCGTCGGTCCGCGATCCCAGAAGATCAGCGGGGCGATGTGTGCGATCATCGGAATCGTGCTCGCGGTCTTCGGATTGGGCGCTCTGATCACGCTGGAAACCTCGGATGCCATAAGCGCGGCACCCACGGGGCACACCGCGGCTCCGTCGAGCATGGTGTACGACGCGGTCCGGAGCTGAAAACGCCGGGAAGACGGCGACTGACTACGGTAGACAAAGACCTGAGGATTTACGAAGGATGGCAGCGAAACCGAGAGTAATCGTGGTCGGCGGCGGGCTGGGCGGTCTGTGGGCGACGATCCGTGCGGTCGAACGCGGGTTCGAGGCGGACGTCTTCTCTCTCTTCCCTGTCAAACGATCGCATTCCGCCTGCGCCCAGGGCGGCATCAACGCCGTCCTGGACATCAAAGGCCAAGCCGACTCGATCTGGCAGCACATCGTCGACACCATCAAGGGCGGGGACTATCTCGCCGACCAGCCGCCGATCCGCAATCTCTGCGAAGAAGCGCCCGGGCTCATCCGCACATACGACCGCATGGGCGTCACGTTCAGCCGGACGTCCGAGGGGATCATGGATCAACGCCTCTTCGGCGGCGTAAAGCACCGACGAACCGCCTTTGCCGGAGCGACCACCGGGCAGCAACTTCTCTACGCCGCCGACGAGCAGGTGCGGGCGCAGGAGGCCGCCGGATCGGTCACCAAGTACGAAGGCTGGGATTTCCTCTCGCTGGTCATCGACGAAGGCGGCGTCTGCCGCGGAATCACAGCCATGAACCTGGCGAGCATGGAGGTCAGGGTCTTTCGGGCGGACGCGGTCATCCTTGCGACCGGTGGGCTCGCCCTGGTCTATGGCCGGTCCACGATGTCGACCAACTCGACCGGCGCACCCGCAGCCCGCGTGTATCAGCAGGGCGCAAAGTTCGCCAACGGCGAGTTCATCCAGTTTCACCCCACCGGGATGCCCGGCCACGACAAGCATCGGCTTATGTCAGAGGCGTGTCGCGGTGAGGGCGGGCGCATCTGGGTGCCACGACAGAAGGGTGACACCCGCAGCCCGAACGACATTCCAGAGGAGGAGCGATTCTACTTCCTCGAAGAATGGTACCCCGCGTACGGCAACACGGTCCCGCGCGACGTGGGCTCGCGCGCCATCTGTCGGGCCGTTCGCCACATGGGTCTGGGCATCGACGGTCTGGACATGGTCTATCTCGACCTGACGCACAAGCCGCACGAGTTCCTTCAGACACGCTTGGGCGGTATCCTGGAGATGTACGAGACGTTCTCCGGCGAGGACCCCTACACCCAACCGATGAAAATCTTCCCCGCCGCCCACTACTCGATGGGCGGGCTCTGGGTCAGCTTCGAAAAGGACGAACAGACCGGCGGGATGGCTCGAATCCATCCGAAAAACCACGCGACCAGCATCCCCGGCCTGTTCGCCTGCGGCGAGTGCGACTTCGCCTATCACGGGGCGAACCGCCTGGGTGCGAACTCGCTTCTGAGCGCCACCTTCAGCGGACAGGTAGCCGGCGAGTCCGCGGTCGCTTACATTAAGGGACTGGGCAAGAACGGTAACGGGCTGCCGGATAATCTCTTTGAATCCGAACGGAAGCGTCAGGAAGAGATCAACAGCGCGATCGTCTCGTCGGACGGCGGCGAGAATGCCTTCGCCCTCCACCGCGAGTTGGGCGACGTCATGCGCGAGGACGTCTTCGTCGAGCGAAGCAACGAGGGACTCGACCGTGCCCTGAAGTCCATCGCGGATCTGAAAGACCGATCGAAACGGATCACGCTCGACGACAAGAGCGGGTGGAGCAACCAGTCACTGCCCTGGGCCCGGCAGGTCCGGGACATGATCGTCCTTGCCGAGGTCATCGCCACCAGTGCCCGCCTTCGCGACGAGTGCCGCGGGTCACACTACAAGGCCGAGTTCGAATTGAAGGTCCCCGAGGGGAAATTCGAAGGCGACCCGGAATACGATGAATACAAGAAAACCTGGAAGGCCAACAACGAGAAATGGATGAAGCACTCGGTGGCCACCCATACGCAGGACGGCCCCAAGATCGACTATGTGCCGGTAGAGGCCTCTGTGCTCCCGCCGGAGAAACCCAGAGACTACCGATAGGCATCGGAGACGGAGAATGGCGGACAAGGAAATTCTCTTCAAGATAAAACGGCAGGCAGGGCCCGACGCCTCTTCCTATTGGCAAGAGATGAAGATGCCCTACGCGCCCGGGCACAACGTCGTCTCCGCCCTCATGTACCTGCGCGAGCATCCGTACGACCTGAATGGAAAGAAGGTCGATCCCGTCGTGTGGGACTCGAACTGCATGGAGGAGGTCTGCGGCGCCTGCACCATGCTGATCAACGGCCAACCCAAGCAGGCGTGCTCGGCGCTGATCGATCAACTCGAACAACCGGTCGTCCTCGAACCACTCACCAAGTTCCCACTCATTCGCGATCTGATGGTCGACCGCACCCGGATGTTCGAGGCGCTTCTGAAGATCAAGGCGTGGGTCCCCGTCGACGGGTCCTGGGATATTCACCGGCACGCCCCGTTGATCTCACCCGGCGAACAGTCCGTCCGCTATCTCTTCTCCCGCTGCATGACTTGTGGATGTTGTATGGAAGCCTGCCCCCAGTTTCACCCTGGGTCTGCTTTCATAGGACCGGCGCCATTGGGACAGGTGAGACTCCACAACTCCCACCCGACAGGTAATTATTTCAAAGAGGAAAGACTGCACGCGATCATGGGTGAGGGCGGACTCACCGACTGCGGCAATGCGCAGAACTGCGTCAAGGTCTGCCCGAAGGATATTCCGCTCACCGACGCCATCGGCGAACTGGGAAGACAGACCACCGTCCAGTGGATTCGGGATTTGGTTATGAAATAGCCGACCGCCGCTCGGATCGCTGGTGCATTTTTCCGACACCTGCTCCGGCGCAAGCAGGTTGTTCAGACACTGCAAGACTCTGCAACGCCCGCCGACGCAAGGTGGGACTGGCAGAGTCCGCCGGGTATGGGCCAATGAACTATCTGACATATTCCGGGAACAGCATAATCAGTGCTCGCTTGCCGGGCGATGCCGAGGTGTTCTACGCGCCGCCTCCCATCCCGGGCATATCCCGGCGCGACGTCCCCAACGCAGTAAGGCAGGCCTTTGAACAACCCCTAGGTATGCCGCCATTGAGTGAACTCGTCGGCCCGGCCTCGAAGCTTCTCATTGCATTTGACGACAACTGCCAGCCATTTCCCGAAACGACGACGCCGGATATCCGGCAGCAGTGCCTGGAAACCCTGCTCCCGCTACTCTATTCGTATGGCGTTAAAAGGGAGAACATCCGTCTTATCTGCGCAGTCGCGCTGCACAGAAAAATGAAGACCCATGAAATGGCCCGCATGGTCGGCAAGCACATCATGGGTGAGTTTTACCCGCACCAACTGGACAACTTCGACGCGGAAGATCGCGAAGACATCGTCGACTTGGGTGAGACAGAGCAGGGTGAGCGCGTGCAAGTGTGCAAGGGTGTCGTCGAAAGCGACCTGGTGATTTATGTCGACACGGTGCAGATACCCTTAAACGGCGGTCACAAATCCGTCGCCGTCGGGCTGGGCACCTACGAGTCCATTGCCAATCACCATGCACCCGACAAGACCGCGCACAGCCCCCACGTCATGCAGCCGGAAGGCTCCGAGATGCACGCGTGCATCGAGCGGCTCAGCAAGGTCATACTCAAGCACAGCCGGATCATGGTCATGGAAGCGGCCATGAACAACGCGACCTACCCGGCACACGTGCGCTACCTGGGAAAGCCCGACAGTCAATGCAATATCATCGAACGCTTTCTGAAGGCGTCAACCCCACTGAGCATGCGACTGCTTCCGGAACCGATCCGCATGTCCATACTGCGCGGCGTGCGCGGTGCCTACTCCCCCATCGAAATCAACGCCGGCGCGATTGACGACGTCCACGCGCGCACGCTCGACGCCATGACGCAACAGATGACTGTTCCCGCGCCGAAGCAATATGACACGCTGGTGTTCGGACTTCCCGATCTCAGCCCCTACGCAGTCGACGCGCGGATCAACCCGGTCCTCGTGGTGAGCGACGTCCTGGGTTACATCTTCAACTGGTTTTACAACAAGCCGCTGGTCAAACGCGGCGGCGCGGTCATCATTCTCAATCCCGTATTCGAAATCTTCCACGAGCAATACCATGTGGCCTACAAGAAGTTCTACGACGACGTGCTCTCGGTCACCAACGAGCCCTTCGAGATGAGGGAGCAGTTCCAGGAGAGTTTCGCTCGCGATCCTCATTTGATCGAATGCTACCGCAATCGTTTTGCGCACCACGGGTTTCATCCGTTCACCGTCTGGTACTGGGCGACGTATGCACTGAAGTACCTGTCGAAGGTCATCCTGGTCGGCCCGACGGATGACCGCACGGCCAAACGACTCGGCGTGTCATGGGCGCCGAACCTGGACCGCGCCCTCTCGGAAGCCGCCGAAGCCAGCGGCGGCACCGACGTCGCAGCACTGACCATACCACCGTTCTTCTATTTCAATGTGTCGTAGTCATTGTGCCCGGGCATCTGCCCGACTGCCGGAGGTAAGTTCCCCGTCGGCGAGCTGCATATGATCACCAAGCTCATCAAAGTCAACGTCAAGCCGGGTCATATGGACCAGTACCTCGCGGCGCAGGAAGTGTGGAACCGCGAGTCACGACCCGCGCCGGGATACCTGGGATGCGATTGCAGTCGCGACACCGCCGACCCAAGTATTGTATACCTGCATTGCGTCTGGCGAACGCGGGCGGATCTGGATCGGTGGATGGCAACCGACCATGATCGGATTGCCGCGCTCGCCGGCGCCGACGACCACTACGAACGACTCGAGGTCCGCATTCTGGAGTCGCTTCCCGGCGACGCCCCCGTTCTGTCGCCAGTCTCCGGTGACGGGACCTCTGACGCCGGGGAGATTCAGACATGGAGCGAGATCTACCGAGCGTCGGCCGCGTTGCGGATCGCGGTGCGACTGGAGTTGTTCGAACAGATGACGGACGGACCAGTGAGTGTCGACCGTCTGGCATCCAACCTTCAAGTCGACGCGGAACCGCTCCGCAAGGTGCTGACAGCCTTGGAGGCCATGGGGCTTACGGCATGTCAGTCGGGAAAGTGGCGCAATACGCCGCTGGCCGATCGCACGCTCGTGAAAGGCGTACCGGCATACCAGGGTGACATGGTCCTTCACAACACCCAGCCGGAGCACCTCGCACGTGTCTACGGGTTCGGTGAGCGGTTGGGTCTGCCACCCGACGCGCATGACGACGATGCGTACCAGCCGCTCTTTCTCGCAGCCATGAACAACACCGCGTCGGCAGGGCAGGCCGAGGCACTCGTATCGGCGGTGGACCTCACCGGATGTCGAACCATGCTCGACATCGGCGGCGCGACCGGACCGTACGCCATCGCGCTCTGCAAAGCGTACCCGCAGTTGACGTCACGCGTTCTGGACCTGCCAGAGACTGTCGATCTCGCCGCCCCGTTCCTCGCAGCGGCCGGCATGACGGGCCGAATCACGGTCGAGGCACACGACTACCGGACCGGTCCTTTCCCCGG
>JASFUW010000089.1:0-13978 GCA_050050135.1 Phycisphaerae bacterium
TATTTTGAAGGTGCTGGTGACGAGTCCGCCGGGGGTGTCCAACTCGAAGATAATCGTCTTGGCGCCGCGCTGAAGGGCTTCGTCGAGCCTGCGCTTGACGCTGTCTGCGGTGATGTCGGTGATTTCGGTGTGAATCGGGATGATCGCCCCGAGGCTCGACGGTGTATCAGTGGACGCGGTGTCTTCCGTTGGTCGGGCCCCGGTCTTCGGTGTGTCAGCCTCCGCGGCTTCGCATAAGCCGAGCAGACCCGCAGCCGCGAGGAAGCTGAGCAATATAGCACTGTTGGCCGTCGGCATTCGGTGTCGCAAACCACGCATGACCAGACCCCGTGAAATGTGCGCCGGGTTCACCTATTCGCACTGAAAACGCCTACCCGATCTTACGACACGGGGTGCGGCTCGGCAAGTTGAATCACGGGTTGCGATTGTAAGCGGTCCGTCGCCGGGCGCGTCGGCTGTACACTTTCTTGCGCGTGCCGGGTCCGCCACCAGTCGATCGTGCGTCGCAGCCCCTCGATCAGGTCGACGGTGGCGTGCCAGTCGAGGAGTGTCGCGGCGCGTGAGGTATCGAGCCGGCGTCGCGGTTGCCCGTCGGGTTGGGACGTGTCCCACACGATCTTGTCCTGGTACCCGCAGAGACCGGCGATGAGATCGGCAAGCTCGGAGATTCGTATCTCCCGGCCGGTTCCGAGATTGATGGGCGCGGAGTCGTTGTGGATTCCGGCTGCCCGGACGATGGCATCGGCGGCGTCGTCTACGTACAGAAACTCGCGACTGACCTGCCCACTGCCCCAGCAGGTCACGGTCGTTGCCCCGCTGTCGACGGCCGCACAGAACTTGCGAACGAGCGCCGGGATCACGTGCGAGGTTTCGACGTCGAAGTTGTCACCGGGACCGTAAAGGTTCACCGGTATGACGTAGATTCCGTTGAACCCGTACTGGGCGCGGTAGGACTCGATCATCAGACCGAGTGCCCGCTTGGCGACACCGTAGGGTGCGTTGGTTTCTTCGGGGAACCCGGACCAGAGGTCGTCCTCGCGGAAAGGCGTTTCGCAGTGCTTGGGGTACGCACAGACGGTGCCGACCTGGACGAACTTTTCAATGTTCCTTCGACGGGACTCTTCGATGAGGTGCAGGCCCATGGCCATGTTGGCGTAAAAGAACCGGCCGGGTTGCTTTTTGTTGGCGCCGATCCCGCCGACCTGAGCCGCGAGGTGGATGACGATATCTGCGGCGGCGGCGTCGAGCATCCGGGCGACGTCGTCCGGTCGGGTCAGGTCGAACCGGGATGAACGCGGCACGAACAGGCTGGCGACACCGCGCTCCATGAGGCGCTCGCAGACGGAGCGGCCGAGAAACCCGGCCCCGCCGGTGACGCAAACCCGCTTGTCAGCCAATGGCGACCACATCGAACAGGTGTCCTTCGAGCCGTCCGAACGCTGAATCCCTTCCGGGGCTTCGGCTGCGCTCAGGCGAAACCCGGCTCACCTATTCGTTTCGGGCAACGACCCTACCCTTCTTAAGGACTGTTTGGACGCAGTTTCGGCCTGGTTCGTAAAGCCAACGGGCATGGTTGGGAACATCGAGGACCACAAGATCAGCCTGCAAACCGGGTCTGATCGCACCGAGACGGTTTTGACGGGCGAGGGCTGCGGCGGCGTTGGCGGTGGCTGCGACCATCGCTTCCGTCGGCGTCATCCGCATCTGCGTGCAAGCGATGGACATGACCTGGGGCAGCGACTCCATCATGGACGAACCCGGGTTGTAGTCGGTGGCGACCGCGACGGGCAGGTCAGCGTCCAAGAGTCGGCGGGCGGGCGCCTGCTCGACGCCGAGGAAGAAGGAACATCCCGGAAGCAATACGCCGACACAGCCGGACTTTTTCATTGCGGCGATTCCACCCTCGTCGATCTTCTCGAGGTGATCCGCGGAAACGGCGCCGCTCTCGGCTGCCAAACGGCTGGCACCGATCTGCGTGATCTGATCGGCGTGCACCTTGGGCACCAGACCGAATGTCTTGGTCGTTTCGAGAACCCGGCGTGACTGGGGGATGTCGAACGCGGTTTTCTCGCAAAAAACGTCGCAGAACTCGGCGAGCTGTTCGTCACGGATGCGGCGCAAGAGCAAACCGTCGAGGATGAGGTCGAGGTATTGGTCGGAGCGGCCTTCGAACTCGCGCGGCGTGGTGTGGGCGGCCAGGTAGGTGGCGACGAGCTCGATCGGTTGTCGGTCGTTCAACTCACGGATGGCTTCGAGCATCTTCAGCTCGTCGTCAACGTTCAGTCCGTATCCGCTTTTGATCTCGACGGTGGTAACGCCGTTGTGCAACATCCGCGCAAGACGGGGCAGGGCGAGTTCGACAAGCTGCTCGCGCGACGCGGATCGGACGGCGTCGACCGTCACGCGGATTCCGCCCCCGCTTTCCGCGATCTCGGCGTATGATTCGCCCTCAATCCGCTGGACGAACTCCGGCTCGCGGGTGCCGGAAAAGACGGTATGGGTATGGCAGTCGATCAGTCCGGGGACGACGCAGCCGCCATACGCGTCGAGGGTCTCGCAGTCGGCGGGGACTTGAAGATCTCGCTCCGGGCCGCACCAGGCGATCGATTCGCCGTCGATCAGCATGGCGGCCGATTCGACGGTTTTGACCCTTCCCATCCACTGTCCACCGACGGGTCCGGGCGGGACCATCACGAGTTGACCGATATTGCGGATCGCGATCATTTCCGCATGGGCTCCTGAAAGAGGGTATAGTTACCTTGGTCGATACGATAATCGAGCATGACTCGCAGTGAAACCGCCGAGCCAACCGTGACTTTCGCCGACGACAGTGCGTTGCGTGACGAAGCAGGCGGAGCCTCGACGGGGACGCGTCGGGATCGGGAGGAGATGGCGTTGGAGACCCGGTGGGACGGGACCCGAGCATTCGTCATGGCGCCCCTGTTTCCCGCGACGACGGCGCAACGGACGATGCACATCACACTGACGCGGGTGTGGGTGATGCACGTTGCGGCACTCCTGCTGACGGCGGTAGTCGTGTTCTTCCTGCTCGCGCTCGAGGGTAGCCTGGACGCACGCGGGAGGGTGGTCTACAACTGCGGGCTGATTCTGGGACATCTCGCGGACGAGATCGGGCGGGACGCGGGTTTCGTTCTGCTGATTACGCTGGGGGTCATGCTGGCGTGCGAGCTCGTCTTTTTGGCATTAGCGGTCATGGCCATGCCGTGGGGAGCGGCGGATGAGCGGGTCGGTGACTCGTTCCGGGCGTCGCTTGCCCGAACCTGGCTGCGCACGCCGCACCTTGCCTTGGTCGTCCTACTCGCGGGTCTGAGCATCATCGGCTTCGCCGAGTGGGCGAAGGCCCTTTGGAACCAGGATTACCCCTTCGGGTCGTTATGGGTCCTTTTGGCCGAATTCGCGCCCGTACACACTTGCTTCGCGTTGGCGGGGTGGCTTTTGTGGGGTCTGCTGCGCAGCGTCGGGGCACCGCGGGATCTGGTGCCGTTCGCCCGTCCGCCGCTGTGTGAGACGTGTGGATACAACCTCACCACGATCCCGATGGAGGGTCGTTGTCCGGAATGTGGAGACGGCGTCGTGGCATCGCTCGGTGTCGATGCGCGGTGCGGCGCGCCGTGGGAGCGAAGAGAGGCACTCGGGCCGGTGGAGGCATGGTCGCGGACATGCGGGGCTGTGCTCAGGAGCCCCAGCCGGTTCGGGCGCCAGCTCCAGGTGACTTCGGGCAAGACGGACCACCGGGTGTTCTTCGCGTTTCACCTGCCGGCGGTATTCGTCATCGGTGTGTTGCTCATCCCCGTTCTGTACTTCATCGATACGGGGAAAAACGTCTTCACCTCGGAGCCGGAGGTCGTTTTCGGCGTCGGTCTCGTGATGGGAGGCGTCACCACGATTGGTGCCGTATGTCTGGCACTGCTATCCACGTGCGTTCTCGGGTTGCTCCATTCATTCCGCGAGGGCCGCAACCTGCTTGCCGGCGCGATGCAGATGGCGGCGTATCTGGCACCGTTTCTCGTATGGTGGATGCTCTTCGGCGTGTTCAGCGCGGCCGCGGTGCTTGCGCTGAGGGAGTCGGCGTTTCTTGGCGCGCTCGGCGATTACCTCTATATCGACCGCGACTTTCTGTTGTTTGCGTTCTGGAGTGTGCCGAACCTGGGCGTGGGTCTGTACTATCTGGTGCTGGTCGGTGCGGGGACGCGAAGCACGCGCTACGCCAATCGATAGATCGTCGCGGCTCTTCAGGGCTCGTGCGCCCGCTTGGTCGCGCGCGGGGTGCGCCGTTTTGCCGGCACGCCGGGCTCGCGGCTGCGGTGACGTGCCGGTACGGGCCGGTCACCCACGCCTGGTCGGCGGACGCTGGCAGGCGGCGACTGATCTGCCGAAAGAACGAGCGCGACCATCGCACTCGGGGTAACCGCCCGAGGTGGGTGGGACGGGTCCGAGGCCGCGTGAGCGCGTGCCGGCGCGTCCCATAAGGTGGTCGCGTTTGAACGGAGTGGCGGTTTGCGATAGGCTTCCCGGCTGGGGACTTGGCTTGTTGGGAAGGGGTTCCGAGGTTGATGAGGGCGAGCCTCGCGTTTGCCCAGCGCGGGGATGCCGCGATTGTCTCCGTCCATTTACCTTGTTACGGGCTCGAAGGCCATCGGACGGAAGGACGCTGAAATCAACGATGCGTCAAGCGACACGACATGCTTACCGCCGTGGACTGCGGATCGCGGTCGTCGCAGGTCTCTGCGCCCTCGCGCTTCAAGAACATGCATACGCCTACGTGGGACCCGGAGCCGGGTTCGCGGTCGGTACGACACTCGTGGCGTTTTTCGCGGCCATGTTTTCGGGGCTGGCGGCGATCTTTCTGTGGCCGATGCGTTGGTTTGCGCGGTTCCTCCGCGGGCGGCGGGCGCTCAAGCATGCCCGCGTCAAACGGTTCGTCGTGCTCGGACTCGACGGCATGGAGCCGTCATTGGCCGAGCGCTACATGTCCGAGGGGAAGCTGCCCAACATGAGTCGGCTCGCCGAAAAGGGCACGTACAAACGGTTGGGGACGACGCTGCCGCCGCTGTCTCCCGTAGCATGGTCGACGTTTCTGACCGGGTGCAATCCGGGCAAGCACAACATCTTCGACTTTCTGACGCGCGACAAGCGGAGCTATCTGCCGCTGCTGTCATCGGTGTCCATCCGCGACCCGTCGCGGGTGTTGAAGCTCGGGCCCTATCGGATCCCGCTGGGCAAGCCCGACATTCGATTGCTGCGGCGCGGTCAGCCGTTCTGGAGTATCCTGGGTGAACACGGTATCTTCGGTAACATCATCCGTGTGCACATCACCTTTCCGCCGGAGAGGTTTCGGGGCGTGTCGCTGTCGGCCATGTGCGTGCCCGACTTGCGCGGCAGCCAGGGGATGTTCTCGCTATACAGCACGCTCGAAGGCGACGAGTACGACTACAGCAGCGGTGAGCGGGTTCACGTTACGCGTGAGGGCGACAGGGTCCGCTCTTACCTGATCGGACCGGATAACAGCGTCCGGCCTGACCGCGGTCCGATGAAGTGCGCGTTCGACGTCACCATCGTCAGTCGCGACCGGGCGCGGTTGAGGATCAACGGAGAGGTATACGAACTGAAGCAGGGCGAGTTCACGCCGTGGGTGCGTGCGGAGTTCAAGGCGGGGCTGGGGATCAAGGTTCGCGGAATCTGCCAGTTCCTGCTGATTCGTACGGAGCCCGAGTTCGAGCTGTATGTGACGCCGATTCACATGGACCCGGCAGATCCCGCGATGCCGATTTCACACCCCGCGGTCTACGCCACCTATCTCGCAAAGAAACAGGGCCCGTTCGCCACGCTGGGGATCGCGGAGGATTCGTGGGGTCTGAACACGAAGGTGCTGGACGACGAGACGTTCCTCCACCAGTGCCTTGAAGGTGACATGGAGCGCGAAAAGATGTTCTTCGACGCACTCGAGAAGGTCCGGCGCGGGCTCTGCGTGTGCGTGTTCGACGGGACGGATCGCATTCAGCACATGTTCTGGCGGTACATCGACCCCGAGCACCCGGCGCGGAACGGTCAGGGTGGGCGAGAGCATCGCAACGCGATCGAAGAGCTCTACGTCCGGATGGATGACCTGGTCGGGCGGACGATGGCGGCGTGTGACGATGCGGATACCGTGCTCATGGTGCTTTCGGATCACGGATTCAATTCCTTCCGTCGCGGCGTGGACCTGAATGCGTGGCTGGAGCAGAACGGCTACCTGACGCTCAAGCCCGATGGGAAAGACAAGAAGTACCTGGCGGGGGTCGACTGGTCGAAGACCAAGGCGTACGCCCTGGGGCTTGCGGGCGTGTGGTTGAACATCGAGGGGCGCGAGGCTCAGGGGATTGTGGACCCGGCGGATGCGTCCGCGTTGCGTGACGAGATTTGCGAAAAGCTGACCGGGCTGCGGGATGAAGAGAGGAACGAGGTCGCGATCGTGCGGGCGTTCAACGCACACAAGGTCTATCGGGGACCGTACAAGACCGACGCTCCGGACGTGATTCCGGGATACAACAAGGGCTATCGCGTCGCGTGGGAGGCGGCCACCGGTCAGCCGACGGACAAGGTTTTCCATGACAACGTCAAGGCGTGGAGCGGCGACCACTGCATCGATCCGAGACTGGTCCCCGGCGTCCTGTTCTGCAATCGGAAGATCGGGACAGAAAGCCCGCGACTGATGGATGTCAGCGCGACGGCGCTCGAGCTGTTCGGGGTGCCTGTCCCTAACCATATGGACGCCAAGCCGATGAAGGTGGCCGACGCCGATGGGAGGTTTCCTGATGGAACGCCTTTTGACGGCACGAAAGCCGACGCTCCGGCACCGGCCGCTCGGAAACAGACGGTAACGGAGGAGGTGAGCTGCGAATCATGACACCTTTGCGAAGACCCACGTTCACCTCGGCTTTGCTGCTCGTCATCGCGATGGCGCTCACCGTGTCCTCGTGTCGAGAGGAAGCGAGCGAGTTTCCGACGGTCGTGGTTCTCGGCTTCGACGGAATGGACCCGATCCTGTGTGAGCGAATGATGAACGCGGGGGAGCTGCCACATCTGGACAAGATGCGCCGGCAGGGGGGGTACAAGCCGTTGGGCACGACGATCCCACCGCAGAGCCCGGTGGCATGGGCGAGCTTTATCACCGGGGCGAACCCCGGCGTGCACGGTATCTACGATTTCATCCACCGCGACCCGAGCAAGCAGTGTGCGCCCTTCTATGCGGCGGCGAAGACGGAGGGCGGCGAGGAAGGATGGGACGTCGGCGAGTACAAAGTCCCGCTCACCTTCTGGCCCTTCAATCATGCACCCACGCAGACGCTGCTCCGGCGAGGGGGGACACCGTTTTGGGACTACCTGGACCAAGCCGGGGTGCCCACGTGGATTTACGACATTCCGGCGAACTACCCGCCGAGTCCGTCACACCACGGACACGTGTGCTGCCTGGCCGGCATGGGTGTTCCGGACCTGCTCGGAGGCTATGGAACCTACCAACACTTCTCCGAAGCGACGTTCAGGATCAAACGCGAACCGGGCGGAATGCGCAAGCCGCTGATCTTCAGGAACAACATCGCGAAGGCGACGCTGACCGGTCCGGAGAACACCCTGCTGAAGGAACCGAAGCCCGCCGAAGCCGAATTCCTCATCTACAGGCACCCGACCGAGCCCATGGCGCGCATCGAGTTGCAGGGCGAGACGGCGGTTCTGACGGCGGGTGAATGGAGCGACTGGCAGCAAGTGGACTTCGAGCTGGAGACCCCTTCATTTCTGCCCACCACGCACGTAAGCGGGATCGTGCGGTTTTACTTGCAGGAGGTGCGGCCCAACTTTCGGCTGTACGTGACGCCGGTCAACATCGATCCCTCTGACCCCGGTGAGCAGAAGATCACCGAACCGCAGGATTTCATCACCGAGATATCCGACGAACTCGGCCTGTTCTACACGGCCGGCTTTCAGGAGGACCACAAGGCGCTTTCCAACGAGGTGTTCGCCGATCGGGAATATGACCGGCAGGCTGATCACGTGCTGGCGGAACGGCTCGAGATGCTGGGTTTTGCGCAGAAGCACTACACGAACGGTCTGCTTTTCTTCTACTTTTCGAGCACAGACCTCCAAGCCCACATGTTCTGGTGGGACTCGGATGAGCCGCACCCGGTCCGATCACCGGAGGAGGCCAGGACGTACCATCAGAAGATCGTCGAGCTGTACAGACAGATGGACGACGTCGTGGGAAAGGTCACGGAGCGATATGGTGACAAGGCCACCATCATCGTGATGTCCGACCACGGGTTCTGCAACTTCCGGCGACAGTTCAACCTGAACACGTGGCTTCGTGACAACGGATACGTGCAGCCGCGAAACTGCAAGTCGTTGCTGGACCCACGGCGCGGGCGCATGGTGGACTGGGGCGCGACGAGGGCGTATGGTCTCGGGTTGAACGGTCTGTATGTGAACCTTCAGGGGCGCGAGCTGAAGGGTATCGTTCCGCCGAAGACGCGGGACGCGCTGCTTGACGAGATTGCCGAGAAGCTGCTGGCGGTTCGCGATCCGGAAAACGGCAAACCCGTGATCGCGAAGGTCTATCGCCGCGATGAGGTTTACTCCGGACCCCTGGCGTCGACGGCGCCCGATTTGATCGTGGGGTACCATCGAGGGTATCGAGCGTCGTGGGCGACCACGCTCGGCGATATGACCGATGAGGTCATCAGTGACAATGACTCGGCATGGAGTGCGGATCACTGCATTGCGGCGGATCAGGTGCCGGGGGTGGTGTTCAGCAACAAGCCCATTCTGCGCGATCGGCCCTCGTTGGTCGACGTGGCGCCGACGGTGCTCGAGCTGTTCGGCGTGGACACGCCGCCGACGATGGAAGGCGGCAGCCTGTTCGAATCAGGCGCAACGGCCAGCGCAGACTAGCGCGGACAGGAGAGCGTTTCGTGGCGAAAATCAAGATCGACTCGAATCTGTACGACCGGATCAAGAAGGTCTCCGAGCTGGCGGGATACGGCTCGCCCGAGGAGTTCATCGTGCACGTCATCGAAAAGGAGCTCTCGTTGCTCGAGTCGGCCGAGTCTGACGAAGAGGTGACCGAGCGCCTGCGCGGGCTCGGGTATCTCGAATAGTCCTCACCATGTGGTCCCTACTCGCTACCGGCGCCCAGGCAGCACCCGACAAGCAGGGGTGGCTCCTGGATTTTTTCGCCTGGCTTCTGAACGGCGCCGCCCACGTCGTACTGGCGGTGTGGGGGTGGATCGTCGACGCTCTCGGCTATGTTTTTCACGGTCTGGACGTGATCCTCGAGCCGGTCTTATCGCCCGTGCTCGGGTTTCTGAATCCTGTTTGCACGTTGCTTGCAGACGCGGTGTACGCCGTGATCGGTCCGCTGCCTCCGTGGCTGAGCCTGACGATCCTGTCGGGCGTCACGGGTGTTTTGGCGCTTGTCGTTTTTCGGTATACCTCGAATCAGAAGGCGATCGGGCGGGCCCTCGACGACATCAAGGCCAACCTTCTGGCACTGAAGCTGTACAAGGACGAGCTTCGCGTGACGTTCGCGGCGCAAGTTCGGCTGCTGTGGGCGATCGCGAGGTTGCAGCGATATATGCTCACGCCGTTTCTGGTCATGCTCGGGCCAATGCTTCTGGCGCTGGCACAAATGGGTTTGCGACATCAGTGGCGGCCGCTGGAGCCCGGTGAGCAGGCACTCGTTACGGTAACTGGTGCGAGCGCTTCCGCGAATCCGCTCGATGTGCAGCTAGGTGAGAGTCCAGGGTTGATTGTCGAGGCCGGACCGGTGCCGGGCGGTGGCAAGGCCGTCTGGCGAGTCCGCGGGGGTGAGCCGGGAAGATACCACGTGCAGCTCGACGTGAATGGAGCCGCGATCGAGAAGGAACTCGTCGTCGGGACCGGTTTTGTGCGGGTGAGTGCGTCGCGCGTGGCACGTGACTGGACCGAGCAGCTTTTTCACCCGGTCGAGCCGTTGCTGCCGAAGGGCTCGCCCGTTACTTCGATCGAGATCGGCTACCCCGGCGTCGAGTCGTGGATAACGGGCGCGAACTGGTGGGTGCTCACATTCTTCATCATTTCGATGGTGGTTGCGCTGATCTTCAAACCGCTGTTCAAAGTGCGTTTCTGACGCCAGCCTGCGTCCCAATTCATCGTCCGCGGTGCAAACCGCGCGGAGCCAAAGCGACAGATAACGGTAAGCCCGTTGACAAGGGCTGAGATCCTGATTGGCAGGTGCCATAGTGACACCGGTGCAACACGCCGGGGCGACCAGTCCTTCGGGCAAACCCACTGGGGCGTGCCGGCGCCGATGTGTGCTGTTGTGGCAGGCGGGTGTTGCCTCATTGCCGTCCGATCGGCGTCCGTGAAACGGTAAGTCGATGTGCAAACGGTGAAGCCCCACCGGACAGACGACGGTTGCCACGGTCCAGTCGCGTCACTTTTTCTTTGAAAACCAGTTCCGAAACGGGTAGGCTGAGGAACGATTCCTGGTCATCTAGATGGCCTGATCGGCGTTGGGGACGAGGCCATCCATGCGTCAACACGTCCAACAATCAGGAGACAAACCATGTTGCACTCACGTGCGAGCATCGAATCGTGGGCAGTGCTACTGACCGTCGCAGTTTTCGCGATGACACGGCCCGCGCTCGGGCAGAGTTACGACATCGTCGACCTCGGTACGCTTGGCGGGACCCAAAGTAGAGCATGGGCGGTCAACAGTCACGGCGAGGTGGTTGGCTGGTCGTTGACGTCAACGGGTGACCCCCACGCCTTTCTCTGGTTGCCCGCACCCGCGTACGGCCTGCCGGCCGGGATCAACGACCTCGGCACGCTGACCGGCGCCGGTGAAAGTGTGGGGCACGATATCAACGATTTCGGGCAGGTTGTCGGTTCGTCGAGCACCGGCCCGGAGGGCGAGCCCGGAACGGTCGACCACGCGTTTCTCTGGGTAAACGGCGTGATGACAGACCTTGGAGCGCCTGACGACGACGCGAACACCAGCTTCGCGACGGCCGTCAATGAGGCGGGCGAAGTCGTAGGTGGATGGACCCTAGATTCCGGTGGGATTGTCTACGGATCGTTCTTGTGGCTCCCCAATCCGGCATACGGGTTTCCCGCGGGGATGAACGAACTCACCGGGCTTGCCACGGGCGCGGCGACCGACATCAATATTAGCGGGCAAGTCGTGGGGACATGGTACAATGACACGGGGCAACGGTCGGGTTGGGCGTGGTTGCCTTCGCCCGCCTACGGGTTGCTGGCCGGGCATACGATCCTCTCAGCCCTGGTTGAGGCTGACGCGATCAATGACACGGGACAGATCGCCGCAACGGCAGACGTTGCAGGCGACGACCGGGCCCAAGTCTGGGAAAGCGGCAGTTTGACGGATTTGGGCACGCTCGGAGGCGACTGGAGCTACGCGAGGGGCATCTCCAACGCGGGAGCCGTGGTCGGCGAGAGTGAATCGGACGAGCCCGGCGACCCCCCTCGCGCGTTTCTCTGGGACGGTGATCCGATCATCGACCTCAACGACCGAATCCCGCCCGACGCCGGATGGATACTCAGGCACGCCGCGCGCGACATCAACGAGTCCGGGCAGATCGTCGGCCAGGGTGAGATCAACGGTGAGAACCATGCCTGCTTGCTGACACCCGCCGTCTGTGGCAATACACAGGTCGAGGGCCTCGAGCAGTGCGACGACGGCAACACCGAGCCGGGTGACGGATGCGACGAGTTCTGCCAGATCGAGCCGGCCATTCCTGCGGTTTCTGAATGGGGAATCGCCGTGCTGGCCTTGGTCACGCTGGCAGCCGGATCGGTCGTCCTTCGACGGGGTGCGACGAGTGTCGGTGTGTAGGCGGTCGGTCCAAGCGAACCTCTGCCGCGTGGTCCTAGCAGGTTACGGGCCCTCTTGGCACGGTATTTGCGCACTCGGATCCGGCCCGGCGCCGAGCCGTGTCAGTTGAGGCGGCATGACGTCCGGGACCTCCGAGTCTGCCAGAATGACGGGCCGATCGTACGCGATTTGCCGCAGCGCATCGGTGACGCGTTCCAGTTCGGGCAATCGCACTTCGCCGGTGCTGCATGTTGCGTGGCTGAGTTCCGCGCCCGAGAGTCGCACGGCGTGGACTCTATGGCGCAGGGTCTTGATCCAGTCGGCAGGGCAGCCGATTCTCGTGATGCGTTGGACGTCGATGCACACGCCGACCGCCCATGAATTGGCGGCGTCGATGATCTCGCGCAGTTCCACCGGCGAGAGCAGCGCGCGGTCGACGGCGGCTTCCAATGCCAGTGCCACGCCGGTGGCTTCCGCTTCGAGGCGTAGCTCGTGCAGCAGTTGGTACGCGAAGTTGAGGGCGTCCTGATATCCCGTGAAGGCAGGTTGATCGGGGGTTCCGGCCACGCGCGGGATCGTCAGGTTCAAACAGGTGGCTCCCCAGTTTGAAGCCCTGACGAGTAGCGCGCCTACCTCTTCGATAGCGCCGGCGGGGTCGACCGTTCCACAGCTCGCGGCGATCGCTCCGATCTTGCAACCGCCGATCGAGTCCGATCTGCTGGAGGGTGGTTGCGCACGGACGGCCAACTCGATCCCGGAGAAACCGGATGCTCGGGCGCGCTCATGCGCCGTCTTCACGTACCCTTCGTTGCTGGTGTCCTCGACCCGGAACAGCAGCGGCGTCCGCGTCGCGCAGGTCTCAGGTGGGCTGTTAGGAACTTCACAGGCCATGGCGCTTCGGTCTCGCGGTAACGACGCCCGAAAGCGCCGCGGTCGAGCGTACGCGTGAGCGCTTACGTAAGGGTTCTTTGCTCGGACCGAAACCGGGGATTATACTCCCCTCTCGGTAAATGGCGAGGATCGGGCCGCACGCTGGCGGCGCGCGTCACAAACGGGCTGTTGGATACGGATGAGCAAGGATTGCCGAATTCGGGTCCTTCCGGAGCTGTTGGTCAAGAAGATCGCGGCCGGGGAGGTGGTCGAGCGCCCGGCAAGCGTGGTCAAAGAGTTGGTCGAGAACGCGATCGACGCGGACGCAACGCGGGTGGCTGTCACCATCGAAGAGGGCGGGAAGCAGCTCATCCGCGTGACCGACGACGGTTGCGGAATGTCGGCGGAGGAGCTGCGCCTTGCCGTGCTCCCGCACGCGACGAGCAAGGTGCTCACCGAGGCGGACCTGAGCTCGATCAGCACGATGGGTTTTCGCGGCGAGGCACTGGCGAGCATATCGGCTGTCTCGAAATTGCGGATCGTGTCGCGACCCGCGGGGTCGGAGGCGGGACACGAGATTCGCGTGGCTGCGGAGCGGCTCGAATCGTCCACGGCCGCGGGCAGCACCGCCGGGACAACGATCGAGGCTCGCGACCTCTTCTTTAACGTACCCGCGAGACGCAAGTTCCTTCGGACCAACTCGACCGAGACCGGTCACATCAACGAGCAGTTTGCGCGCATCGCCCTGGCGTGTCCTTCGATCGCGTTCGAGCTGACCTCCAACAGACGGACCACGCAGAATCTACCTGGGTGCAAGACGCGGCTCGAACGGGTGGCGAAGTTCTACGGTCCGGAGCTGGCGTCGGCGCTGTTGCCGGTCGAGCGGGAGGAGCGCGGCGTGCGGTTGGAAGCCTACGTGGCGCCGCCGGCACAGTCAAGAGCGACAGCACAATGGCAGTACACCTTCGTGAACGGGCGGTACATCCGCGACCGGTTCGTCCAGCACGCGATCAAGGAGGCGTATCGCGGTCTGATGGAGCCCAACCGCCACGGCGTGGTGTTTCTGTTCCTGAGGATCGACCCCAACCGCGTAGACGTGAACGTTCACCCCACGAAGATCGAGGTCCGCTGGGCCGAACCGAACATGATCCATTCGCAGGTGCTCAGCGCGTTGCGTGAGACGTTTCAGCGGGCCGATCTCACGCCTGCGGTGCGCACGGGACGCATGCACCAGCCGATCAG
>JASFUW010000090.1:0-13960 GCA_050050135.1 Phycisphaerae bacterium
CCGCCTGACCTGTCTGACCTTCGATGGCTCAGGGATGGAGGGGGCAAAAAAGGCAGCCCTTATCGCTACTACTCGATCGACGTGGGCGTAACCGAGTTCGGGGAAAACTTGTCCAAGCAGGCGGATTCGATTCCTGCAAGCCCGCAGTCTAAGGTGCCGGAAACGAATCCCGGCTTGGCACAAGGTGGATCAGGCACAGGTGGCAGCAAATGACAGCTATTGGCACTAGAGAGAAGGCAACCATGAACATCAACGAGCGATGGTACGAACTTGAACCTGATGGCTGGCCGGTGCCGCGCGTCCGGGCCTACCAAGGGGCTTGGGCCACCTATGTGCGGGTGGAGGCAAGCATGGGATCGGGGACGGGCGTCGTGCTCTCGGGGGAAGCCTGCCAAAAGTTGTGGGGCTTCTTCGAGGCTTACAGGACGGCCAACGGCCTAGGAACGGATGGCTTGGTCGGCATCGGGCGGGAAGGTGCGGACATCGACGTTCTTCCCGAGCACGCGGCCGAGATGGAAGCCAGACTCCGGGTGTTTATCACGGACCCGGCGAACCACGAACAGGTGCCGGACTTTCGTGGTGCGAATGTGTTGGTGGTTCCTGACGACGATCTGGCGTCCGCATATCTCGTACGGGGAGCGCCGGAAGACGCACGGGACGCATTGCTTCAGGTCCGGCAAGTAATCGAGGCCGCATACCCGGACCTGTGGGATGACCCGCTCGGTCGCGTGCCCGGCGTGGACAGGCCCCCGTGTACAGCGGATTCCCCGGCGGCGTGACCGGGTGTGCTAAGATATAACCAGACCACGGCGGCCGGGCTCGTGTCGGGCCTGGTGCCCCGCCGGATCGAATGAGGAGAGGAAAGCAGATGGCATCGATCTACAAGCCAACCTACACAAAGCCGATCCCGGAAGGGGCGGAGATCATCTCCAAAAAGGGCAAGCCCCACGCCCGATTCAGGAACGGGAGGGGCAAGGTCTGCGCGGAACCGTTGACCGCGGATGGCACCAAGCTGCTGGAGGAGCACGCAAAGTGGTACATCCGGTATCGAGACGCTGACGATCGCGTGTGTACTGTTCCGGGGTTCCGCGACAAAACGGCTACGGAACAAAAAGCCGCAGAACTTGAACGGCAAGCCGAGCGACGACGTGCTGGCATCATCGGCGAACAGGAATCTCGCCTAGCGGAACAACTCAAGCGATCACTCCGTGAGCACGTCGAGGAGTATGAAACGCACCTTGAGGCGCAGGGCACATCGGGAGCATACCGGAAGGAGAAGGTGCGGCATTTGAACGCCATTGTTGACGCAACAGAATGGTCGTTCTTATCCGAGATCGACGCCACGCAGGTGGAGCAGTTCCTTAAAGGGCTGTTGGACAAGGGACGCGGTCCCCGGACGTACAACCTCTACCTTGAGTCGATCCGTGGGTTCCTCTCTTGGTGCCGCCGGACAAACAGGCTGTCAACCGACCCACTCAACGTCCTACGGAAGGCCAACGTCGAAACGGACATTCGCCGGAAACGCAGAGCATTGACTGAGAAAGAACTCAACAGCTTGATCGAGTCGGCAAAACGGCGACCGCTGGACAACTTCATCGCGGCTGGGCAGAAGTCAGGCCGATCGGATCGGCCCGCCAAAATCAAGCCTCGAACCCGTGCTCGTCTTGAACGATGTGGCCGGGAGCGGGCCTTGCTCTACAAGACCATGTTGCTGACCGGGCTTAGGCGTGGGGAACTCGCTGCGTTGACCTGGGCTGATCTTGACCTCGGCGAGCGACCCTCGCTCACGGTCTGCGCCGCTTCAGCCAAAAACCGGACCACAGAGGTGCTGCCACTCCGTACCGACCTGGCCGAGGAGCTGCGCCGTTGGCAGCCGCCTGACGTGCGCCGGGGCGATCGAGTGTTCAACGTGCCGAAGAACCTTGTACGAATGCTGAAGAAGGACCTTGAGGCAGCCGGGATTCGGTATCGAGACGACGCAGGGCGAACCGTGGACGTTCATGCTCTCCGACATACGTTCGGAACGCACCTCAGCAAGAACGGCGTCGCCCCCCGAACCGCCCAGAGTCTGATGCGGCACTCGAAAATCGACTTGACGATGCGGACGTACACGGACCCCAAACTGCTAGACCTGGCCGGCGCAGTGGATTCCCTTCCGACGATCACTCGGGCCGTCGATCCCGACGACGAACCCTGCGAATCCGTCGACTTGCGGGCGACCGGAACCGACGATTTCCGTCCGTCCCGAGCATGTACGCCAGCATGTACGCCGGGTGGCTTTTCACAGCATGGCGAGGCACCGAATGGCACCAACCGCGCGAAGGGCGATCCTGCGAGGCCAAACGACGAGATCGACGTAAGTGGTTGTCCTGACAAGAGTAAGCATCGGTTGTCCTTGCCTGACACCGATGCCGGTAAGAACACCCCCAAGGGGACTCGAACCCCTGTCTTCAGGATGAGAACCTGATATCCTAGGCCGCTAGACGATGGGGGCTAGGTCGCGTCAGCCTATGCGATAGGGCCGCGGTTCGTCAACCCTTCCTCGGCGTGGAGTTCGAGCATCGGTTCAATCCGTCGCGATGACATCGGTCCTGGGACGACCGGCAAATGGCGTTGGCCGCCCGCATTCAAGCAGCCGACCTGTTCAAGCCGGGCATTCCCGATCATCGACGAATCCGGAACCCGGGCGAAGCCGGCTGAAACGCGGGCTCATTTTTCGGTATTCACGCGGGATATGCCAACCCAGACCAACCGGTTTGACGGGCCTGGCCCGAACCTGTCGGTCCCAACCAAACCGCCTAATCCGTCCGACCGATAAGACAGCAAGGTTTGTCCTGAAGTCGTGACGGAGTTTGCTTGCGCCATGCACGCGCAGACCACAACCGGTGCGCTTACCGAGCTCTTCCGCTACCGTCAGCTCCTGCTGAGCCTGACGTGGCGTGATCTTCGGGTGCGGTATAAGCAGTCGATGCTGGGGGTCGGCTGGGCGATTCTGCTGCCGCTCTCCATGATGCTGGTGTTCACGTTCGTGTTTACGCGAGCGATTGATGCCTCGTCCGTCCTTCGCGTGGACATGCCCTATGCGCTATATGCATACACCGGGCTGGTTCCCTGGACCTTCTTCAGCGTCAGCCTGGGCAACTGTGTGACCTCGCTGGTCGGAAATCGCAACCTGGTGACGAAGGTATACTTCCCGCGCGAGGTGTTTCCGTTGTCGTGCGTCGCCAGCTCGTTCGTCGACTTCTGCATCGCGATGAGCGTCCTGGTGGGGTTGATGGCTTACTTTCACGCGTCGGGGCAATGGTCGTTCGTGCCGCA
Source organism: Phycisphaerae bacterium (assembly GCA_050050135.1). Classification (GTDB taxonomy): domain Bacteria; phylum Planctomycetota; class Phycisphaerae; order UBA1845; family UBA1845. The sequence continues at coordinate 3,319 of JASFUW010000090.1, forward strand.
CGCGACGCTGCTGTTCGTTCCGGTGGTTGTTTTCGTTCAAATCGTGCTGACCGTCGGCGTCGGAATGTTCCTGGCGATGGCCAACCTGTTCTATAGGGACGTCCGGCAGGTTTTCAGCGTGGTCATCCAGTTGTGGATGTTTATCTCAGCCGTGGTGGTGCCGGTGCCTCAGGATGGATCGTGGCTTGCTCGCTTGATCGGGGTCAACCCGTTGGTTCCCCTGTTCAGCGCCTACCGGGACTGCATCATTCATGGCGGCTGGCCTCAGACCACGGGATTCATGTACACGACCGTGTTCGCCTTCGCTGTGTTCGTCATCGGATGGGTCTGCTTTCGCCGAGCCTCGTATCGCTTCGCGGAGTGCATCTGATGGGTGACGCGGTTGTACGGGTTGCACACGTCTGGAAGCGATTCCGCCTCGGCGAGACGCACGATTCGCTCCGCGATCTGTTGGCAGCGGGGATGCGTCGCGTCCTGCCCGGACGCACATCGAGACCCGAACGCGGGAGCTTCTGGGCGCTCAGCGACGTCAGCTTCGGCGTACAGCGCGGAGATGCGGTCGGGATCATCGGACCGAACGGCGCGGGAAAGAGCACGGCCCTGAGGCTGTTGGCCGGGATCATGCGTCCCGAACGCGGCGAAATATCCGTCGGCGGGCGGCTCGCCGCACTGATCGAGGTCGGTGCGGGGTTCCACGGCGACCTGACCGGAAGGGAGAACATCTTTCTGAACGGCGCCATCCTCGGCATGACGCGCCGAGAGATCCGTCAAAAGCTGGACGCCGTCATCGCGTTCGCGGGGATCGAGCGATTCATCGATATGCCGGTGAAGCGCTACAGTTCCGGCATGTATGCCCGGTTGGGGTTCAGCATCGCGGCTCACGTCGATCCGGACGTGCTGCTCGTCGACGAGGTGCTTTCGGTCGGCGACGCCGTGTTCAGACTCCGCTGCGTCGAGCGAATGCGCGACCTGGTGCGCAGCGGCACCACCCTGGTGTTCGTCACGCACAACCTCGACCAGATGCAGTCCATCTGCCCGCGAGCCCTGGTTCTCGACGGGGGGAAGGCTGTGTTCGAGGGTCGATCGCAGGAGGCGGTGACCCACTATCTCGCCGCGATGTCGAGAACATACGCCGACCGGCGGACCGACGTCGTTCACCGGGACGAAGAACTATGTGACACTGTCGAGCTGCTGTCACTGAAGTTCGTGGACGAAGGCGGCGACGAGGTCGTCTGGCAACGCGCGAGTCAGCCGCTTCGAGCGGAGGTCACGCTGAGATTGCGTCGGCCCGTCCGGCGCATGGTGGTCGAGTTGAACATGCGGGCGGCGACGGAGGAGAACATCCTCAGTTTCAATTCGGGGCGGGGCGGGATGATCTTCGACGGTCGAGTGGGAACGCATCAAGCGGTGCTGACGATCCCGCACCTGCCACTTGCGAGCGGACAATACTTCTGGAACGCGCGCGTGTGGGACATGGAGACGGGTGAGACGAAGCTTGACACCCCGGTGCGCTTCCCGCTCGTGATCGACGACGAGGGACGGGCGACAGGCCGCCTGGCGGTCGAACACGAGTGGACGTTCGTCTCGTCGACATCGACCGACGTCGAAGGCGAACATCACCCCGGATCACACGCTCCGCCGCACGATGGGGAGAAACCCGTTGAAACTCTGCATCTTGGGTGACGCCGGATCCGTGCACGTGCAACGCATCGCTTCCAGTCTGGCGGCGCGGGGGCACACCGTACACCTCGTCAGCGCCAAGCCCGAGCGCATACCTGGGGTCAACGTCGAGCGGTTCGAGGTGCCCGGTCCGAGCGTCAGGAACCTGCGGCGCTGGCGAGGCAGGCACCACCGGTACCTGAGAAGCCTGTTGGAGCGTTTCGACGTCGTCAACGTCCAGTTCCTGGCGGATTGGGGACTCACGCCCGAGATCATGCGACACGGGTGTGTCGTTGTCACACCGTGGGGATCAGACATGGTCCCGCCGCCCGGCGAAGGATTGCCCACGCCTGAGTTGACGGCGTCACGCGTCGCGATTCTGCGGTCGGCAACCGCGGTCACCGCATGCGGACCGCGGTTCGCGCAGACCGTAGCAGCATTCGCCGGTATTGATCTCGATGCCATAAATATGACACCATTCGGCGTCGACCTCCGGGTTGTTGATCCCGCGCTCTACGCAGATCGGAGAACGCCCGGCGTACGGCGCGTGGGTTTTTACAAGGGCTTTCGAGAGGTCTACGGTGCCGAGTATCTCGTGCGGGCGATTCCCATCATCCTGAATCGTCTGCCGGAGACACGGTTCGATCTTGTCGGGGACGGACCGCAGCGATCGGCGTGCCGACGCCTTGCAGATCGCCTCGATTTAAATGGAGCCGTCAACTGGATTCCGCCGCAGCCCCACCGGAAGATTCCGCAATGGCTCTCCATGTGGGATGTAAGCACGATTCCTTCCCTCTGCGAGAGCTTTGGCGTGGCTGCACTTGAGTCATCCGCCATGTGTGTGCCGGTGGCCGCGTCGGATGTGGGCGGCCTGCCCGATACGGTCCAACATGAGAGGACGGGTCTGCTCGTTCCGCCAAGGTCGCCCAAAGCGCTGGCGGGGGCGATCGTTCGCCTGCTGAAAGATCAGGACTTGCGGACACGGATGGGGCATGCCGGCAGAGAATGGGTAGCGCGGGAATACGAGTGGTCGCAGACCCTCGATCAATGGGAGCAGGCGTTCGAACAGGCCCGTGAGCGGACCCTCACGATGGTGTGAGAGGAAACGCCCGGTCGGTTTATGACGTCGTCGGTGAAGGGATGACGCGCGTGAGTCAGCCGACGGTTTCGGTGATCGTTCCGACCTACAACCGCAAGGGACTCCTTCCGCGCGCGCTTGATTCGATCATTGCGCAGACAGTTCCGGATTGGGAAATCGTTCTGGTCGATGACGGATCGACGGACGGAACCGAATGCGTAGCGGCCGCGTACGCCGACCGACTCGGTGATCGCCTGGTGTACATACGCCAGAAAAACCGCGGGGCCAGCGCCGCGCGGAACACGGGGATCGACTCGTCACGCGGGCGTTACATCGCCTTCCTGGATTCGGACGATGAGTTCCTCCCGAACAAGCTCGAGCGCCAGTTGGCGATGTTCGAGCTGCGTCCGGAACTCGGGTTCGTCTACTGCGATTATGCGTTTATCGATCTCGAGGGTCGGCGACACGCGAGCATTTTCGACACGGTCGCTCCGCTCGCTCGCGAGGTCGAGTGTGAATCGGTCGCTTCCGGGCTTTCCGTGTGCACCGGCAACCTCTTTGACGTCCTGCTCAGGGGATACTTCATTCCCACCATCGTGGGTATGGTTCGCCGTGAGGTTCTGGGGACCTCGATCCGCTACCCGCCGGAGCGGGCCTATGCGGAGGAGTGGCTCTTTTACCTGAAGGTGGTTCGGGCTTGCCGCGCCGGTTTCGTGGATGAGTCACTCTGCCTGCATCATTTCACCGCCGGCAGTCTCGCTCGAACCGACAGGCATCAAAACTCCGTCGGTATGCGCGAGATACTGTTGGCCATACGGCGTGCGTTCGGCGACCTTCGCGCCGACCAGCGCCGCACGGTGGATCGCCAGCTCGCCGCGGCGTGCCGTCAACTGGGCTACGAGGCCTACCGGCAAGAGCAGTACGACGTTGCCATGCGCCGGTTCTGGGAGGGGTTCCGTCGGGAACCTCGCGTCGATGTGCTCGTCAACCTGGTCGAATCGGCGTTCCGTCGACTGCTGCCTTCGCGCGCACTCCGCCCCGCGCAACCGATCACGAAGGCGTAAAGCAGCAGCAATGGCGATTCCTGACCCCTCGGGCGCGTCCTACCAATGACCGGCGGGAGCAATCACGGGAAGAGATTCGATGCTGGTTTTTTGGGAAACCATGCCCCGGCAACTTCCGATAAGCGTGTGTGGAGCGCGGTTGGCGCGCGCCCGACACCACCGTCCTGAACGCGACCGCGGCTGTGGATACGGAAACGATCCGACGTCTGATCCTGCCGATTCGAGGCTACGACAGCCGGAAGCGTGAGTTGCTGCGCGCCGAGCTTCAGCGCCTGTGCAAGAGCCTCGAACTGGTCCCTGCCCATAGGGGTGGGCGATTGTTGGACCTCGGTTCGTCCGGAACACTCGTCCCCGTCTACGTTCGTGAACTCGGGTACGAACGGGTGTCGTGCATCGATCTCGCCGGAGGCGCCGGTCGACGTCGCTTGGTTCATGACGACGGTTCGATCTTCGAGTACGACGCTTACCCGTTGAATCTCGACAGCGAGCCCTATCCCTTCGCGGACGCCGGCTTTGACCAAGTCGTCTGCATGGAGGTGATCGAGCACCTGTGCGCCGATCCGATGTTCATGCTGGCGGAGGTGAACCGGGTGCTGAAACCGGGCGGGCGGCTTCTGCTCACGACGCCGAATATCGCCTCGTTGGCTTCGGTCTATTCGCTCTTGTGGGGGAGACACCCCGCGGTCGGTCGCCAGACATACGGTCCGGGGATCACGGATCGGCACAACCGCGAATACACACCTCAGGAGGTCGAGCTGTTGCTTCGGGCCGCCGGGATAAATGTGGAACGGTTGGACACGTTCGATCCCGTGCCGCCCAGTGCGCCCGTGACCCGCGTCGGGCGGCTGTTGCGACTGCTGCGGGTGATCCGGTCGGACATCGAGTGCAATCTTCGTGGCAGAGTGATCCGGTGCGCCGGAGTCAAGGTCGGGAACGTGGCAGAGCGCTTTCCGGAGGTCATCTATCCCCGTTACGCCTACTATGACTATGCAGCTTACGATGACGCATTGAAGCAGCGATTCGACGGACGACGCTACTGGGACAGCAACGTTCTGCCGGACGCACCAGAACCGATCGGCGGGGAGCCCGCGGGCACGCCGGCCTGCACGACGGCATGATGAGCTACACCCCCCAAAGCATCGACCTGTTACACGGTTCACCACCGGGGGGTGCGGGCTCGATGGGCTCGAGCGTATGGGAGCACGTCTGGCGTCACCATCCCTCGGACGTGAAAGATGACACGGGCCTGGCGCGGGAGCGAGAGACAGAACGATGGCACCAGATCCAGCGCCGGTTGATCGACCGATTCCATACCCTCGTCGGACTCAAAACGGTCGAGTTGGGTTGTGGGCGCGGGGATCTGTCGGTTCTGCTCGCGGAGCGCGGCGCCGACGTCACCCTGTTCGACATGAATCAAACGGCGTTGGATCAGGCAAGGCACCGGTTTCGCCGCCTGGGGCTCGCCGCGACCTACCGTCTGGGGGACATGCTCGCGTTGGACCGGTCCGACTCGGGTCGTTTTGACGTGGCGCTCTCGTCCGGCGTCATCGAGCATTTCGAACGAGAGATGCGGACGCGAGTCATCGAGGCCCACCGCGACGCCGTCAAGCCGTCGGGAATGGTGATCATCAGCGTGCCCAACGCATGGTGCGTACCCTACCGGGTGTGGAAGTACTACCTCGAGCTTCGCGGGTGGTGGCCTTATGGGCTCGAAATTCCATACACCAAACGCGAACTGCGCCGCCGGGCCCGCGAGGTCGAGCTCAAAGCGGTCGAGGTGGCGCCCGTGGGTTTGTGGCAATCCTTGAGCGCACACTGGGCACGAGGCCTGTTGCGATTGAGCGTCGACTGGTCATACCGCAGGTCCTGGCTCGATGCGCTCCAGGGTGCCAATCTACTGCTCTTCGGGACGCGGCAAGAAGCACGATCGAGGAGCATCCACGGATGAGAATCGCCTTTGTGGTCCATCGTTATTGGCCGCTCGTCGGGGGCGTGGAGAAATACATCCACGAACTCGCCAAAGCCCTGATCGCGATGGGGCATGACGTCGATGTCATCACCGCGGCGTTGAAGGACGGGCTGGCAATACGCGAGGTACACGAAGGTGTGCAAATCCACCGATTTCCCGCGCTGCGCTCACGGATGCGCTCGCGATTGTGGTTCCTCGCGCATTTCGCCCTTCTCCAGCGTGCGGATGTCGTCCACGTCAGCAACACGCACATGCTCGAAACGCTGTGGCGAACGCTGGGAATCCTGGTCGATCGTCGCAAGGTGTTCCTCACCCGTCACGGGATGTCCTACGTTTACCCCGTACCCGAGGCGGAGAAGCGACGCGCGGTCCGTTCGCTGCGCATGGCGTGCGGCGTCATTCACGACGGAGCGTTCATCGAGAAATGGCTCGGTGTGAAACCCGACTTGTGCCCCGACCAAGGTCTGTCGCCGGTGGCCGACGACATCGAGCACACGCCCGAGCCGCCGCCGCGATCCGCCACCTACATCGGACGACTCGAGCCCGACAGCGGCATCGGAATCTACATGGATGCGGTCCGGCGGCTGGTGCACGAGCACGACCGGGCGTTTGAACTGCACGTGTACGGTGACGGGTCGCTGGCTGGCGAACTGAGCGAACAGGCGTCCCGCGAAGAGCTCCCCGTTCACTTCCACGGCCGAAAACCTGACGCCCAGCGTCACATAAACGACACGTGCTTCGCGTTCATCGACGGGCGGATGGCCATCCAGGAGGCAATGGCCCGAAGGCGGCTCGTGCTCGCCGCCTATGTCGATCCGCTCAAGCGAGACTACGTCGGCACGGAGCCCTTCAGCCCCTACCTGGTCGCGGTCGGCAGCGGAGCCGAGCTGGCCGAGCGTGTATGCCATTACATCGACCACCCCGACCAGCGGCGTGCGCTCGTCGAGCGCGCGTTCGAACACGCCCGCACGCTCTCGTGGCGTCGGACGGCGGAGGCATACCTCCGGGTCTGGCAGCAACGCCTGGCGGACCCGCTACCCGGACCTTCCATGCTGGAAGCGCTGAAACTGGGTTGGCGGTTGAACCGCGAGACGAACATGTCCAAGGAGGCGTGGGCGCAGGAACGGTTCGCTCAGGGCGACCTCGGTCCGGTTCCCTCCGCGTGAGGCACATCAGACTTCGACCGGTAGCGCGAACGGCGACGGGCTCCGGCCGGGCCCGGACCGCCCACACGCCGTAAGACTCGACAACGCCGCTCGGTCGTGCGATACTCATCACCAGGACGTGGTTTTCCACCGTGGCCGATTTGTTCTTCGATAATAGTGCCGGATGATGAAACCCGATTCGCTGATCGAGCTGATAACGACGCGGAACTTCGAAACCGCGGAAAAGGAATGGATGCGCGTGTTCGAGGCGTCCGACGTCGAATCCGCTGCACTCGCCGCCTACGACAAGGTACTGGCCGCCCTGTGCGAGGCGGACCGGGCGTCTCAGGCTGAAGAACTGGCATGGGCCGGCATCGAGGCGCTCATCGCACGGACATCGCCGCGCCAAGCCATCCCCGCGGCCGGTGCGTTCCTTCTCGCGATAGGTGACAGCGAAGAGCTGCGCGCCCAGGTCGTGTCGCTGTTTGAACAGGCCTACGCCGAGCGCGAGGGACTGAGCAAGCTACTCGAGGAAGCGGGCCTGGCCGGCGGTCGACCCGTGCGGCGGGCCCTTCGCACGCTCGACGTTTGCCTGTCGCTGAACGACGATGACTACCTGGTGGCACGCGACGAGGACGACGCGGCTCGGGTCGTTCGTGTGGACCCTTCCACGTGGGATGTTACCCTCACGACGAACCGCGGCGAAGAGAAGCTGGGCGCGGTCCATCTCGCCGACCGGTATCGCCCCGCGCCGCCGACCGAGTTCCGCGTGATGCGCCAGTTCCGGCCCGACGAGCTCATCGAGCGGATGTGGAAGGACCCCATTCCGGTCCTCGTGGACATCTGTACGCACAACGGTAACCGGGTTGACAGCGACACGCTCGAACGGATTTTCGTTCCGGAGCTGCTTCCGGAAGGGGATTGGAAGAAGTGGTGGACCAAGGCCCGCGGTGCCATCCGCCGGTCGCCGCACTTCACCATCGAGGGTCGGTCACCCTGTGACGTGATCTATGCGGACAAGCCGATCTCCCTCGAGGACGATCTGCTTGCCGGGTTCGAGCATCTTCATGATCCGTTTCGGGCGATGGCGCACTTCGAGAGCTATCTGGGTGACTGCAAGGCTCGCCAGGAAACACCGGATGCCGAAGTGGCACAAAAGTGTCATGAACGGGTCGCCGCGCGTGCAGCCCGACTCGCCGGCAATGGCGCCGTACAAGCTGGTCTTTGGTGGGTCCTGGCCCGGTACATGGCGCGGGTCGGCGGACTCGAAGCGCGTGACGACAGAATCCTGGCATTTTTCAAGACCAGTGATGATCTGAAGGGCGTGTTTCTGGAAATTCAAAACGACACGCTGCTCGATCTCGCATGCGACACCGTCATCGAAGCAAGACCTGACGGATGGAAAGACGATCTTGCGGGCTTGCTCCCGATCCTCCCGACCGCGGTCTGCGATAAGGCAGCCACCCGCTTGATCGAGGCGGGGGCGACCCGCGACAGCCTCGAGCCCGTTGTCCAGGAGATTCTCGCGTTCCCCGTAGCGCATTTCGAAGCCCTGCTCTGGCTTTGGGATGGGCCGACCCGGGCGGAGTCCATTCCCGTCCCTCCGGCGGTCACCATTCTGTCACGCGTTCTGAAGGGATTGGCGGAGTCTCGGCGGAGCGAGATGGTTCCCAAGGAACATTCTCGCCGATTGGGCGCTCGGGCGCGGCAGGTGTTCTCCGCCCGAAGGTACAAACGGTTCGATGAGTGTATCGAGGACATCGACCCGGGGATGGCTCACGCGCTGCACACTCAGGTCCGGCAGCTTGATCTTCTTGGCGTCTCGGTTCACGAGAAGCTCTTGTCCCGTCTGCGAGCCAAGTTCCCTACCGAAAAAGCCGCGACCGAAACACCGCCCTGGCAGCGCGAGGAGGTTCTCTACGTGACCGAGACCGGCATGTCGCGAAAGAGAACTGAGATTGACCACCACGTCAACGTGAAAATGAGGGAGAATGCCAAGGCGATCGGGCGGGCCGCCGCCCACGGTGATCTGAGCGAAAACTCCGAGTATAAATTCGCCTTGGAAGAGCGGGATTTGCTTCGTGCAAGGCTCGCGCAAATGAACGAGGAGATGGCCGCCGCGCACGTGCTCGACCCTGATGAGGTGCCGACGGACCACGTGGGAATCGGTGCGGAAATCCGTTTGCGCCGCGTTGCGGATTCCGAACCCTACAAACTCGCCATCCTCGGACCGTGGGAGGCCGACTCCGAGAAGAACTGTTACAACTACAAGACGCCGCTGGCCCAGAAGCTCCTGGGCAAACGGGTGGGCGACACCGTCGAATTCGAGCACACCGGTGCGACCGGTACCTATGAGATCGTCTCGATCAGCAATGTGCTCGCGCCCGAATCGTAATCGGTTTCCGGTCAGGCGCACTGCCGAGAGCGAGTGACACCATGAAGGCAGCATTTATCGGCGTACCTCAGTCGGGCAAATCGACCGTTTTCTCTTCCGTGACGGGCGGGCGGCACGATCATCATGGTGCGGTGGAACCGCATCACGCGGTGGTCCATGTTCCCGACCCGCGGCTGGCGTACGTCGCCGAACTCTTCAGCCCCAAGAAGGTCACGGAAGCGACCATCGAGTTTACCGACGTTCCCGGATGCGCCCTCGACGACGCGGCCGGGCAGGAGCAATGGCGAAGATTGTTGCCCGTGGTGCGGCAAGCCGATTTGCTCGTGATCGTGGTCCGCGAGTTCGAAAACGCCGCCGTCCCGGCGTATCGCAACCGCGTGGACGCCAGGGCGGACTTTCAAGCCGTCTGGGAGGAGATGCTCTTCGCCGACCTTGACGCGGTCACGTCGCGGATCGACCGCCTCGAAGCCGCGCTCAAGAAACCCACCCGCACCCACGAATTGGAGAAGCGGGAGCTTGCACTCCTTACTCGGTGCCGGGAAGCCCTCGAGTCGGAGCAGCCGTTGGCGTCTGTGGTCACCACCGACGAGGAGCGACGGCAGGTATCGAGCTTCGCGTTCTTGACCGAGAAACCCGTCGTGGGGATTCGCAACCTCTCAGATGATCAAACCGGCGCAGGCGTCGAATGGGATGTGCCGTATGTCAAAGAGATCATCACGCTGAGCGCATCCATCGAAGCCGAGATCGCGGTCCTCGACTCCGAGGACCGCGAGGCGTTTCTCGCTGACCTGGGTCTTGAGGCCCCGGCCCGCGACCGCCTGATTCAATGTTGCTATCGGGCGGGCGGGCTCATCACGTTCTTCACCGCCAATAACGAGGAGGCCCGCGCCTGGGCGATCCGGCGGGGCTCGACGGCCGTCGAGGCGGCCGCGAAGGTCCACACCGACCTTGCCCGCGGTTTCATCCGCGCCGAGACGGTCGCCCACGATGATCTGGTTGCCCATCAGGACCTGAAAGGCGTCAAAGCCGCAGGTCGATTTCGGAAAGAGGGCAAAACCTACGTCGTCCAAGACGGGGATTTGTTGCACATTCTCTCCAGCACCTGACACGACCTGCGGTCCGCGTGGGCAGGCCCGACCGCCGATCACCCGGGATGACCGTCAACATCGGATTCACGCTGTTCCCCTTCCGCAGGCTGCGCTGTACAATACGGACGAAGAGAATCCGGTCGACACGAATCGCCGATCGGCCTTCGCACGGGGCGTAGCGCAGCCCGGTTAGCGCGCTTGACTGGGGGTCAAGAGGTCGCTGGTTCGAATCCAGTCGCCCCGA
>JASFUW010000091.1:0-13914 GCA_050050135.1 Phycisphaerae bacterium
CGGTCGCGGCGCGGTGCTCTTAGACGGTCTAAGATGCGAAGCCGTCGGGGTGGTTGCGGTGCCAGTTCCAGGCGGTTTGGATGGTGGCGCGGATGTCGGTGTATTTGGGGTCCCAGGCGAGGTCGGTGGTGATTTTGGTGGGGTCGGCGTAAAGTTCGGGCGGGTCGCCGTCGCGGCGCGGGGCGGGGGCGGCGGGGATTTCGTGGCCGGTGATCTCGCGGGCCGCGTCGATGACCTCTTTGACGGAGACGCCCTGCCCGGTGCCAACATTGTAACACCGAAACTGTTTTTCCTCCTGCGTCTCGATGGCTACGCGGTGTATTTCGGCGAGGTCGGCGACGTGGACGTAGTCGCGAACGCAGGAGCCGTCCGGGGTCGGGTAGTCGATTCCGAAGATCTTGACACCGTCCGCCTGGCCGAGGGCGACTTTCAATACGCGCGGGATGAGGTGCGATTCGGGGTCGTGATCCTCGCCGATGCTTCCGTCCGGCGATGCCCCGGCTGCGTTGAAGTATCGCAGGGCGGTTGCGCCCAGGCCCCATCCCTTCATGCTGTCCTGCAACGCCCACTCGATGGCGAGCTTCGTTCGGCCGTAAGGGTTGATCGGGTCGTGAGGCATGTCTTCCGTGATGGGCACCGCACGCGGGACGCCGTAGATGGCGCAGGTGGAGCTGAACACGAGCTTGCGGACCTCTGCCGCCCGCATGGCTTCGAGAAGCGACACGCTGTTGATCACGTTGTTGCGATAGTAGAGCAGCGGGTGAGAGACGGACTCCCCGACCTCGGCGAACGCGGCGAAGTGCATGACCGCGTCGAAATTTCCGCGGGTCAGAGTCTGGTTGAGGAGGGGTGCGTCCGCCAGGTCGCCGACGATGAGCGTGGCGCGCTCGTCGACCGACCGGCGGTGGCCTTTCGCGAGGTTATCGTAGACGGCTACCTGATGCCCGGCGTCGCACAGACCTCGGACACAGTGGCTTCCGACGTAGCCCGCTCCACCGGTGACGAAGATGTTCATGGTTTGCTCCGAACGTGTGCTCTCCCGGCGCGCCGGGATCGCGGATCTGAAGATTGTTCTGCGCGATAGACGGCCATCAAGTCACTCGGTCACGACGTCCGCGAGCCGCGATACGCTGATCACGGCGAACCGCGAGACGATCACCTTGCGTCGGTTGACGGTGACGCCGTCGCGGCTCGCCTCCGCGAGGTAGAGTTCCTTGCCGGCATGTCCTTCTCGACAATCGTGCATGTCGGTATCGACCAGGACGAAGGCGCGGTCGGTGACCTCGACGAGCTTGCCGATGTAGACGATCGGGGTCGTCGTGTCGAGGATGACCTGCTCTTCAAGGAATCGTTGCAGCGGATCGCTCATACGCGCTTTCTGCCAGCGGACACGTCATCGCGTCGGACCGTCAGGTCGGGCATCATATCCGCTCGGGCATGTAACGCCAGAGCGCGTAGCGCGCGTAACCGTCAAGTCGGCCGCTGAACCCCCCTCTTTCCCCCATTGTGAAGGGGGGATTGAATGGAGTTGCCGCTGCGCCTGACTATTGGTTGCTCTGGTGTCGAGCTTGAGGTCATGCGTTCGTTGTGCGAGGCATGCGGCGCGCGGTCCCGCCGATCCGGAACGGTGTTGCGCCGGAGACGATGCGGGCCAATCTGTACGAAGCCGTCGAGGCGTGACCGCGGCCGTAAGGGCTTACCGAAAGCGCAACACGATGCTCGTGTAGTACGTGTTGTCCAAGCGATCGCGTCCCGGTGCCGGGTCCGAGTTATAGTCGTTGCGCATCCCGACCTTCCATGCCCAGCGGTCGTCCTTGAGGGGCATGACGACCGCGGTATCGGCGGCGAGGCGGTAGTTGTCGAAGTCCTCGACGTCGGGCGCGTAAACCGTGGAGTGTGTAAACTGCAGCCAATCGGTGATGTTCACGAGGTAGTCAAGCCCCAGGTCGAGCACGAAGTCGTCCTCGGAGCGCCCGGTGTCGTAGGATTCGTGGCGGTAGCCGGGTCCTACGCGGGTTTTGAGTTCGTGGTCGGGCTGTTTGAGCCAGTAGTGGCCGAGGCCCACGGCGGCTGTTGCCCTCAGGTCGATGTCCTCGAACTCGTCAAACTCGAGTTCGGTGCGGGCGTACCAGAAACTGCGGTCGGTCAGGTTGGTTTCGTAGCGGATTCCGCCGAGGTATTCGTTGTTGGTCCGGCGCTTGTTCTCCTCGCCGTATTTGCCGGACAGGTATAGCTCGAGCAGGTCTTCCGACGTTTTTCGCTTGACGAGGAGCCGCCCGTGTCCTTCGAGGGTATCGGTGTTGCCTTCGGTGCGGATAACGCCGCCCTCGGCGGTTGCGGTCCATTTGGGGCGGGCTGCTTCGAGCCGTGCGGTGACTTCCGGGTTTTCCTCGCCTTCGGGCCACAACTGCGTGATGTTTGCGGTGGCGGCGGAAACGTCGCCGACGTCGGAGTGAACGATGACGCCGCCTTCTTCGGCGGCGGGTTCGAGCGTTCCGACGAGCGTGTCGCCGCTGGACAGTTCGAGGTTGATGACGCGATCGGTTGCGATGCCCGTCACCATGGATAGATCAACCGTGAGCTTGCCGGCCGGCTGGGTGACGATGATGAGCTTTCCATCGGTAATGCTCTCGATCGTTCCGACGAACGAGCTTCCATCGGATGTCACGACCATGTCGGCGTTCGCCGCCGGCGCGAGCATGAGCCCGACCGCGGCAGCCACGATGAGCAGTTGGCGTTTTTTCATTTCCTGCCTGCCTTTCCGGTTTCGGAAGACGCGCGCAACATGACCTTCGTTCGGCGCTTCCGTCTTTGGTGTGTGCTTGGGGGCGACTAGTTATCCTCGCGGAACAGGTTGTTGATCCCGTTGGTGATCCACGCGTCAATCGGGGTGAGGATCGCGCCGCGGACCAACGAGATCAGCACCTGGCGGCCGTCCATCGTGGTGGTGGTGGTGACCTCTCCGATGTTGCATCCGCCGAACTGGCATAGGACACCCATCCCGAACAACATGCCGAGATACTTCTTTCGCAACATTCTTCGCATTGATTTCATCGTGTATTTACTCCCCTTTGGAAACAGGAAACCCGGTCCGCACCGACACCGGGGGGCGAAATACTAGCACCTTGCGGCGGCGTGTCCAGGGGGTGGAGCGAGCTGTCTGGGGGGCATCAGGGCGGGGCGGCGTGGGGCGGTCCGCCGCAGCAGAACTCGTGGGTGTGCGCTGCGGGCGTGGCGGTTCCCCAGCCGGTCCCGCCGTCGTAGGATGCCGACGACCGTTGGGCAGGCAAGGATTTCTGCGCACGCCGCCTGGGCGTTCGCGTCAACCAGGAGCAAACGAAAATGCAGCAGATCATGGATTCGCTACCGAAGCCGGTTTTGGATTTCATTAACCTGTATGGGCCGGTCGCCCTCAAAGCGGTGGCCACACTGGTCCTCGGTTGGATCGCGGCCAGAATCATCCGGGGCATCGTCAGGCGCGTTCTGCACCGGGCGAAGGTGGAACCGACACTTACCGGGTTCGTCGTCAACATGACCTATGCCCTGCTCCTGGCGCTGGTGGTGGTCTCGGCGATCCAGAAATTGGGCGTACCGACGGCTTCGTTCGTGGCGGTGATCGGTGCCGCGGGTCTGGCTATCGGTTTCGCGTTGCAGGGTTCGCTGGCCAATTTCGCGGCCGGGGTGATGGTGATCCTGTTCAAACCGTTCAAGGTCGGTGATTACGTCGAGGCGGGCGGCATTGCCGGGACGGTGCAAGAGGTGCAGGTGTTCGCGACGGTCTTGCGCACGCCGGACAACAAGCGGGTCATTGCGCCGAACTCGGCGATCACCGGGGGGACCATCACGAACTATTCAGCCAACGACACGCGACGGGTCGATCTGGTGTTCGGGATCGGATACGGGGACGATATTGCGAAGGCGAAGGCGCTGATCGAGCAGATACTGTCGGAGGAGTCGCGCATCCTCGAGGACCCCGCGCCGACGGTGGCTGTGTTGGAGCTGGCGGACAGCAGTGTGAACTTCGCGGTCAGGCCCTGGGTCAAGACGCCCGACTATTGGAACGTGCTGTTTTACCTGACCGAGACGATCAAGCTCCGGTTCGACGCGGAGGGAATCTCGATTCCGTTCCCACAACGCGACGTTCACATATTCCAGGCGGCGTAGGGTTGCCGTGCGTTCGGCGTACTGACGCCTTCCAAGCCCGGTCGATCTGGGTTCAAGGCGTTTTATCCGCCCGGAAGCTCGTCGAGAGCGCGTTGGGCGGCGGCGTGGTTCGGTGCGAGGCGTAATGCCTCGTTGAACGCGACCGCCGCCTGGTCGGTGTTTCCGAGATCGCGCAGGGCGAGACCGAGCTTATAGTGTACGTTCGGTTCGTCCGGATCGAAGCGGAGCGCCTCTCGATAGGCGTTGACGGCCTGCTCGACGTCGCCCTGCTGCATCCGCGTGTTGCCCAGGTTGTAGTGGGCGCGGGAGATCAGCGGGTCGAAATACTCGCGGCTCGCCATGACGCGATCGAGGCTCGGCGAAGTATCCTCCGATGGCTTGGCGAGCCGAAGGGCTTCGTGGAACTGCTCGACGGCCTGATCGAGTTGGCCGCGCTTCGAGAGCAGGATTCCGAGGTTGATGCGCCACTCGATCTTCGTCGGGTCGAGCTTGATCGCCTCCGCGTATCGATCGAATGCCGCGGCGAAGTCACCGGTCTGTATGGCGATCTGCCCGAGCTTGGCGTGCACATGAGCGATGTCGGGCTTGGCGGCGAGCACTTGTTCGGCGATGCGTCGCGCCTGGTCGAAGTCTCCGGCGTCCACGTAATAATCGAGGCCTTCGACCTTCGTGAACAGTTCGATGAAGCCCTTCGGATCGGGGCGGGAGGCGTCCGACTCGAAGAGCTCTTCCACAGATTCGCCGGTGTATCCGAGGCCGCTGAGCTTCTCCTTCGCGGCTGCGTCGAGCGCGACTGTGCCGTCGTCCGCGGCTGCGACGAGACAGCGTTCGATGGTGTCCTGCAACTGCCCGCGAAGCTCGCCGGTGATCTTGGGGTTGTCTTTCGCGATGTTGCGGGCCTCGTCGGGGTCATTGGCCAGGTCGTACAGTTCGGGCTCGGTGGTCTGGATGTACTTCCAGCGATCGGTCTGGGTGGCGAGCAGGGAGTTGCACCCGTATCGGGTGGGTGTCATGGACTCGCTGTAGTAGAACCGGCGGTCGGGGCCGATCGCGTCGCCGAACATCAGAGGGGTGAGGTCGACACCCGCGGAGGCCGACACGTCGGTTGAGCCGACCTGCGAAAGGACGGTCGGGACGATATCGACGAGGCCGACTGTCTCTTTGATGGCACCGGTTCCGGTCGTTCCCGCGGGCTTGATGATCAGCGGGACGCTCGTGGTGCTGCCGTACACGAAGTATCCGTGCTTGGACTCACCGTGCTCGCCCAGGCTCTCGCCGTGGTCCCCGACCACGATGATCAAGCTCGAGTCGTAGAGCTTCAACCGTTTCAGGGTCTGGATGACCTGGCCGACGCAGTGGTCCGCGTAGGCGATCTCCCCGGCGTAGGGGTTGTCCGCGTAGGCGCCGGAGGCGAACGGTTCTGGCGGATTGTAGGGATGATGGGGGTCGAAGTAGTGCAGGAACAGGAAGAAGGGTTCTTGTTTGTTGGTTTCGAGCCAGTCCTTCGCCAGGCGGGTCACATCGCCGCCGGGGCGCTCGGCGTAACCGCCCATGAACGTATGGTCGGCGCCGAGTTCGTCCTCATAGGTGTCGAACCCCTGGCTCAGGCCGAATCGCGCGTCCAGCACGAACGCAGCGACGATGGCTGCGGTCTTGTACCCTTGGGATCTGAGTCGTTCTGCGAGTGTCGTACAGTTGTCGTTCAGGCGATAGTTGATGTTGTCGTGGACGCCGTGACACGGTGGAATCATCCCCGTCAACATGGTGCTGTGTGCGGGCAGCGTCAGCGGGACCGGGGAGACCGCGTTTTTGAAGATGAATCCGTCGGCGGCCAACGCGTCGATGTTGGGCGTGAGGCCGGTGGTTTTGCCATAGCAACTGATGTAGTCGGCGCGACAGGTGTCCAGGCTGATCAGAATCACGTTCGGCCGACCGCCGTTGAACAGGCCGCCGCTAGCCAGAAGCCAAGCCAGACCGCCCACAACGACGAGCAGAACGGCGAATACAGTCCAGTGCGATCGTTTCAACTGCGTGTCCCCCTGGGCGCCTTCCGCCGGACCCGTCAACCGGGTATCCGCGGCATTAATCGGTGAGAGCCATACGGTAGTACGTCTGCGAACGGACGGAGACCCATTCTATGTCTGACGACTCCGCCGATCCACGGACTCGCGGCTGTGCCGATCGAGGGTTCAGGGAAGCCAATCCCGCAGGTTGCTGACGGGTGACAGCGGGGCGGGGAGCGCTTCGACCTCGGTCAAGAGCCAACGGCTGTCCTCTTTTAACATCGTCACCCGCCACCGCGAGGGCAAGCGCTGGACAAACTGGTCGGCTGAGCGAACCGTGCAAGAGGCATCGAAGACCAGCTCGGCTTCGCCTTGACGGGGGAATGCGGTCTCGAAGCGCCGCAAGGTGGGATCATCGACGCGGTAGATGGTGAGGCGTTGCTCGGCGCGGTCGAGGAAGGCGGTCTTGTCGAATCCTGCGGCCTGGAAGCGCGTAGCGAGATGCGGGGCGATCGCGTCGACGTCGCCCCGGTCGACCATCTCAGCCAGCGTCCGACACAGTCGGATCACCCGCTCCCGTTCGGTGACCACGAAGACCGACAGCATCGGCAGAAAAACAACGCCGCCGAACCCGACCCAAACCGCGCGACCCCAGAAACGCGTGCGCAGACGGGACCAGATGGCGATGATGACGAACTGCAGCGCTACCAGAACGATCAGCAAAAGCACCGCGTGTTCGAAGAGAAGAGTGAAAATCGTGCTCAATCCCAGGGGAACCCGGCTTACGGCCCGTTAGGAGGCCGTGGAACGAGGGCACAGGCACCTTGCCAGCGGCCACTCACGACTCCGTGGACGGATCGGTGCTCGGAGCCAGTCCCCTTTTTCAATGGACCGTCAGACGCGGGCGGCGCTTGCGACGTTGCACCGGCTGCGACCAGGTCACCGTGACTTTCGCGTCGACGAACGGGAGGCCAATCGGTCGCGGGATCGTACCATCGGTCGAGCACGGCCTGGATGTCAACGGACCGCCGGGCGGCGATGAAGGCATCACGAACCTCACGCGACCGCGGGTGGTGTTCCGAGTATTTGATCCCGAACTTTCGCATGTGCTTGGCGGCCAGCGTCTCGCCGTAGACTTCGACCATGTCGGCCCAATGCCCCTCGATCGCGAGCTGCTGCTCGGCGACGGTGGGCGGTGGCGGGAGCGGATCGCCGCGAAGCAGAGCACGGCACTCCCGGAAAATCCAGGGGTTTCCGATGCACCCGCGGGCGATGCTCACGCCGTCGACGCCGGTCTCGGCGATCATGCTCCGGCACGCTTCGGCGCTGAAGAGGTCGCCGCTGCCGAGAATGGTCCGGTCCCCCACGTGCGTTTTGATTTCTGCCAGAAACGACCAATCGCTCGGTCCGACGTATCGTTGTGCCACCGTTCGACCATGCACGGTGACGGCCGCCACACCGATCTCGAAAGCGCCATCGAGGATGGACAGAAAGTCATCCCGCGCTTGCGTTGAATCATCGGTCCCACGGCGCATCTTCACCGTCACCGGTCGCGCGCCACCGACGGCGTCGAAGACGCTGCGGATGATCGAAAGGGCGGTGTCAGGCTGTGAGAGGAGAAATCCGCCGCGACATCGGCCCAGCACCTTTTTCACCGGGCAGCCGAAGTTTATGTCGATCACGTCGTAACCGGCGTCGACCATGGCGGCTGCGGCCGGGGCGAACACGTCGGGGTCGGCGCCCATGAGCTGCCCGCCCACCGGGTGGTCGTCGGCGGCGACCGCGAGCATCCTTTGCAGCTTCTTGCCACCCTGCAGGACCAGCTTGTCCAGGACGACCTCGTTCAGGGCATAGGGTGCGCCGTATCGCCGGGCGAGCCGCCGCATGGGCAGATCGCTGTACCCGCTCAGTGCCGCTTGTACGAACGGTGCATCAAGTTGCAGTGTGCCTATGGTTAACACGGTGCCTCACAGATCATACGGTTCCCGACTGTTCGTCGGATCGATAGGAAAAGACATGGCTACGAAGACTCGTACTCGCGCCGCTGTCGGGCTGCGGGTATTTCGAGCTGTTGCCGATACTTGGCGACGGTTCGGCGGGAGATCTCGATGCCCTCTTTTTTGAGCAGGGCGGCGATCTGGTCGTCGTTCAGGGGTGTTTTCTTGTCCTCGGCGTCGATCAGCTCGCGGACCCGGGTTTTTACGCGGTCCCAGCCCATGCTCTCGCCGTCTTCGGTTTCGGTTCCGCCGGTGAAGAAGTAGCGGAGCGGATAAATCCCGCGGGGCGTTTGCATGTATTTGTCGGCCACGGTCCGGCTGACCGTGGACGGATCGCAGCCCAACTCCGTTGCGAGGTCGCTCATCCGGCAGACTTTCAGGCCCTCGGGTCCGACGTCGAAGAAGTCGGCCTGTTTCTCGACGATGGCGCGTGCGACTTCGAGGAGACGGCTCTGCCGGAAGTTGACGGCGTCGATCAGGGCGGAGGCCTCTTCGACGTGTTTTCGTGCGAAGTCGCGGGTTTCGCGGCCGTTCTTCTTGGATTTCGCGAGGGCCAAGACCTCCGGGCGGACACGGAGCTTGGGCATGTTTCCGCGTGCCAGCCGGACGTCGAGTCCGCCGCCTGTGTCGGCGTATTCCACGATGACGTCGGGTCGGATTACGGGTACGGACCGATCGCCGACGAGGTAACCCGGGTGAAGGCAGAGTGTCGAGCGCATGGCCTTGATCGCGGCGTTGATCTCGCCGATCGAGCAGCCTGTCGCCTTGGCCACCGCGGGCAGGCGGTTGTGGACGACGTCGTCAAGATGGTGCTCGATCATCGAGCGTTCCAGCGAGTTGTCACCCGGTAGTGCATCGAGCTGGAGCAAGAGGCATTCGACGACATCGCGGGCGCCGATTCCGGCGGGTTCGAGGTTGTGAATCTCCTCGAGCGCCATCTTAAAGAGGTCTTCGGTAAGCGGTGATCTGACCCGGTCGGCCAACTCGTCGAATCGCAAACGGAGGTATCCGTCGGGGTCGAGGTGGTTGATGATGACCTCGCCTGCGCGGCGGACCTCGTCGTCGTCGATTTCCGCGAGTGCCCACTGCGAAAGCAGGTGTTCGTGGAGCCCGATCTCGCGGCCGGCGGTGTTGGCCATCGCCCCCATCTTGGCGTCCCGGCCGTCGCTCGAGGCGATTCTCCGGGCGCTCAGAGGGGCGCGCTCGTTCCCGTCCATGTCGTAGTAGCGCGAGAAGCGGTCGAGGCGGGCGAATCCGAGTGCCTCCTGGTCGTCACGTTGGCCGGCGCGTTCGGGCTTGGCGGTCTCGGTTTTTGCGGCGGGGGGTTCTTCGACCTCGAGGGCGGCGTTGCCTTCGAGGGCGCTTGCGATGTAAGCCTCGAGGTCCGCGACCGGTTTCTGCAGAATCGCCATAGACTGGATGAGCTGGGGCGTAAGCCGTTGCTCCATCCGCATCTGCGGGCTCAGCGATTGTGTCAGAAACTGCGACATCGGCTTCGATTTCCCGTTTCTGCGTATTCCGTGCACGCCGGACGGTACGGGGTATCCGCGGGTGCGGCGCGTAGTCCGGCCCTCCGGGATCGTTATCGGGACCGCACCACGACCTCGGTCCTTCACAGTATTATATCACGCAAACGGCGCAGGTCTGCACCCGCGAGGCCGGCGGGGCAGATCCAAGCGCTTGGGCAGCTCGGCGGGCGATGGTTGGGATTCGAGGCGACTCCTACGCGCCGGTCACATGCGTGTGCGACCGCGGATGGCTGATTCGAGCATGCCCACGCTGGCGTACTCGAGCTGCGAGCCGACAGCCAAGCCGCGTGCGGGCCTCGTTATCAGAACATCCAAGTCGCTGAGCAGGCTTTGAATGTGGAGCGCCGTTCCGTCACCTTCGAGCGTTGGGTTCAGCGCCAGCACGATTTCGCGGACGCCGCCGGCGCGCACGCGTTCGACCAAAGCATGGATCGTCAAGTCCTCGGGCTCGATGCCTTCGAGCGGGGCGATGTGGCCCATCAGGACGTGATAGGCGCCGTGCACCAGGCCTGTGGCCTCCAGGGCCATTACGTCCTTGGGTTGTTCCACGACCCAGACTTCACCCTGGTCGCGTCGGGCGTCTGCGCAGATCGGGCACGGATCGGTTTCGGTCAGGTTGAAGCAGGTTGAGCAATGAACGACCTTGTCCTTGACGTCGAGGATGGCTTGCGCCAAGCCCGCTGCGAAGTCTCGCGGTTCGCGCAGGACGTGGAATGCCAGGCGTTCGGCACTTCTCGGGCCGATGCCGGGGAGCTTTTGAAACTGCTCCTTGAGGCGAGCGAGTGACTCGATGGGTTCACTCTTCATCGGGGGGTCTCGGCTTGCGTCCGTCTCGCCGTCAGCCCTTGCCGAGCATATCGGTGAGTCCGGGGATGTTGAGCCCGCCGGTCATGGCTGCGACGTCGTTTTTCATGGCTTCGTGTGACTTCGTGGTGGCGGCGCCGACGGCGGCCTTGACCAGGTCTTCGAGCAGTTCGACGTCGTTCAGCGCTTGCGGATCGATCTTCACGTCAACCAACGTGCCGCGGCCGTCGACGGTCGCGCGGACCATTCCGCCGCCCGCATCCCCCTCGAACCGGCGTGAGGCAAGTTCCTCCTGCATTTTGCTCACTTGGGCCTGGAGGCCCTTCGCGGACTTCAAGACGCCCGCAAGATTACCCAATCCACCCAGCATAGAGTATCACTCCTTGGCAGCCTCGGGCGGATCGGTCGGCGCTTGGGCTGACTCATCCGCCTCGTCCTTCGGCGCCTGCGACCGCTCAACGCGCCGCACGCTCAACAACCGCCCTTCGACGGCCTCGGTGACCCGTTGTACAAACGGGTCACGATTCACTCGTTCCCGCTCCGCCGAGCTTAACTGCGTGGCGGCTGGCGCCAAGCGTGCGGGGGCCGGATCGGTCGGACGCACCACGGGCGGTGCGGTTGTTTCCCTATCGGCCGTCTTTGTTTCGAGAATCGCGGGCCGATCATTGGTCACGGGGCGGGCGGGTGCTTTTTTTTTTGCCGGCTCTTTCGGCAATGCCCGTGCCTCTTTCGCAGGACCGCCGGCTTCGAGGCGCTCGATCAGCTCGGCGAGGTCGGTGAACTGGTAGCTGAGCGCCAAACGCACGACGGCGGCGTCGGCGAGCGCCCGAGACGCTCCGCTCGATTTTGCGCTGCGCCTTAGCTCTTCGAGCAGGCTGATCATGTATACGTACGTCGGACCGTCGAAGTGCCCGGCTTGCTCTTTCAGCGCCGGTCGCTGCGCGCTGGATACGTCCACGAGATCGGTGTCGTCGCCACAGACGCGAAGCAGCATCAAGGTGCGAAGGTGCTCGATCAGGTGGTCGCAGAAGCGATCGACGGTCCGGCCGCTTTGAAGCGCGTTGTTCAACGCTTGCAGGGCGCCGGCCGGATCGCGCTTGGCTACCGATTCGAGCACGGCGAACGCGAGCTCGTCGTGGGGCGGTGGGATTACTTCGTCGACGACCTGAGCGGTCAGGCGCGTCGACTCGTACGAAAGGACCTTGTCGAGCAGGGAGAGCCCGTCACGCATCGAGCCGTATGCCAGGCGGGCGATGCGTCGGAGGACGGCGTCTTCCGCTTCGATCTTCTCGGCGTCGAGGATGCGACGGAGGTGGTCGGCGATGGCGGTGGCATCGATGGCCCGAAAGTCGAAGCGCTGGCACCTGCTCTGAATGGTGGCCGGCACCTTCTGCGCCTCCGTGGTCGCAAGGATGAACTTGACGTGGGAGGGCGGTTCTTCGAGCGTCTTGAGCAGCGCGTTGAACGCCCCGGCGCTGAGCATGTGGACTTCGTCGACGATGTAGATCTTGAACCGGGACCGGGCCGGGCGGAGGGTGGCGTTGCCCCGAAGCTCGCGTATGTTGTCCACGCCGGTGTTGCTGGCTGCGTCGATCTCGACGACGTCGACGTCTTCCCCCACGGAGACCGCCCGACAGGAGTCACACTCACAGCAGGGCGTGGTGGTCGGGGCGTCGGATGTCAGGCAGTTGAGGGCCTTGGCGAGGATGCGGGCCATCGACGTCTTGCCGACCCCGCGCGTTCCGGTGAACAGGTAGCCATGGTGTACGCGGCCGGACTTGATCGCGTTTTTCAGCGTCGTCGCGATGGCATCCTGCCCGACAACCTCGTCGAAGGTGTTGCTGCGGTACGTCCGAGCGAGAACGCGATACGACATGGCCCACGACACTCCCTCCCCGAGGGTGTGAGCCTCGGGGGATCATCCGCCATCCCAGCCTTCGTTGTCACCAGAGCTCGGCGGTTCCGGTTACGCTTCGGTCGCGCTGACGGTCACCGGTCGTCATTGACGACCAGGCGATCCACGGCACCCGGTTGCCGCAGGTGGGCTGCTCTGTCTCCAGCCTGACCCGTTGCCTGTTGCCCCCGCTGCATGGGACCTGGCCGTCAATGACGATCGGCGATCGACCACTTGACGAACGTTCTCTTCCCGCCACCTCTGGTTCGATTCCACGATCATACTCGCAGCCTTGGCGGTTTGAAATCGCGCCGTGGTGTTGCGAAGTCGGGACACCTGACCGGCTGCCCCGGGTTGAATCGGCGCGGGTTTGGCGAGGGCGGTCGTGTGGTTTCGAGTGCAGCTCGACGGCCCAGCTCCGCTGGACCGTGCCAATCGGAGCACTCGGTATAGGTGTCGGGTCCTTCCCGGGTGAGTCGTCGATGCGTTGAACTCAGTATAATCGGCGGCGGTATGGAACTAACCTGCCCAGAATGCAGACACGTGGTCGAAGTCGAAAGCGGTCGAACAACCAAGTGCGGGAATTGCGGGGCGGCGGTCTGCGCGCCGCCCGAGCCGCAGGAATGCGGGACGAGTCAGCCTGTCGCGCCGAAGTCCGCTTCGCAAGGTGCAAAATCGGCTGCCCCGGGTCCCGATTCCGCCGCTTCGCGGCAAACGACCCCTGCACCGGCTGAGCGAGCGATGTCTCCCGTCACGCGGGCGGCGTCGAACGTGGCGTTTGTCCTCGCTCTGCTTTTTTTCATCCCGTTCGTGACGCAGGTGGCGGCGCTTGCCGTCGGCGTGTATGCCGTGGCTCGGAAGCGGCTGCCCAATGAGCGAGTGACACTTGCGTGGCTCTCGATCGTCCTTTCGGCTCTCGTGCTGCCGTGTTGGCTGGTATTGTTCTCGACGGTGACGTCGTTCGTTTCGAGCGCGCGGATGTTCACCGCGCCACCTTACGCCCAACCGACGCCGGACGAAGACTGGCTGGTCACCGGTGACCTGGCGCGGCAGGCGGAGCGTGTGTTTCAGGCCGCGAGCGCCTATTACCGCGATTTCGGGAAGTGGCCTGATGATCTCGGGGTCCTTGTCGGTCGGACCCTGCCCCGCGGGTTTACGCTGTCGCCGCGACTGACGTATCGACCGGTACCGCCGTCAGAGGATGCGTCTACCACATGGGTTCTCGTAGTGTCAGATGACTTAGAACACGACCTCGACGGGAACCGACTCGCTGACCCACGCCGCCTTGTTGTTCGACTCAACGGCGTGATCGATTTGCTGCCGAGCGCACAGGTTGGAGCGCTTCTGGCAACTCAACCGGCCGAAAAATCCACGGGCGACGGTGACCGGCCGTGAGATGGGCAGGGCCTGTCTTGCCCGCGGAGGGAGTGGCCACCCGTGACACGTCCGGGGGTCGCGTGTCTAGCCCGCATTTCTCACCAGGTTGTTGGATCTTGGATTTCGGGAGCTGATTGGCGGCCTGG
>JASFUW010000092.1:0-13879 GCA_050050135.1 Phycisphaerae bacterium
CGTCATCGCCCCACATCTCGCGCTCGATCGCCTTGGTGATCTGAGCGTCGTCCGGGCGTTTCGGGCCTGCTTGGACCGGACGCCCAATGCAAAGGCACAACACCACCGTTGCGATCGTCAGCGCGGCCGCGCGAGTTCGGCGCGCGCTCTGTTCGGTGCCCCACGCTTCGATCCTCTTAAGCCTATTACTAAACATCGTCGCTCTCCTTCCTTGTTAGAATCCATCCATCAATGCCAAGAACCTGTCGTCGTCGGGCCCGGACCACAGGTTACGCCTGCAGCACGAACGTGACTTTCAGATCAACGCGATACTCCTTGATCGCGCCGTCCTCGACGATCATGCTCATGTCCTTGACCCACGCACCGCGGATGTCCTTCACGCTCTCACCCGCTCGTGCGACGCCTTGCCGAGCCGCGTCGTCGAAGCTCTCGGATGAACCAGCGCTGATCTCGATAACCTTGGCAATAGACATAACTCTCATCCTTCCTTTCGTGGGAGTCATGGCCGGCCTGGCGCACTAGAAGCTCCACCTAGTGCCAATACTCAGGCCGACCGTAGTAATCGTAGAACCGGCTTTCATACTCGCGGTTGACCGGCGCGGAAGGATCGTACTCCGGCGCCGCCCGCACCTGATCGCGCGTCATTTCCAAATGGACCTTGGTGTCTCCCCAGCGCACTGATCGGATCATCCAAGGCGCGATAAGCACCTTCTTACCTGGGAGCCAGTTCCTGGTATCCACCACCATGTAGCGGATGGTCCAGTCCTCCTCGTCGGCAATGAAGTCCTCGACATGGCCGATGCCACCGTCGGCGGCTTCAATCTTGTAGCCGGTCACCTCTTTGATACTGCGGAGGGTACATTCCCCCTCGTCCGCAGGCGCTGAGGTTTTCGGTTCATGAGCCTTGGCGACGGCGGCGCGGGCCCGGCCTTCAGCCAATGCCGGCGACAGCTCCGCCCCCGGCGGGCCCCAATACACAGGCCAGGCGTAGTAGCTTGTAAGCTGCTTTTCCATCTGACGCGACACCGGTTCGTCAGCCTCAATGCCGGGGCTCTTCTCGACCTGGTCCTTGGTCAGGTTCACGCACAACTGATGGGCAGCCCAGTCCGCTCGGTCAACCGCCACGGGCGAGATCAGCACGCGGCGCCCGCCGAGCCAACGTGCCGTGTCGACGACGAAGTAACGAACCCGCCAATTCGAATCGTCAAAGAAGAAGTCGTCTACCTTGCCCAGGTCCGCGTCCGTCGCATTGATTTCGTATCTAAGTATGCTGTTTAGGCTGCGTAACATTTCGGTGGTCTCCCTTCTGGATAGTTCAGCCAAATCCGACCGTAGCTGATCGCGCCGTGTGAATCCGAGATCGCTCCGGGTCCTGCGCGTTCCTTTGCCTCTCCGATCAGATCTCTGGACACTTACGAACATGCAATGCCTCCGTGACCTCGAGGACACCCTCTGTGTAACAGGCTGCCACACGGGCAGCACGACGGTCCGATGGCGTAGGAACGGTACCCGATAGCGTGACCAGCCCGTTCTCGACGTTTACCGTAATGTCGTCGGCGTCGATCACCGCGTTCCGCTTGAGAGCCGCCACAACGTTCTCTGCGATATTCTGATCGGCGGTGTTCGTGGTAGGGACGACCGTGAGCAGGTTCCGGGCTCCGGTGACTCCGCGCAGTTGTGACGCGATTTCCTCGGCGCGAAGCTTCTTCCAGACCGCGCTGACTGAACCGGCCAACGTTATCACGCCGTCGTCAACAGAGACGTCGATGGTCGATGCGTCGATGTCCGGATTCCACCCGAGTGTACTGGCAATGTTCCTGCGTATCTCCTCGTCCGTGCAAGTCCGATCACCCGAAGGGTGTTCAATCGCGACCTGGACATGCACGTCGGATACACCTCTGACAGTTCCGGCATCCTCGATCGCCGCCTTGTGTGCGGTATATGTCGAAACCGTCCCACCGAGCGTCACTTCTCCGTCTTGCACCGCCACGGTGATGTCTGAGGCGTCGACGCGTCCATCCCAACGAAGCTGCTCGACGATGTCCGTCTTGATTTCCTCATCTGTGCGGATGTCCGTGAGCATCATCATTCACCATCCTTTATCTCTCTGTGGCTCCCTTGCTCTTGGTCTAATCGTCAGGAGCGATCCTACAATGTTGCGCGCGTACTCGACAATTGGGCGGAAGAACGAATCTTCTGCGACCTAAGTCGCAGAGACATCGGTATGTCGGGCGCCTACGAGCGAAGCGCACCGACTTGGGTTTCGTCGGTAGATGTTGAAGAAGGACCGTCGGGCCTTGGAGTGTCGCGTTGCTGGCGGTCCCCAACCTCAGTCTGCGTGCGATTGGGATATCTCGCCACGCGTGCGGGATGAGGTCGGAGCACGTCGAGTTGAACGTAATCGCGCGGGAAGATCAAGTCCATGGTCCAGTCCAGAGCGATGCGCAGCTTGCGTGCCACCCCGGGCATCTTCGTCAAATAAACCGTCCGGTGCAGCCACCACGCCGCGAACCCGGAGAGCTTCACACCGAACACCCGCGCGACGCCCGTCCGACAACCGAGTGCCACCAACGAACCGCGGCTCTTGATATCGCAGGGCTGCGGGTCTTGACCCTTGAGGACACGAGCGATGTTCCCGGCGGCCTGTTTGCCCTGTCGCACCGCGTGCTGTGCCGTTGCAGGGTATGCGTGACCTTCCGCGTCCGGGTTAACGGCGCAATCACCGATCCCCCAAATGTCAGGGAAGCCACAGATACGAAGGTCACGCTCCGTCAGGAGGTATCCGCGAGCGTCCGTCGCAAACGGGAGCCGCTCGACGATTGGGTTGGGCGCGATCCCCGCGCACCAGATGACCGTTCGTGTCGCCAGTGTGTCGCCAGACGTCAGTCGCACTTGCTCCGGCTGGATCTCACTGACCGTTTCGTTGATCCGCACATCAATGCCCCACCTCTGCATGCGATCAAGCGCATAGTCGGCAAGATCGGCATCCAGCGCCGGAAGGATTCGATTCTCACGCTCGACCAACGTCATCGAGATATCCCGGCGATGCACGTTCGGGTACTTTCCAGCCGCGTTACGGAGGAAGTCAAAGAACTCCCCCGCGACTTCAACCCCGGTGAAACTGGCTCCGACAACGACGAAACGCAACATCGCCTGCCGCGTGTGAGAATCAGACGTGATGTTTGCCCACTCGAGCATGCGGATGGCTCTGTCGCGCAACGACACGGCATCGGCTAGCGACTTCAATTGGAACCCATACGCTTCGAGGCCGGGGATCGCCGGAACCAGCGTGACGCTTCCCACGGCAAACACGAGGTGGTCGTAGTTCAGTTCAACAAGGTCTGATGATGCCGTGAGCCGGTATCGGACAACATGAGCGCTCGGATCGATGTCGACCACGTCGGCCATAAGAAACCTTCCGCCTTTGAGGAATTCGCGCAACGAGATAACCGCATGCCGCGGTTCGAGGCTTCCCGTGCCCGCCTCAACAAGGAGCGGGTAGAACACAAAGTAGTTGTGCCGGTCGAGTAGTACGACCTCAACGTCGCGCCTGCCCAGCAGACGTTGCAAGGCTTGTGCGCAGTAGGCGCCGCCGAAGCCGCCGCCGATGATTACGACACGTGGCTTCCGCGCGTCTTCTCTTGTGTCGGCTCGATTACTCATCGCCAATACGCCGACCAGAAGAACTTGTCAGGGTCCGCCTCTCGCGCATCAGGTTGAGTAACCCCCCGGCACGGACGATGTCGGTCTCCCGAGCGCTCAGATCGTGGCGCACGCCAAACGAACGGCGTCGCGTCGCGTTGCGTACTTCGAGTTCGGTTCCTCCGCCGAGCTGCTGATGCAACCCCGACGCGACAAGCACATCGTCTTGTGCATGATGGTCGTATTCATCAGCGTCTACGAACGTCAGCGGCAGCACCCCGAAGTTAATGAGATTCTGGCGGTGGATCCGGGCGAAGTCCTTCGCGATCACGGCTCGCAGCCCGACAGATCGCGGCGCCAACGCAGCATGTTCCCGGCTCGATCCCTGACCGTAGTTACGACCAGCAACGACAATGTGCCCAGAACTCTTGACGGCCTGCGCCCGTTCGGCAAAGCCGGGATCAACTTGTTCGAAGACAAAGCGGCTTATTGCGGCGACGTTGCTCCGATACGGCAGCACGCGTGTCCCCGCCGGGAGAATCTCGTCGGTCGAGATGTTGTCACCCAGCTTGAGCAACACCGGAAGCTCCAGTTCATCCGGAAGGGGCTCGAGATGAGGCAGCTCCCTTACGTTCGGGCCTTTGACGATCTCGATCCGGCGAGCTTCATCCTCGGGCACTGGGGCGACGAGCATGTCCGTGTTGTGCACGAGGTCCTCCGGCTCTCGGATGCGCGGGTAAGGCATCTGAAGGTCGCGTGCATCGGTGATGACCCCCTTTAATGCAGATGCCGCTGCCGTTTCCGGGCTCACCAGGCACACCTTGTCCTCGCGGGTGCCGGAGCGACCCGGAAAGTTGCGCGGTACCGTGCGAAGACTGATCTTGTCCGTGGCGGGCGCCTGCCCCATGCCGATGCAGCCGTTGCAGCCCGCCTGATGAATGCGAGCCCCGCTGTGGATCAGCGCGCCGAGGTGACCCTCACGCGTGAGGTTCTCGAGAAGCTGTCTGGAGGTGGGGTTTACGTCGAATGAGACCCGCGGATGAACGGAGCTGCCCTTGACGATCTCCGCGGCCACGGCGAAATCCCGGTATCCGGGGTTGGCCGACGAGCCGACGTATGCCTGGTAGATTTCCTGTCCGGCGACTTCGCGGACAGGCACGACATTACCCGGGCTGGAAGGCATTGCGATAAGCGGCTCGAGCAGCGAGAGATCCATCTCTTCGTTAACGTCATAATCAGCCTCCCGGTCAGCAACCAACTCCAGCCAATCGCTCTCGCGCCCTTGACGACGAAGAAACGCCCGGACCTCCTCGTCGGAGGGGAACACGGAACTCGTCGCACCGAGTTCCGTCCCCATGTTCGCGATCACATGGCGGTCCATCGCAGACAAGCACGCCAAGCCCGGTCCGTAGTATTCGATGATCCTACCCATCCCGCCGTCCACGTCGTGCCGACGCAGCATCTCGAGGATGACGTCTTTGGCGCTGACCCAGTCAGGAAGTTTGCCAACGAGCTTGACACCCCAGATCGCCGGCATCTCCATCCGGTACGGCTCCCCGGCCATGGCGCGGGCGACGTCGAGACCACCTGATCCCATGGCAAGCATTCCGAGCGCTCCTGCTGCCGGGGTATGACTGTCCGAACCAAGGAGCGTCTTGCCCGGCTTGCCGAACCGTTCCTGATGCACCGGATGGCTTACGCCGTTTCCGGGGCGGCTGTACCACACACCAAAGCGCCGGCACGCGCTAAGCAGGAAGAGGTGATCATCAGGGTTCTTGTGGTCTTCCTGGATCAGGTTGTGATCCACATACTGCGCGGACAGCTCGGTGCAGACGTACGGCAAGTCCATCGCCTCCAGGGCGAGCATCACCAGGGTACCCGTGGCATCCTGCGTCAGCGTCTGGTCGATGCGTATCGCGATTTCATCGCCGATTCGCAGGTCCCCCTCCGCGAGATGGCTTTCCAGGAGCTTCTGAGCTACATTCAGTGCCAAGGTCATTCTCCGAAGCTGGGGTCACGCAAGCGCAGATCTTCCGCGTTCGGATCAGAACGAGCCGAGATTCGGTAGGGCCTTATGAAGCGCGATCCTGCACCGCTTCCACGCCCACCTGTTTGGCGCAGTGTGCGCAGCAGAAGTACTTACCGTCGGCTTCGGCGCCGTGTCCGATGATTCGGCAGCCACAGCGGTCGCATGTTGGCGCTAGGGCGTGGATCGCACATTCGAAGCAGTCGAACACATGTCGGCTCCCGTGTCGCGTGATTTCGAAGCACTTTTCATATACGTTTCCGCAAGTCTCGCATGTAGCCATCGTTGTCATTCTCCTATTGTTCTCGGGTCGGGGTTTTCCGTCCGCCTTTGCGCATTCGCTCCGGCGGATCGCCGCCGATAACAAGATGATTGTCGACGGCTAGAACGCCGGCGACACAGAGCGCGATGCCGCGCGCGCGAGCCCGAGCCAATGAATCCTCGACCGAGCCGGTGAGCGTTATCGTGCCGTTGCGGACCTCCACTGTGATCGCTCCGGCGGCGAAGGCGCCGCTACGCTCGAGTGCGGCAAGGACCCGCCTGGCGATCTCCTCATCCCCGCGCCGCTCGGTCGGCACTACGGCCAATTCGTTGATGACGTTCAGCGACTGGCAGGCGCGCCTCGCGTCGTCCGCCGCCGCCCGTGCCGCTGAGTGAGAGCTCACACACCCGGACAACTTCACGGTGGAGCCGTCCACATCCACGCTGACGCGCGTCGCTTCGACCCTTTGATCACGACTCAATACGTCGTCGATCGCGTTTTTGATTTGGTGGGTTTCAGCGACCATCAAGGTCGTTCCTTCTCAGCGCTCTCGTAGTCAACCTATTCCTCGTACGCCTCCTCGAATCCTTTTGATAGTTCCTGTGCGCTGCGGTCGTATTCCTCTGTGCTCGACCATGTTTCTCGCGGACTCAGCATCTCTTGGGGCACATCCGGGCATCGCTCAGGGATACTCGCGCGGAACATCTCTACGGGCCGAAAGGAGACCTTCGCGAGCCGGCCGTCGAGCGCGGCAGCGACCATCGCACGGGTGTGCTCCAGGGGGACACGCCGTCCTTTACCGTGGGGGCCACCCGTCAGGCCCGTGTTGACAAGCCAACAGCCCACCTGGTGCTCAGCGATCCTGCGCTTGAGGAGTTCCGCATAGACCGTGGGCTTGAGCGGCATGAACGGCGCCCCGAAGCATGCGCTGAAAGTTGCTTTGGGCTTATCGATCCCCTTCTCGGTGCCTGCCACCTTGGAAGTGTAGCCCACAAGGAAATGAAACGCCGCCTCGTCGGGAGTCAACCGCGAGATCGGGGGAAGCACGCCGTACGCGTCGTACGTAAGAAAGATGACGTTGCGCGGGTGCCCTCCCATGCCGGTCCGATCAGCGCTGGGAATATGTGTGATCGGGTAAGAGGCCCTGGTGTTCTCCGTTAAGGTGTCGTCCGCCAGGTCCAGCCGCCGCGTCAAGGGATTGAAACCGACGTTCTCAAGAATCGTCCCGAACTTGCGTGTCGTATCGTAAATCTCGGGCTCGCCTTCGGACGATATCCTGATTACTTTCGCATAACATCCGCCTTCGAAGTTGAAGACGCCTTGCTCGCTCCAGCCGTGCTCGTCATCACCGATCAGCGTTCGGCCCGATGAGGTAGACAACGTCGTTTTCCCGGTGCCCGACAGCCCCAACAGCAGGGCCACATCATCGGTGTCCTTCCCGTAATTCGCGGAGCAATGCAACGACAGGACCTTCTGGTGGGGGAGTACGTAGTTCATGATCGTGAACACCGACTTCTTGATCTCGCCTGCGTATGCCGTACCGCCGATAAGCACCAGCCTGCGCTCGAGGTCGAGAAGAACGAACGCATCCGAGGCCGTCCCGTCCGATTCGGGGTCGGCCAGGAAGTTCGGTGTGTGAATCACGGTAAACGCCGGCTGGAAGTCGGCGAGTCTTCCCGGATCGAGCTCCCGGATGAACATGTTGCGAGCGAAGAGATTATGCCACGCCGTCTCCGTGATCACCCGAATCGGCAAGCGGTATTGCGGATCGGCACCGGCATAGCAGTCCTCGACAAACAGGTCCTTACCTTGCAGATAGGCCGCCTGCCGCCCCTGAACGCGCTCGAAGGCCCGGCGGCCGAACGGGCGGTTGATCTCACCCCACCAGATCTTGCCGGAGCTCGAGGGCTCCCGGACAATGAACTTGTCGTTGGGTGATCGGCCGGTGTGCTGTCCCGTCCGCATCACGACCGGACCGTGGTGGGCGAACATCCCTTCGCTTCGACGGGCGATCTGCTCGTAGACCGCCGGGGTCGGCAAGTTCCAGTGGACCTGTCCAACACTCGAGAGACCGAGCGCCTCCAGTTGCGCGTGCCGGCCTCCGTTAGCCGATGATATCATGTACATTTCGTCCTCACTCCCATGGGGCGCATCCGCGCCCGGAACGGTCTGCCGAAAGCCCTCAAGTCGGGCTGCCCTCGTGCAACCGCACTGGCGCTAGTCAAAACGAGTCCTTGCTTCTTCGCACGCCTCCTTCAAACTGGTAAGCGCCTGGTCGAGCCCCTCTTTCAGATCTTCCCAAGCGTCGGGTCCCTTGGCTCGAATCTCCTCCAACTTCTGTTGGATCGCATCGCGCTTGTCTTCGAGCTGATGCAAAGCTTGTGTCGCTTCAGTTTGTACCTTTTCCTTGGCCGCCTCCGCCTTCTCCCGTAGCTCCGCAAGCTGTCCGTCGAGTTGGACCAGTTGCGCCGCAATGGCCTCTTCGTACTCTTGCTTCTTCTGGGCCGCGTACTCGACAGAGGCGTCTGCTGCCTCGGCGACCTTCTGCTGTACCTCTCCCGCCGTCACTTCGGTTTCTCCCTTGGCCTGGTCTTCCTTCATTGCCCGTTCGCAACCCAGGAGGCACAAACAGACTGCAATCGACATTAGTACCAAACTAGCATGCTCTACGTTCATCATGTTGTGGCTCCGTGATTAGGCCAAACCGGGCGTCGCCCGTAACGGTCCGAGGCCGGCCATTTCATCATCCTCAATCCAGCTTAATGCTCAGCGCAAGGTGTTTGAGCAGGCCCTCGAGCGCGGCAGCACCCGCGCGCCTGCCCCCATGAAGGCTCAACGCTAGTCATTATGACTTCTGCGCGCCGCCCAACAATCGGGCAAAGGGTGCAACCAAGTCAGACCAAAGGATGACATCTCCCGCTGTTCGTTCATTCCGGCGCGCTTGATCGTGTTACAAGTGTCGCTGAAACGGCATTCGGTCAGCCGGTGCTGGTCACTCGTACGTCAGCGCGTTACACTTGTGCAGGTGGAGATAGAATCATCACGCATGTTCACCCAGGAAGGATCTCACAGATGGCTACACCCGGTATTCAGGACGTAAGACAGCTTGCGAAGAGTGAGCACGGAGTCGTTGTGTCAGTTTACATGCCAGCGCATCCAGCAGGCCCCGATGGTCTCGAGGATCCGATACGATTCAAGAATCGACTGGCGGACGCCCGCCGACAAATCCGCGCGCTCGACGACGCGCCGAGCGACGTCTCATCGTGGTTCCAGCCTGCCGAGAAGCTGGGCGGGAACCGCGCGTTCTGGCGTGGCCAGGATAATGGCCTTGCCGTCTTCCTCGGGGGTGAGCTGTTTCAGGTCTACCGCACCGCAGTGCCGTTAGACGAGCTGACCGTCGTCGGCCGGACCGCGCACATTGTCCCGTTGTTGACGGCGATGGAGGAGGGGACTGAGTTTTACCTGGTCGTCGTGTCGCGTGAGAACGTCCGATTGCTGCGCGGTTCCCGGTCCGCGATGTCCGAAGTGTCGATCCCCGGCAGAGTGAACGACGTCGACGTAGGATCATCGAAGGCGCGTTCATCCGATCAGCTACAGTTCCGTACGACAGGGAGCGCCAGCGGTGGCAAGCAAGTGGCGCTCTTTCACGGTCATGCTAGCGCCGCTACCGTCACGGATGAACACGTGTTGGCGTACCTGCGAGATATCGACGGTGCGGTGACCGACGTGATCGGCGGACGACGGGCACCTCTCGTGTTTGCCGGGGACGTGTCACTCTTCCCGCTCTATCGAGAGGTGAACAGCTACAAGCCACTTGTAGAGCCGTCGCTCCAAGGCAACTTCGATGCGTTCTCGGCGACGGATCTTCATGCGCGGGCTTGGCCACTCGTTCAGGAGCAACTCGCGGAGCGGCGGCAAGATTTGCTAGCCAGTGTGTTGGAAGCGATCGGTTCAGGTAAGGGCTCGACGGATGTTGCCGCTGTTATAAACGCGGCGGCAGCAGGTCGGGTCGGTACGGTTATTCTCACACACGGCAAACAGCTTTGGGGCCGCTACAACGCCGACGCGCGGAACGTGCAGGTTCTCTCGGGGAGACAGACTGACACTGAGGACCTGCTCAACCTGGCTGCGATTCATACCCTGCGCAATGGTGGAGATGTCTGGATCGCCGAGCCCGACGAGCTTCCCGCAGGCGACATGATCGCGGCGGCTTACCGGTTCTGAACGCGCCCAAAGCGGCTGGATCGTTCGGGAATGGGCATCACGCGACTCTGAATACCGTTCGGCCTGAAAGCGCAGCATCAGCGATGACGGCCGCCGCTGCGCTCCAGCCCTGATGTCGTGTTCCGCCTGGCGTGTACTCGCTGCCGTGCACGAACTCCGGAAAGCTCCATGGCTTACCCTCCATCGGCAGGGCGTTGGCTTCGTGAATACCCAGCAGGCAGGCACGCGCAGCTTCCATGTCCCCGCGTTGCGCGAGGTCAGCGGCGTAGAATCCCGTGATCATGGGCCACAAGCCGCCGTTGTGGTACTCGTGCGGTTTGTTCTTGAAAGCGTACGAAAATGTCGTCTGCAAGTCTTCCCAATCATCGTCAACCGGTCGAATCACCGGATGAAACGCGGGTAACAGGCGGATAGTGCGGTCCGCGAGCAACTCCCGGATGTACGCGTCAACGCTATCGCGCTGAGCATCCGTGGCGACGTTCAGCAAGGATGCCAAGACATTTGCGAAGGCGTCAAACCGGTACCCATATCCCTGCGGCGCGAACGACGGCAGCCAGTATCGTGCTTCTCTGCACTGACGCGTATCTCGTCCCTTCCGGTACATGACCCTATGGTACGCATCGCCCGGAATCCCTCCGTTTTTGCGACTCCAATAGTTCGCGTGGATCAAACGCGCCAGGCGTTCGATCCGCTCCGCGAGTGCATCGTCCACGGTCCCGTGCACCACTCGATGGATCAGGCGAAGCGTGCGCAGGGCTTGAAGGTAGAGTAACTGGTCGTAGAGCACGTACCCGCACTGCAGGTACTCGTCCGCCCAGTCGCCAGTTTGAGGAATGTAGAGAAGACCACGGTTATTGTACTCCCAGGCGCCGAGCAAGAACGACACGCGCTCAACGGCCGAAACTAGGCACTCGAGCGTTTCTCGGTCGCCGGTTGCCTCCCAATACTCTCCGACGCCAATTACGAACCAGAGATCGGCGTCAACGCGCCCCGCCGTGCCGCCGTAACTGACCCGTCCGGAGACCCGCTCGACGTTGCTCGGGATTTCACCGTGAGGACCCTGATGCTCAGCGAGGGTCAGAAACGTTCTTCGGGCAGTGTCGATGAGTCGCTCGTTGCCAGTTTGCAGCGCGGCTAGGCCGATGATCGTACCGTCGCGCGCCCAGACGCGACGGTAATTCGCTTTCGTGGTCGGTGATGCCAGGAAGCCGTCCTCGGTGGCGCACTCGTTGAGTATATCGGTGGCCTTCGCAAGCCCGACCGGAAACGGATTTGCGCCGCTTGTTGACATTGCCCGTCCATCCCTTCTTAACAACGACTGCACTCGCTGTTCGAGCAAAGGCAGTCGCGCGACGGCTGTCAAGTCGTCGAAAAGTCCGGCGATCCGAGAGTGTACTTCGCGGACAGCGAGTATTATACTAAGACTCGCGGAACGCAAGGGGGGCAGCTTCCGCCAGCCAGATGCCAGGGGTTGTCCCGTCAAGCATGAGCATGGCGCCGAGACACTCAATGTTCGGCGATTGTGATGAGTACTCGAGAACGTCAACCAAGTGATCGTGCAGCACTCCTCGAGTTGGTCCGCGACGTTGCCGTTGCCGCCAACGAGGCCAAAACGTTTGAAGATGCCCTGAGTAACACACTGGCTCGAGTCTGTAGATTCAACGGTTGGTGCTTCGGGCATGCCTTCCTTGCGACCGGCGAGCAGCCGGACGAATTGAGACCTTGCAGGGCGGATTATCAAGAGGCACCTGAGCGGTTTGAGCAATTCCGAGCCTTTACACTGAAGACGACCCTGCGTCGAGGGCAAGGGCTCCCTGGGCGCGTGCTCGCGTCCGGACGGCCTGAATGGACAGATGAACTCCGCGAGGACTTGGTCGCCCGGCGGGCCGAGCTTGGTTCCGATCTCGGTGTCAAGCTGGCGTTAGCCTTCCCTGCGATCGCCGACAATCGAGTTGTGGCGGTCTTGGAGGCGTTCTCGGACGTCGGCACCGACGTGCCGCCGAGGACTCTCGAGATGATGAACGTCGTTGGCCTGCAGCTGGGTCTTGCCGCCGAGCGAAGCCAAGCCGCCAAAGCGATGCACGAATCGACCGAACGCCTGCGAGCCATCCTCGATACGGCTGCGGACGGCATACTTACTATTGACGCTTCAGGTGCAATCCAGTCGCTCAACGCAGCGGCCGAGCGCATCTTCGGCTACTCCACTGCCGAGGTGCGGCGTAGGAACGTCGAGATTCTGATGCCATCTCCGTCAGATCGAGGGCTCCACGGCTACCTGGAGCGCTTCTCCGACACCTGCGCGGACGACTGCTTGGATCGGCGTACTGAGGCAGTAGGCCACCGGAAGGACGGTACAGCGTTCCCGATCGACCTCGCCGTCAGCCAGATCGGATATCTTGGGCTCTATGTTTGCATCGTACGCGACCTGACGGCTCGCAAGTTGGCCGAACGGGAAGCGCGGAGGCGTCAGGAGGAACTGAACCATGTCGCTAGAGTCGCAATGATGGGAGAACTCGCCGCTGGGCTGGCGCATGAACTCAACCAGCCGCTAACCGCGCTGGTTACAAACGCGCAGGCTGCCAAACGGCTGTTGGACTCGCATCGGCTCGACAGACAGAAGCTGCGCACGGCCATGGACGAGATCGCGTCATCAGGCAAGCGCGCAGGGGAGCTGATCGAGCGGCTTCGTGCATTCCTGCGAAAGGACACACGAGAGCACCGCCCGTTGCAGGTCAACGATATCATCCACGCCATTAAGGACGTTGTGAGGGTTGACGCCCTCGAGCATGATGCCACGGTACGTCTGGACCTGGCAGACAAACTTCCGTTCGTGCCAGGCGATCCCATACAACTGCAACAGGTGCTGCTGAACCTGGTGCACAACGGGCTTCAGGCGATGTTGGATCACGAACCCGACTCGCGCGAGCTGACCGTTCGCACGACAGTGGATGAGCGAGGTCGTGTCATGATCTTGGTACGCGACACGGGCGTAGGCGTATCCAAACACGTCGAGCATCATCTGTTTAAACCGTTCTTCACGACGAAGTTATCGGGAATGGGCATGGGGCTGGCCATTGCGCGGTCCATTGTGGACGTCCACAGCGGCCGAATCTGGGCTACCCCCAACGCGGATAGGCCGGACGCTGGGACGACATTCCATGTCGCGCTGCCGCCCGCCGAGGAGAGTTCAAAACGATGAAACAACAAGCGACTGTTTTCGTAGTCGATGACGACGAGTCCGTCCGTCGCTCCTTGCGGCTGTTGATGGAGTCCGTCAGACTCGACGTCGAGACGTTCTCGACGGCAAAGGCTTTCCTCGACGCCTACAATCCGGCTAAATGGGGGTGTCTTGTGCTCGATATTCGTATGCCTGGCGTCGGCGGCCTCGAGCTTCAAGACTTTCTAATGGAGCATCGCATTCGGCTTCCCATCGTTTTCATTACAGGTCACGGTGATGTACCGACAAGCGTGCAGGCGCTGAAGGCCGGGGCGGAGGACTTCATCCAGAAGCCGTTTGACGACCAGACATTGCTTGATGCCATCCAACGGGCGATCAGGAAGGACCGAGAGTCCCGGATTCGGGATGCCAAGCGCGCCGACATCTGGGGCCGCGTTGAGAACCTGACCCGTCGAGAGCGTGAGGTCCTCGGGTTGGTGGTGACAGGACTGCCGAACAAGGAAGTTGCCGCCCGAATGGGAATCAGCGAGAAGACCGTAAAAACCCA
>JASFUW010000093.1:0-13842 GCA_050050135.1 Phycisphaerae bacterium
AACGACTACAGCTACGCATCCGCGATTGGCAACACCGGGCAGGTCGTCGGCTGGTCGCATGTCCCCTCGCCCAACGATTGGCACGCCTTCATCTGGGACTCGACGAACGGGATGCAGGACCTCGGTCCACCTGACGTGTACTTCAGCGAGGCTCACGGCATCAATGATCTTGGCGTCGTGGTAGGGCGGGCGCGCATTGTTGATGTCGGCGACGTCGCCGTGCTTTGGGACGAGCAGGGAATGACGGAACTCGGCGCACTACCGGCTGTGCTTTCCGAGAGTGAGGCCCGTAATGTGAACAATCTCGGACAGGTCGTTGGTGTCTCGCTATACGACAATGAAGAGTGCTATTCCTGCCTGACCGCTTTTCTCTGGGAGGCGGGCGAGATGACAGATCTCGGTCGGTTCGTGTGTCAGGATTGTGTCAGCAGCGAGGCGAACGCCATCAACGACGCCGGGCAGATCGTCGGTGACGCGTGGGTGGCATGGAGTACCCCCCACGCGTGTATGTGGCGGGACGGCGCCATGATCGACTTGAACGACGTGATACCGTCCGGGTCGGGATGGACGCTGGTATCCGCCACCGGGATCAGTGAGGACGGCCGCATCGTCGGCTATGGGTATGTCGGCGAAGACATGTTCGACTATCGTGCGTTCTTGCTGACGCCCGTGAACCTGGTGCCGACCACGTCGGAATGGGGTGTCGTCACGATGGCCCTCGTTCTGCTCGGCGCGGGCACGATTGTCCTCGGCCGCAGGCCCGTGCGAGACCCCCGCCTAGCTGCTCGG
The DNA here is from genome assembly GCA_050050135.1 of Phycisphaerae bacterium. GTDB lineage: Bacteria > Planctomycetota > Phycisphaerae > UBA1845 > UBA1845. The sequence continues at coordinate 790 of JASFUW010000093.1, forward strand.
AACGGTATCTGACGATCCAGACTCGGATTTGCCGGCTCCGCGTACCGGGGCTCGCCCGGCCGCGTCCTGATATCTCCGGCCTCCCCAAGCCAACACCGTGTTGTCTCGTGGCGCGGTCGCGCCTATCATTCTGTAGCCCGGCCTCGGGACAGGTCATCGGCCTACGAGGGCGGTGACGTGGGCTTGCATTTTTCGCAACACCTCGACGCTGAAGAGCTGCTCGAAGCTGCTCAGCCTGACGGGCAAGACGAATGGGTGCGGGCGGTCTGTCGTTGCCTGGAGACTCGAACCACGCCGGACGAACGGATCGCGGACGCCCTCAGTCAACGCAACCCGGAGCGGCTATGCGACACCTACGATTGTACCGGCGAGGTTCGCTTGCTATCGAGTCGCCTCACCGGACTCCGGCACTGCTTCGAGAAATGCGCCGACACTGGTGTCACGTTGGATCACGCCGCCGCCTTGGGCACCCCGCTGAACGAGTGTGAATTAGCTGGATGGCGCCCGCGCGCCCTCCCCGAAGGCATCTCCGCCCTGCCGTCTGAAGAAAACAGCGCGTACACTTCGTCGTGCAGCCGTCCTGGCGTCTTATGCTGCAATGCACACCGGCTGCCGGAAGCGCACGCCGCCCTGAACGAAGGACGTCCGGTGGGCTACCCCACCCCTATCTGTGAATCAGTAAGGCGACCCCGGGGAAGCGCGTTGAGTGCCGACGGCCCGCGTCATCTGTGGGCTTGGGAGTGAGGTCTCATGTTTCTTCACCTTTTGGTGGCAGACTGCATAAAGGAGAACACCATGTGCACGACAACTGTGAACTCGACGGCGAACGTCGTCAGACCACATCCGAGGCGCCGGTCTTGCGCCTGGATCTGTGCGGGAATAATAACGGCCGTGACATTCTCCACGGCGGTTGGCGGCGGTGCGTCTCCGAAAAGGCGTAGCCGCGTCGCCGATCAAGGCAACGTCGGCCGGGTCCGGGCCGGCGACCCTTCCAGCCACCACCCGGAGGTGACCGATCTGTCCGATCATAGATTCACTCACGACGACGGACGCGGGCACCGGGCAGGGATGTCGCAGGCGTGTCGGTTAGACCTTTGGCAGAGCCTTACCGGCCTCTGGCACAGCGAGGCCCAATGGGGTGACTTCGACAATGACGGTGACCTCGATGTGGTGATCGCCGGAAAGACGGGAGCCGAACTCCTGGTAACCGAGACCTACGAAAACCAAGGCGGTAACTTGGTCCTGTTTCCGAATCCTGCGCTCGTAGGCGTCCGAAATGAAAGCAGCGGAAATCTTGCCTGGGGTGACTATGACGGTGACGGCGACCTCGACCTTGCGATCGCGGGCGAGGCTGATACCGGCTACATCGCCCGCGTTTATAGAAATGACGGGCTCGGAAACCTGACCTGGGACACCGCGCAGGTGCTCACCGGAGTTGTCAATGCAGCTTTGGCCTGGGCCGACTATGACAACGATGGGGATCTTGACCTCATCGTAACCGGGCACGATGGTGAAAACGGACTGTCGATCCTTTACGTGAATGAGCCCCACGGCATGCTGACGCCGGATGAGACCACGCAGTTGACCGGTCTCTACAGTGGCTCAGCCGATTGGGCCGATTGGGATGGCGACGGCGACTTGGATCTGCTCCTTACCGGGTCAGATGGGAGTAGCTGTCAGGTGATCTTTTGCGTGAACGATCCAGTCGGAACGCTGACTGAGGACGGTGACCACGGCATTCCCGGTCTGTGTCTCTCCGATGCTGCCTGGGGGGACTACGACAACGACGGCGACGTAGACTTGGCCCTGACCGGCAACACCAATTACGGCCAATACAACTACGCCCGCGTCTATGAGAATGACGGCGCAGGGAACTTCACGCAAGTCGCCGAGCCCATGCACATCTATCGCAGTTCCTGTGCCTGGGGCGACTATGACAACGACGGAGACCTGGATCTCGGATTATGCGGGTATTCGGGAACGCATCTATATACCCGAGTCTACGAGAATACCGGGATCGGATTCGTTCGCACCTTCACGCTTGTCAGTGTACGCGAAGGCTCGGTGAGCTGGGTCGACCCCGACCAAGACGGCGATCTCGACTTCTTCGTCATCGGGGCCTTCTGGACTGGTTGGTACGCCAGCCTCTACGAGAACACCGGGTGCAATCAGAACTCGCCGCCTTCGCCTCCCACCAACATGGGTTGCCATCCGTCCGGTACTGGTTTCGTATTCACGTGGAGCGGCGCATCCGACGGCGATACCCCCGATGATGGGCTCTACTATGCGCTACGCGTCGGGACATCCCCGGGGGCGAACGACGTGGTGTCAGGAACCTACGGCACACCCCTTATGGGCAACGTCGGACAAGCTACAAGCCTATGGCTCGACCTTCCCCCCGGTAGCTACTATTGGAGCGTGCAGACGATCGACTCCGGGCTTATGAGTTCGTCGTGGTCCGACGAGCGAACCTGCGGGGCATATCAAAAGTTTGCCGCCCCTCAAACGGAGAAAATGCCGCGCGAACAGAATCGCTAAGTCTCCCTGTTCGCGGGCGATCCAGGTCGACAAAAGGCGCTGCAACTCAGTCTTGCAGTCCTGCCCGACGGGTTCGACGGTTGCAGCAAACCGCGGATGCGGGCGGGTCGAGCGCGCCGTGATCTGATCGTCGAGAACCTTCAGTCCCTGCAAATCGCGCGTTGTAGGGAGAACGGTCGCGCCGCGAGCACGGATCGACGGGACATCCTTCCCCTTCGTGCCAAACATGGCACCGATTCGAATCGGAGTCGAGCGTCGTACAACCGTTACAATTGTCAGGCGGTCGGGTCTGCGGGCTCGAACTCGGATTTGTCGGCTCCGCAGACCGGGCATTCCCAATCGTCCGGCAGCTCGCTCCACGGCGTTCCTTGCTTGGCCTCGTCATACACGAAACCGCAAGCACCACATTCCCAGCGTGTCACATTCTCGTCACTCATCCACATACTCCCGTCGGGCATGTGTCGCTTGCCCTGTCTCCGTCCGAGGGCGACCACTTCCTTATGCTCCGGAATGTTTGTAGCCCTCGACCACCGAATCCATGCCCTCATCGCGCCTGAGGACCGCTACCCTCGAAAAGCCGGCCACTTCCAGGTCCCCGCGGAGTTCGCCGAAGGTGTAGCTGTTACCGCCGTCCGTCGCCACCAACATGTTGATCGCAAACAGTGCCCCGGAGACCGGGGCCGTTCTCGAACTATCCATCAGCACATCGCGGATCAGAACGCACCCCTGATGCGGCAACGCGTCGGCGATTGACCTGAAGAGGTGGACGTTCTCCTCGCGCGAGTTCTGGTGAACGATCGCGCTCACCCAGACCGTGTCCGCACCCGTTGGTAGTGGGTCCGTGGTGAAATCACCCGCGACGAGCTTGACCCGCTCACGCACCCCCGCAGCCGCCAGGCGCTGCTCAGCCATCGGGATCACGTGCGGCAAATCGAACAGCGTAGCCGTTGCCTCCGGGTAGGCTCGCAGGAATGCGATCGTCCAGGTGCCGGACGCGCCACCGACATCCAGAAGATGCCGAAGGGTTGGCAGACGCAATTCCTCCACGAGTCGTGAGGCGATCGGCGCACAGACCACGTTCATCGCCTGGATGAACGAGGCTTCATCGCGTTCCGCACCGCGAATACCCGGGTAGCGGTCCGCAGGTCGGCCGGTCTTGGCTACCGCCGCGAGCTGCACCCAGCGACGTACGCAGTTGGCCTGATGTTGCAGCATAGGCACGACCGAGTCCGGGCTGTCAGTCGTGAGCCAGCGAGCCGCATCCGCGGAAAGGTGATAGCGCGCTCCGCGTTTCTCGATGATGCCCAGGGCTGCGAGCGCGTCCAGAATTATCGTGGTCGCGCGAACGTCCGCACCGGCCTGCTCGGCCACGGTCTCGGCCGTCGCCTCCACGTCCGCAAGCAGGTCGTACAACTCGAGTTCCGCCGCCGCCGCCAGAACGATCGCAGGCTGGTAGCCCCTTGCCATCGTCAGCAGGTCGTCGGCGCCCCATTCCTTCGGCATGATTCGATTTCCCGCGCAGAATCCAGAACCAGCACGACTCCACACCACGGTTTGCGTTCGTCCCCCCGGGGAAGACGCCGTCTATTCGCGCACGAACTTCTCACCCTTGGTCGAGCAGATCGGGCAGGTGGCGGGCGGCTGACCGAACTCGATGTGCCCGCAAACCGGGCATAGGTAGATGTCGGTCGCCTCCAGGTCCTTCCCCTCCTTCACCGCGGCGAGCGCCTGGCGATAGAGCTCGGCATGGACGGCCTCGGCCTTTACCGCAAACCCGAACATCCGCTTGGCCTTGTGGTCCTCCGCTTCTGCGGCTTCCAGCATGGGCGGGTACATCTCGGCGTACTCGTAGGTTTCGCCGTCCACGGCGGCTTGCAGGTTCTCCGCCGTCGTTCCGATCCCCCCCATCGCCTTGAAGTGTCCCATCGCGTGGATGGTCTCGGCCTCTGCGGCTGTCCGGAAAAGCCTCGCGACGGTCGGGAAACCGTCCTGCTCCGCCTTCTCGGCGAAGGCGACGTACTTGCGGTTGGCCTGGCTCTCGCCGGCGAATGCCTCCTTCAGGTTGTCTAGCGTGCTGGGCATGGTCTACTCCCAAATCTCGGTTACGGGGGTGTCGTGTCCGTGCCGCGCCGAGACCCGGAGGTCTCACACGATTCGGACAGACCGCCTGCTGTTGGCAGTCACGCCAAGCTGGAAAGCAAGTTGCGCGCCATGATCTGGGGATTCCGTGGATCCGGTTAGGCCCCGGCGCTCCACAAGTGTGCCACGAACATAATCTCGAACCGCAGGACGCCGGGGTCGCCCTTGGCGCGTGTTCCTGCTACGCTGCATTGACGGTTACCCGGCGGCGACAGCCTTCCGCCCGTGGCGGCGCTTCCGGGTAACTGGTCAACCAGGAAGCGGGTTTCTCCGGCACGGGCCCGGTTGGACAGGCTCAATGAGCGGTGGCGAAATCGCACAGAAACTCGGGGTGATCTTTGACCTCGACGGCACGCTGGCGGACACGCTGGACGACATCGTCGACGCGATCAACGCCGTTTTCTCGCAGATCGGCCGCCCGCCGGTGTCGCCCGAGATGGTTCGCCCGCATATCGGCATCGGGCTGTTGAACCTGGTTCGACAAACCGCCGGAATCGACGACACCGACCAGATTCTCGCTCTGGTCGATCAGTACCGTCCGGTCTACACGGAGCGAATGCTCAACAAGACGCGGCTCTACGAGGGGATCGATGAGGTTCTCGACACGCTGACAGAGCTTGGCATTCCCATGTGTGTGCTGTCAAACAAGCCGCATGAATACACCGAACCGATGTGTGAGGCGCTTCTATCCCGCTGGCCTTTTGTCCGAATCTGCGGCTGCGCGGACACCGACACCCGCAAGCCGAACCCGGCCAATGCCCTCGAACTCGCGAAAGCCATGCAGCGCGAACCGTCGAACGTATACCTCATCGGCGATTCACCCGTCGACGTCGAGACGGCCCATAATGCCGGGATGGTGTCAGTGGCCGTCACCTGGGGCTACGGCGACCGCGCAGCGTTCGAGACCACCGAACCCCGGTATATGGTGGATCACCCAGCCGATTTCAGTCGGGCGATTCTCGCCTCGTTGCGCGCCTCGCCTTAGGTTGCGTGCATTGCGTCTTCTCTAGGCACCATTCGGACAGTTGGATGAAATCCGTGCCTCAGAGCGTACTCTGCACCCTGCGTGCTCGGCCCGAGAAGCCCGTGATCTGAAAGTACGGGTCTTCGATGTCCTGATGATGTGTGATCCTGAGATCGAGCTTCGAATCCGCGAATGTCACGCGGAGGGAACCCGGCTGATTGAAGTAGGTCCGCGACGCGGCGGCTAGCGCCCGCACGAAATCGACGTTCGACGGAGGAGGCATGGGTACCATGTCGTAATCGGTTCCATCAAGCGTATAGATCATTCTGTTCTTGCCATAGTGCAGCTTGATTTGCGTGGCGCCGTCGACCTCAGCCTGTCCGAGGATCAATGCGCAAAGCTCGCCGAGCTGACGCGGTGCGATGTAATAGAAGCCATGGGGGTCGGCAACGATAGACGCCAGGGTGGACTCGCCGTCCTCGTGTCCAACAGATGCCTGGACACGCATCCTCCTAGCCCGCCGACGCAGCGCACCGACAAACGATTTTGAACCAAGACGGAACACAGCTTTACACTAGCCCTTCACACCGAGGGACATCCGTGTCGCCGAGAACGTATCCCGGTGGAACACGGTCCGTTTCGCCCGACTTTCCACTGCGAATGCGTTTCCTTATCATCGTAGCGCGCCGGCTGCCCTGGTTCTACACGTTGACGATGGCTGCATCAGTATACGGCGTGTCATGCCTCCCCTGACGCCCCGGCCGAACGCGTGGTCAGTCGGTGGCGACCACGGCGAGTTCTTCTTCCTGCGACAAGTCGATGATATGACCCGTAGGCGATCCGTCAACGGAGAGTTCCTCGACGACGGGGCGGGTGTGCATGCCGGGATTGGTGCGGAGCACGCGAGCGTTGATACCGCCGCTCAGGCACACGCGGCTGCCGATGGGAAACAGCGAGATCGTATCCAACAGCACGCGGATCAGCCGTTTTTCAAACTTGTTGGACGCGCCCTCCAATAGGATCGTCTTGGCGGCCTGATAGGGCGTCAGGGGCTCGCGGTGGGGGCGCTTCCGGGTCATGGCGGCGTAGGCGTCGGCCAGTGCAACAATCTTGGCACACTCGTGAAGCTGATGGCCCTGGCGGCGTCGGGGATAACCGCTGCCGTCCATCCGCTCGTGAACCTGATACCCGATGAACTTGACGACCTGGGGAACGCTGCGCAGCTCGGCAATCATGTCCAGCGTGTGCAGCGGGTGCCGGTGGATCTCGTGCCATTCGCGCTCCGTCAGGGGCCTGGGGGCCAGGCGGATGGCATGAGGCACGCGCAGCATCCCGATATCCTGCAGCATGGCACCGAGACCGATCTCGATGATGATCTCGCGCTCGAACCCGAGTTGTGAAGCCATCGCCACGCTCAACAACGCGACGTTGACGCAATGGTCGAACAGATACTCATCGTCGGATTGCTGCATGGCGACGATCAGCGGCAGAAGGTCGAAGTCGGCGGCGGCCGCGTCCACGAAGTGATTGACCGAGCTTTGAAGCTCCGATGCGGAGGTCTTTCTGCCCGGCTTGAGCTTGGTGCAGAGCTCCTCGACCGTGGCGCTGGTGGCTTCGTGGCGCTGCACGCCGACGGCTGCCTCTTGCTTCAGATCATCGATGGGCAAACGAGGTCGACGCCACGGTCTGACGGGGTGGGCGACGATCGGGCGCATCATCTCGCCGGCCGCGCGCTCGTCGAGGATTTTGCTTTGCTTGGTGTGCAGCTCCGCGTCCAGGGTCTCAGACTCGTCGATCAAGGCGCCGGCCGATGATTCCCCCGGCGTCGGGCGGCGGAGCTTGACGTGCGTGATGCGGCGCTGGCGGAGTAGAACGACGAAGTTGCGCGTTATGCGCGACCCGCCCGCCGCAAGCAGCCGGTCGCGCCCGTCGTAGACGCTGACCGGGAGGGGGATGCGGTCGCGGATGTAATCCGAGAACCTGACCCTGAACTCGCGGATGGTCACCGTCTTGCCGTCGATTGCATCGAGGGACACGGGCGCAGAGCGGGTCGGGGCGGTTGCCCCGACCACCGCGTTGGTCGCCGACGCCTCCAACTCCGCCAACTTGATCAGCTCCAGGTCGAGCTTGTCTTCCCAGGTGGTCGTCGTGTCCGTTTCGGTCATCCGTTGGTTCTCGATCGCGGTCCATAACCCGTACCAAACGGTTCTGCGGTCCGGACCCCATGCCGCGCGCACCCGGTGGGGGGCACGATCCACGCGCACGCCGGTTGGCCCCTGGCTGCGATCGCACCGCCGGTCCGTTGACGGTCCCAGCGCGCCCAGACGCGCTCGGGCGAAACGCCCGCGCCGACCCTCCACCGGGACTGCGTATGCCTTGTGCCCGCCGGAACCGGGGCGGGCCAGCCTCGCCCTGGCGATTCATCCCACGTCGCTTCCATTCTTATCGTCGCGGCCCACGCATTCGTTTGCTTCGCCCGCTCCGCACGCGTACTGCGGCGGTGCGTCCGATAAGGTCGGTCAAACAGGTTTGACACGAGGTGCGGCACGTCTTGCGCGCGGTCGGCACTCCGATCATCGGGGTGGGTTGGTCGGATCGAGCCTCTGGTCCGGGTCGACCCGCCACAGCAGCGTTCCGCGGCGCTCGGCACCTCGGTTCGGACGCGCCGGGTCTTCAAGTACGCGAAACCGGCACGGCGTCAGCTTCAGGTGCCTGACCGGCTTGGAGCTTCGGGTGAGAAAAATAGGTCGGTCGGTGTACCGTCGCATCAACCGCAACCAGTGTGTGTCATGTGCAGGGATGAGCTGGATGTCACGACGGTCCGTGAGCACGAACTTGGCGTAGTAGAGTGGAGGAATCTCCGGCCACTTCGTACAGATGACCGCGTCTTCAGGAAGCGCAGCCATATCGAATGCCTCCAGGTAGTCCGTCGCGTCGTCACCCAGACCGGGTCCGGGCCAGGTCCTCGATTCCCACACTACGAACGTGCCGGCTGCCGCAGCTAAAGCCACCGAGATCAACCGGCGGGGACGTTCGCGCAGTCGTGCCATCACCCAAGAAAGCGACAGTCCGCCCAGAATGTAGGCAACCCAAACGAGCGGCATGTAGTCCGCCGCCTGACCATACATCCCGTAAGCGAAGATGAAGATGAGGCTCGCCAACGCCAGCCCGGTGAGCACCCACGATGCCACGGCGCAACGGCGAAATGCGATCACCGCGCCGCCGACCACCGCAACCAGCACCAGGACCAACTTCACCGGCTGGTACATGAAAAACTCGTTGTAGATCCACCTCCCCTTGTCGCAGATTTCGTCCCAGCTATTGCCCATGGCGTAGCTGAACTCCCTCCCGGTGGTGTGATAGATGACGCGTTCAACCTTGGCTTGCCAGCCATTGCTCAGCGGTGGTATCTGCCCGCTCTCGTGGTAGATGTTCTCGAGGTAGTTGTAGGGTGTCGCGATAGTGTCACGAAGGTAGAGGTAGGCCAACGAGTAGACGATCGGAACGATCGCACACCCCAGCAAAATGCCGAAGGTTCGACCGGATTCGCGCCATGATCGGTCCCACTTCTTCCTGGCGATCCACCATCCAAGCACAAAGAAGGGAAGCGCGAACAGAACCGGCGGGCGATTCCCCAGCGCGATCCCGAACAGAAACGCCGCCCAGTAAAGGTCCCGACGGCGACCCAGCCTCGTATAACGAAACAGCAGATACGCTGCTCCGGCAGAAAACGCCAGCGACGGGGTATAGGCCTCCGGCGTGATCACGTTCTCCCACACGCGAGGTACCGCAACGAACGCGAATACGATACCGCAGGCGATCAACGGCTCACCGCCGAGCCGAACCTGCATCATGATCAAGAGACAGATCACCGCGAACCCCGCGAGAAGGTACGCCAGGGTGACCATGTACGCCGGGTCCACGCCGGGTACCAGCGTCGCGAGATATCCGAGGCTGACGTAACCGGGATAACCCGGTGCGTGCACGATCCCGAGAACGGTCGACGCAAGCTGCAGCTCCCCGGAATCGTGGAAGCATACACCGGGCGGCAACCGCGGAATCATGATCACCGCCAGAACGATCAGCGTCACGAGTACCGCCGCCACACCGACGCCGTCCATTCGAGGCCAGGCTGCAGTGTCGGGCGTCGGGCTTTGCGGTTCGCCACCCTCGACCGCGGGATTCTCCGTTCGCGCCGCCGCCTGTTTCGGTGTTTCCGGCTTTGACTGTGCATTCACGAGGCGGTGCCCCTTGAAGATCAGGCCGAGTCTCCACCATGTCCGACACCTTGCCGCTCCATGGCAAGTTCCGGCGCACGCGTAACGGGCGGTGCCGTTCGTTTGGCACGAGGCTTCGACTTCCAGCGGCGGTGGATCCACAGATACTGCTTCGGATCGGCGCGCACCGCGGCTTCGATAGCGCTGGTGTAGGCCTGAGTGATCCACGTCAACGGGTCGTCCTGCGCCTCCCAGTGATGGGGATGGATGGTCCGTTGGACGCCGACTTCGTATCGTGCGGTCTTCCCGCGTCTTCGTGCGTAACCGACGACGATGGGACACCCCGTGGCCATCGCGAGCAATCCGATGGACTTATACGTCGACGCCGGTTGGCCGAAGAAGTCGACGAACAAACCCTTGCGTCCCGCGTCCTGATCGCCGATGAACGCCAACGCCCTGCCTTCGCGCAGGATACGTTCGGCCTGGGACGTTGCACCCTTCTTGTCGAGCAAGGACAGGCCGTGCGTCCTCCGGCTTCGAACCACGAAGCGGTTCAGGTAGACGTTGTCGAGCGGGCGCATGACCGCCACCGTCGCAAACCCGAGGGCCGACAACAGATGACCGGGAACCTCGAACGACCCGTAGTGTCCGGTGACGAGGATCACCCCGCGGCCGGAAAGGAGGAGCTCGAGGGCCTCCTCGAAATCGCGCAGCTCGATGTACCGCGACCACGTGTTGGCATTGATAAGGCGCGGCAGGCAAATGGCTTCCACCGCGAACATGGTTACGCTTTCGAGGCAGCAATCTGCCAACCGCTCGATCTCGGCCGGAGGATACCGGTCTCCGAGCGCGGCACGCAAGTGGGTGACGGCCCGTTCGCGGTGCCGGGGCGCGATGCGAGGCCAAAGGCGGGCCAGCACACGCCCGGTCTTCAAGTTCCAGTCGATCGGGAACGTCTGCATCACGGCGAACACAGTCCGCACCAGGATGTAGATCAGCCAGGCGACCACGCCGGATTTCGCATTCATGCGCAGCATCATATCACCCGCTGCGGTAGGTGACGAATTGCAGGCCGCCGATCGCGATTGACCGATCGGTACCTCGTCCTGATGGCCGGCGAACCTCGAATTGCGAACTCACGACCTTCTGCGGTAACTTGTCGTGCCTGACTTGCGAGCGGAGCGTGCAAAAAGTGACCTCCTTATGACGGACAGTGGAACGAGCCATGAGACACGCGGGGCGTTCAGCCTCGCCGACCTGGACTACGCTCTTCCGGAGGATCGGATCGCCCAGCATCCACCTCCCAAACGAGAGGGCTCGCGGTTGCTGCTCGTCGATCGCGCGGCAGGGCGCCTCGCCGACCGCAAGATCACCGATCTCCCCCGGCTTCTCGCCGCCGGGGACCTTGTGGTCCTGAACGACACCAAAGTGCTCCCGGCTAGGTTCACCGCGCGTCGAAAAACGGGCGGGATGGTGCGGGGGCTGTTCCTTCTCGAAGAGGACGGCGGGACGTGGCGCGTCATGTTGGAGGGCTCGCGCCGACTCGAACCGGAAGAGTCGCTGGACCTCGTTTCGGACGACCGCGCTGTCGGTGCGATGCGGCTCCGCCACGCCTTCGGTCAAGGCGAGTGGCGCGTGGCTATCGACATGGATGGCAGCGTCGAGCAGGTCCTCGACCGGATCGGGCGCACGCCGCTGCCTCCGTATATCAAGCGCAATCCCCCGGACGCGCGAACCGACGTCGAGGATCGACGCCGGTACCAGACGGTGTACGCCCGACAGGCCGGCGCCGTCGCCGCACCGACGGCGGGGCTGCACTTGACCAACGCGCTGCTCGACCGGTTGCGTGCAACCGGCGTCAGCGTGGCATACGTGACCCTGCACGTCGGCGCCGGCACGTTCAAGCCCATCGACGCCGCCGACGTCACGCGACACCACATGCACAGCGAGCGATACAACGTATCGGCCGACACGGTCGGCGCCGTCAGACAGTGTCGCGAGCGGGGCGGTCGCGTGGTGGCGGTCGGAACGACAACAGTGCGGAGCTTGGAGTCGGCGGCCGACGAAGGTAGTGAGCGGCTCGTGCGACCGTCCGCGGGCAACACCGAACTGTTTATCTACCCGCCGTATCCGTTCCGCGTCGTCGACGCGATGCTGACGAATTTCCACTTGCCCAGGAGCACGCTTCTGGCGTTGGTGATGGCGTTTGCTGGCATCGACGTCACGCGGCGGACATACGAACATGCGGTTGACTTCGGATACCGGTTTTACAGCTACGGCGACGCGATGCTCGTCATCTAAACGCCGGGATTCACGGGGCGCGTTGCGCGCACACCCGAACGTGTCACGCGTCGACCGAATTGAATCCTGCGATACGAAACGGAGCTGACCTTGGGAGCCTTCGATCTCATTGCCCTGATGCTGATCGGTCTTCTCGCGGGGATTTTCGGCGGGATGCTGGGGGTGGGCGGCAGCATCATCATGATCCCGGCGATGACGGAAGTGCTCGGACCGAACCAACATCTCTACCAGGCGGCCGCCATGATCGTGAACTTCTTCGTCGCGGTTCCGGCCGTCTATCAACACCGCGGTGCCCGGGCGATCGAAGGGCAAACCGTCCTTCGTATCGTACCGCTGGCCGTCGTCGCGGTGATCGTCGGCGTCGGGCTCAGCGAGTTGCCGGTCTTCGCGGGACGCGGCGAGGCGAATCTGCGCGGGTTGTTCGGGCTGTTCCTGTTGGGCGTGGGCGCGTTCGATCTGTACCGCCTGATTAGGCGCTCCGACCAGCACCGTAGCGGCGAAAGTACCTCGCAGGCGCCGAACGGCTTGCGGGCGATCGGGTGGTGGGCGGCGGCTGCCGTTGCCGTTCCCGTCGGTCTCGTGGCCGGGCTCTTGGGTGTCGGGGGCGGTGTCATGGCCGTGCCACTCCAGCGACGGCTGCTGCACATCCCGATGCGCATCGCGGTGGCGAACTCGGCGTCCATCATCATCGCGACGAGTCTCGTCGGCTCGATCGCCAAGAACGCGGCGTACAGACACGACACGGGCGGGAGCGTCGAATCTTTCGTGCTCGCCGGTGTGTTGATCCCGACGGCCATCGTCGGCAGTCTGTTCGGCAGCAAGCTGACGCACGCATTGCCCGTGAGGTCGATCAAGATCGCGTTCATGGTGATGCTGACGGCGGCGGCGTTGCGG
>JASFUW010000094.1:0-13840 GCA_050050135.1 Phycisphaerae bacterium
CACCCGAGAGTTCGATGGGGTCGGAGGTGTCGGCCATGTCCAGCTCATAGACCTCGTCGTGGTCGCCGACGTTAGTGAACGTCAAATAGGGGTAAAGGTAGAAGGTCGATTCGAAGGTGCCGCCGTTCGGATCGGTCTTGGTGGCTGTCAGCCAACCGGTTGGTGCGGGCTGCGAAGAGAGCCCAACGTTGATGTCGAAGCTCCGTTCACCATCATCGCACATGACTGTGATGGGATCGATGCTTACCAGGTTGAGTTCGGTGAGCACCAGATCGACGGTGCCCATGGTTCCGACCGGATCGCGCAGTCGAACCGGCTCGTGGCTTCGCTGCAGGATCGTGTCGGTCTGACCATAGCTGTGATTGTCGAGCGGGACGCCCTGGTAGTAGACGCGACCTCCGAACGTTTCGCAGTCGTCTCCGAAGGAGCCTTCTGGCAAGGTGAGGTTCTGGTAGGTTTCACCCGGATGATCCGGTCCCGCGGTGATCCAATAATCGCGAAACAACTCCTGGGTGAGTTCGTCCTGCGGGTCAGAGACTTGCCCCTGGCGGTCGCGGGTCTGCGTGAGCGAATCGGATCGCTCGTCGGCAAACACCTGAACGGACAAAACCCAAATGCAGGGGCTCAATACAACCGCGCTAGCAACCATGCTTCTGCCGACTTTGGGCATGATCTGCCTCCATACTTTGGCGAGTGTCTGCACGGTCGAACGTTCGGGCGGGCACTCAGGGACTATGTGAATCCGCGTCCGCGTCCGCACGGTGATGTGGTCGACCGCACGCCGCATCTCCAGCGGTCGTTAGTTTGGATGCAGTTAAGTCCGCGATCATTGAAGCATAAAGCTTATTCTTGGCGATTAGGGGCGATGGGAAGCCTACGTACGTATTTCGACCGCTTCGACTCTCCTCGGTCGCGTATCTTGACGCGGTTTAGATGTTGTCAGTTAACATGGGCAGTTCGATTACGGGACGGTCCTGACGTTGAACTGTTGGTGATAGCGCTGCAGAACGCGGGTGTCCGGGTTGTGCTCCGCGGGTGGATAGGGGTACTCGCTCATTGATTTAAACGGCAACGGCTCGACGGTGTCGGGTGTAGCGGTGTAGAGGTCCATGTCTTTGCAGTAGGCGTGGGAGACGAGGATGAAGCTGCGTGCCATGCCCGGGGGAAGCGGTGGCAGCGAGGTGGCATCGAATCGTACGGCGATCTCGTCGCCCGTGCCGAGAATGACGTACTGGTCGTCGAACTCGCTGAGCAGCGTTTCGACGGTGCCGTAGCGCGTGTAGTTGCCCTTCAACATTTTGAACGACGACGTGGGTTCGATGATGTCGTACGAATAAATGGTAGGATGGCGGCCATCGGGTGTGTATTCCAAGGGAAAGCCGAGTCGACGCAGGTCGGCATCTGCCATCGGGACCGATCTGATGTCCAGTTCGTTCGTGCCACGGTCGACAGCGACGAAGATCTGGTCGTAGTAGACCTCGAGGTTCGTCGAGATGCGGAGTCGTCGTGTGTCGAGCGGCAGCTTACCGGTGAGGTCTACGGTGATCATGCGTTGCATTCCGCCGAATGCGCCGGCGTCGGGGACGATGGTCTGCCACGTTCCGTCGGGTGCTTGCCGCTCGATCTTCATGGGGTCCCAGGTGACATGGGATTGCGCGGCTGCGTAGGTGGTTTGGGAGTAGGGATATTCGATGGAACCGTTGAGGTAGAGATAGACGGGGTCTTGTGCGCCGAAGCCGGAGAGTCGGTCGCCGAAGTCGAGTTGCAGTGTGTGGTACTCGCAGAAGCCGTAGTACCGTCGGTCGATGGTGGGTTCGTAGGCGTAGACGCGGTCGGATTTGGTGAGATTGTCGGCGCAGTCGGTTCCGTTCGGTGCCGTGGCGTTGACAGGGAAGATGCGGTCGCCGATGCACAGGGTCCGATGGGTCGGGGGTGGACCGGAGACGGCCAATCGTTCATCGGGGTAGACGCTGAGTTCGCGCGGGTGGTCGACGGCGAGGAGTTCGACGCGGTCGATGTAGCCGACCTCCTCCATCGGCTCGGTGAGGCGCAGTTCGTAGAAACCGTCCTTGGATTCGAGCTGATCCGGTTCAATTTTGACATGTTCGAGGGCCTGGGGATAGGAATATTGACTTGGTGCGATGTAGTAGCCGAGGCCGCCGACGCCGGCGAAGTCGGTGATGAACTGGAAGTGGCGGCCGTCCCATGCGAATAATACGGGGCAACTCGAGACTTTTCGCTCGGACTCCTTGACGGTGTGATATCGGCCTGCGGCCAATTCCGTTTCAAATTGGGTCACGCCGTCGGGCCAGAGGAAGGCGACGTAATCGGCCTTGGTTGCGCCGTCGAGGCCGATGACAAGAGGGACTTGTGATTGGCACAATCCGCCGTCGAGGCCGGTGTATACGAGGCGTTGGCTGTGAATGCCGCAGCGTACGTCGAGCACGGTGCCGTATCCGCTGGCCGGACTGCGGGTTCGCTTGTCTTCGCCGCGTGAGCCTGTGGGCGTGATGGCCATCCAGTTTGCGGGCGGGCTCATCTTTGTCGGTACCAACTCGATGCGACCGTGTCCTTCGCTCACGATGCGGAGAACGTCCGGAAGGCCGTCCTTGGTAAGGTCGATCAGTGCCAGGAGCTTGGCTTTCCCGTTGGACGGCGCCGGCCAGACGTTGGGTCTGGGGACAAACCGTCCCCATCCGTCATTCAGCAAGACGTGCCCGGCTTGGCCGAACAAAGCGATATCCAGGTCGCCGTCCAGGTCTACATCGGTGACACGTGTGTCAAAGGAACTTCCCCAGGTGGCGATGGTTTCATTCACGCCGTCGAACTGGTCAGACGGTTTGAGGTTTCCTGTTCCGTCGCTTAGGTAGAGACCGTACGGTGTGTCATGCGCGGGGAACGTCAGAAGATCGAGCCACCCATCGCCGTTCAGGTCCTGCAAGGCCCCACCGCGTGTTTCCGGAAGCGGCTGGTCCGTAATCTCTCCGGCCTGGAAGCGCCCGCCACGATCGTTGTAGTAGACGCCGGGGTAGGTATTGAACAAGACAAGGTCTGTGTCGCGATCGCCGTCGAGGTCGCCGGGAACGAGGAATGCGCCGCCGTCCCCGGTGGGACCCCAGGGCTCAGTGGCGATTTCCGTAAATGTCCCATTGCCATTGTTCCTGAGCAGTTGGTTGTGGAAGGCAGGATGGCCGGCGCCCATGGGTGCGTTCGGGGGGATGTCCTGCGGAATGACCATGCGTCCCGTGGAGACGTGGAGATCCAAATCGGCGTCATGGTCGGCGTCCAGGAACACGGCTGAATATGTGGGGACGTCGTCGCCGGCCACGCCAGCACGAGCCGTGACGTCCTCGAACGTTCCATCACCGTTCCCGCGAAAGAGGTAATTCGTCTCCATGCAGCTCACGAAGATGTCCAGGTTGTTGTCATTGTCATAGTCGCCGAACGCGGACGATGACGCTTCACGCACGCTCTCCAGGCCGGTTGGGTGGCTGCTTGCCGTGAAACGCCCCCCCGGTCGACCTAGTAAGAGCAGAAGCGCGGGATGGGACATTGGCCACGCACCCGCGATAAGCAGGTCCAATCGTCCATCACCGTTGACATCCGCCATTGCTGCCACCGGTCCAAATGGAAGCAACCTGAGTCGATCTGCAGGAGTCTTCGCCACCCAGCTCGATAGGGACCTTGCAGCCTTCGCTCGGTAGGCCGTCTTTGGCTTGTCGGCGCGGATGGCACCGCTTGATGCGCCGCGGGCGGGTCTGCCGGAGAAGGGGGTGACACGGGCGAGGGGGCCCATCTGGTTGTAGTTGGGCATGACCAGCTTGTCGGACAACGGGCTTTTCTGGAGACGGAGGAACGTGTCGCGGTACTTCTCGGCCTTTTCCTGGTCGCCGGCGCGCGTGGCGGCGCGCATCAGGTCGTAGTAGGCGCTGACCAGAACGGGGTTCTCCTCGATGGCCCGTTCCAATTCCTGCACGTGGGGCTGATCGAGGTGCGCTTTGCTCCGGGCCAGCAGATACCACGAACACGCGTCATTGGGGACGAGTTCGAGAACGCGTCGAAAGAGGGGAAGCGCCTGCTCGTCCTTGCCCTGGTACTGGTAAATGACGCCCCGCATATACAAGGCGCGGACGTTCTTGGGATCGTCCTTGAGGACGGCGTCAAGGAGTTCGTTGCCGCGCTCGAGGTCGCCCTTTGCGGCCCGGTTGAAGATGGCGATGGCGAGGTTGACGCGGGTCTCGGTCGAGCCGGGGTCGAAGCGCAGGGCGTCCTCGAAGGCCCGGACGGCGTCGGCGTACTTGTATTGCTCCATGAACGCGACGCCGCGATTGGTGGCGGCGACGACCGGGTCGCGGGTTCGCCAGGGGTCCTCTCCGCGGGCGGGTGCGGGGTCTACCCACCTGGAGGCACCGAGAAGCGCCAATGCCAGCGCGACCGTGCGCAGTGCCCTGCGCGATCGGGCGCAGGTGATCATCTTGGTCGTACGAGGCTCCATCATGTGGGGTCCTTCCGTCGTTGGCGATCGGGCGTCGTGGTGCTCGCGCAAATACTACGACTCGTTATCATTAAGAACCGACCCGATTCCCGCTCGTGGGTAGAAGAGCGCTGGTTGCCGTGATCGAATGCGTCGCTCGGTCCGTCCGGTGGTATTCTCGGCGCTTAAGCGACGCTCGCCAAGTGCGCCGGAGTTCTGGCACAGGTTGTCCAGGCATCGCAGCGGCGAAACAGGCGTCCAAGCCGCGGCCCGGTAGGCGATGCCATCCCGGCGCGAGAATAGGACTAAATTGATGCGGATTCAATCCAGCGGCGACCGGGAGCGTGAGCGACACAAGTTACCCGACAGGAGGAACCGATTCCGTTGACAAGCCTCCGGGAGATTTATACGATGTATTTTACGCGGTTAAATACTTACCGCGGTATAATTCTCACCGGGTAAAAGATATGCCCCGCGGGAACAGCGAGCAAAAACCAGCCAGACAGTCCCCGTCCGCCGGTCATGCCGCGGTCGGCGATCCGCGCGTCCAGTTGCTGCGCCACCTGCACATTTTCTCATCGATCGTCCGGGAAATCCTGGAAGTGGGACCGCTACGGGACGCTTCGGGTATCTCGCTTACGCCATCGCAGTTTCAGTTTCTCAAGGCGATCACGCTGAACGGCGGGCACCAGGTCGGTGAGGTTGCGGGTCTTTTGGGGCTGAGCCCGCCAGCGGCAACCAAGAGCATCAACAAACTGGAAGCACTCGGGCTGATCGTGCGGAGCCCGTCGAAAGGTGATCGGCGGGCCACACTGCTGTCGCCGAGCCCGAAAGGGCGGCGTCTCGTACGCGTGTATGAGGGGCGGAAGGTGGATCGGTTGGCGCCGGTGTTCGAGGCGTTCAGCCCGGCTGAACTGGATCGGATGACCCGGCTGATGGAGCGATTCTCGCTTTCTTTGCTCGAGCCGGTGGAGCGGGGGAACGAGTCTTGCTTGAGGTGTGGCGCTTACATCGCGGACGACTGTCGCGTTGCAGTGCTGCGCGGCGGTTGTCCCTACCAGCAGGCCTGCGGGTCGGGTACTTCGGAGATGGCGCCTCAGGAGACTCCATGAGTTCGTTCCGCCAGCCCACGTGGGAGAGGCTGGTCGACCGGTTCGGATCGAGCGGCGGCTGGCGGCGCCGGGGAGAGCCCCCTTTGTCGGGGAGGGGGCTGGTTTAGAACCGCCCAGTGCGGTTTCTTAACCTCGTGGAGGGGTGCTGAGCGAGTGCCAGGACGTGGAAGACGGCCGAAATGGGTCGTTTGGGAGACATTGCGATGAGGTATTGGCGGACACCGTTGGACCACGACAAGGTCAAAATCCCGCACGGGGACGTGGTGGTGATCGCGGACCGGTGCAAGGGTTGCGGGTTCTGCGTGGAGTACTGCCCAAAGGACGTCCTGGTACTGTCCAAGGGGTTCAACAAGAAGGGCTACCATCCGCCGGAGGTGGTCAAGCACGGGGAATGTGTGAACTGCAACCTGTGCGAGATGATCTGCCCGGACTTCGCGATATACAGCACGCCGGTTCCCGATGACGAGCCCCGGCGTGCCGGGGTCCAGACCGCCGATTAGTGCGGGACCGGAGCGTGAGGTAGGTGCATCATGCGTCTAAGTACGGTACTCCGGATTACCGGTCGACGGAAACAAAGGAGGAACGCAATTGAAAGCTGACCCGTCGGGCGTCCTGACCGGCGCCCACTACCTCGATGGCGACTTCGCGTGCGGCGAGGGGGCGATGGCGGCCGGTTGCCGGTTCGTGGCGGGGTACCCGATCACGCCGTCGACGGAGGTCGTCGAGCGCATCTCCCGCCGATTTCCGTTCATGGGCGGAACCTTCATCCAGATGGAAGACGAGCTGGCGAGTATGGCGGCCGTCGTGGGGGCGTCCTGGACGGGTACCAAGTGCATGACCGTCACGAGCGGTCCGGGTTTCAGCCTGATGATGGAGAACATCGGGCTGGGGGCGATGATGGAAGCCCCATGCGTAGTGGTGAACGTGCAGCGCGGCGGCCCGTCGACGGGCCTTCCGACCATGACCGGTCAGGCGGACATGATGCAGGCTCGGTGGGGCTCGCACGGGGATTATGAGCTGATCGCCTTAAGCCCGCAGTCTCCGCAGGAGGCGTTCGACCTGACGATCGAGGCGTTCAACCTGTCGGAGCTGTACCGGGTTCCGGTCATGTTCATGATGGACGAGTGCGTGGGGCACATGACGGAGAAGGTGGTGATTCCGCCGGCGGAGGAGATCGAGATCGTTCCGCGGAAGCTGACCTCGAGTCCGCCCGGCGAGTTTCTGCCCTATCGCGTGAATGGGAGCCCGGTTCCGGAATTCGCCCGTGCCGGGGATGGGTACCGCTTCCATACGACCGGTCTGACACACGACGAGCGGGGGTACCCGGACATGAGTGCGGCGTGTCAGGAGAAGTGCGTTCACCGGCTTATCGACAAGATCAACAAGAACGCCGACAAGATTTGCCGCTTCGATGAAGAAGCTACGGACGGGGCGGACGTGGTCGTGGTCTGCTACGGGATCACGGCTCGGGTGGCGCGGATGGGGATCGACCTGGCGCGGAAGAAGGGGGTGAAGGTCGGTGTGATACGGCTGATCGTGGTTTGGCCTTTCCCCGAGAAGCGCATCCGCGAGCTGGCGGGGAAGATCAAGGCGTTTGTGGTGCCCGAGATCAACTATGGTCAGATGGTTCTGGAGGTGGAGCGCTGTGCCGGCGGGAAAGCGGGCGCGATCTGCGTGCCGCACGGCGGCGGCGGCGTACACGATCCGCAGGACATCTGTGACGCCATTTTGGGGGCAGCGAAATGAGTACGGCAGTGGCAGTAGAACCGACGACACAAGAACACCCCGTTGCGCCGTTTTTACGAATGGATCGGATACCGCACATCTGGTGTCCGACCTGCGGGATCGGGACGGTGGTCAAGTGTTTCGCCCAAGCGCTGGATGAGACCAAAGTCGATCTGGACAAGGTCTCGATCGTCTCGGGCATCGGATGCACGGGGCGGGTCGCCGGTTACATGAAGCTGGACGCGTTCCACGCGACGCACGGCCGGGCCATTCCGTTCGCCACCGGGCTGAAGCTCGGGCGACCGGAACTGTTGGTGACCGTCTTCTCCGGCGATGGTGATCTGTCCGGGATCGGCGGAAACCACTTCATCCACGCCGCCCGCCGGAACATGGACCTGATGGTGGTTCTGGTCAACAACTTCATCTACGGGATGACGGGCGGGCAGAACGCTCCGACGACCCCGCTAACGGCGAGGTCCTCGACGATGTCGTTCGGCAACTTCGAGCGACCCTTCAACCTGCCGCACCTGGCCCATAGTTGCGGGGCGACCTACGTGGCCCGCTGGACCAGCCTGCACATACGCCGCATGACCTGGTCGTTCAAGGAAGCCATCCAGCGAAAGGGTTTCCGGTTCATCGAGATCGTCGCGCCCTGTTCGACATTGTACGCCCGCCTCAACAAGCTGGGGACCGGCTTCAACCTCATGCAGTTTTACCACGACAACGCGGAGATCAAGCACGGGGCCGACACCCGCGAGCTCGACATCGACTTCCAGAACAAGCTGGTGTGCGGCAAGTTCATCGACGACGAGAAGCCGACCTTCCTGGACATGATGCACGACCACTACACCAGAATCCTCGGCGACAAGTACGTTCCCATGTCGCCGGAGGGAGGATTGATCCATGAAAAGGATTGAAATACGCATCACCGGATTCGGCGGACAGGGCGTGGTGCTGGCCGGGCATATCATCGGCCGGGCTACCGCCATCGACGCCGGCAAGAACGCCACCATGATCCAGAGCTTCGGTCCCGAAGCCCGCGGGTCAGCGTGCAGCACGACCCTGGCCCTGTCCGACACCGAGGTCCTCTATCCGTACATCACGCGACCGGACATCTTCGTCGTCATGTCGGGCGACGGATACGAGAAGTACCGCGACGAACTGAAAGACGACGGCACGCTGGTGTACGAGTCGGACCTTGTGCAGCCGCGGCCGAAGGAGGGTCAGGCGGCGTACGGCGTGCCCTCGACGCGGATCGCGGAGTCGCTGGGCCGGTCATTGGTGCAGAACATCGTGATGCTGGGTTTCTTTACCGCGGCGACCAAGATCATTCCGCATGAGGCGATGCGTGAGGCGGTGAAGCACTCGGTCCCCGCAGGGACGGAGGAACTGAACCTGGCCGCGTTCGATCGTGGGTTCGAGCACTTCGAGAAGGAATACGCCGGAAGCGCTGCGGTGCAGGAGGTGGCTTCATGACTATCGCAACGACGGCACCGAAGGTTGGCATGCTCAACCTGGAGAACGCCGGCCTCTTAGTACCGGCGCTTCAGTCGGAACCGCTGCCGATACGGCGGATTGATACCGCGCCCTGTACGACCGCGTGTCCGGCCGGCATCAATGTGAAAGCGTACGTTTCAATGATCGCGGAGCGGCGATTCGCGGACGCGTTGGAGATGGTCCGGCGTCGTTGCCCGCTGCCCGGTATTTGCGGTCGGGTGTGTGATCATCCGTGCGAGGTGCAATGCACGCGGGCCCGGTTCGATGAGCCAATCGCGATCCGGGCGTTGAAGCGTTTCGTTGCTGATCTCGAGCTAGCGGGTGAGATCAAGCGGCCGCCGCTTCCGACGAAGGCCGATCCGAGACCGCAGAAGATTGCGATCATCGGTTCGGGACCTGCGGGGATTACCGCTGCCTATGATCTGGCACTTTCTGGTTATCCGGTGACGATATTCGAGAGCGAGTCGGCACCGGGCGGGATGCTCCGCTACGGCATTGTCTGCTATCGCTTGCCGCGGGAGATCATCGATGGCGAGTTCAACATGCTGTGCGAGGCCGGTGTCGAGCTCAAGACAGGTGTGACCCTCGGGAAAGACATCGAGATCGACGGATTGCTGAAGGACGGATTCAGCTCCGTGCTGCTGGCTGTCGGTGCTCAGAAGGGGAAGGCGCTCGGTATTCCGGGTGAGGAGGACTGCTCGGAAATCGAGGATGCGCTGGCGTTCTTGCGACGGGTCAATGACGGGGATCGGACGCCGGTCGAAGGTAAGGTGGTCGTCATCGGCGGTGGGTCGACGGCGATCGAGGCGGCGCGAACGGCGCTACGGTTGGGTGCGTCGTCTTCGGAGATCGTGTACCGGCGATACCGGGAAGAGATGCCGGCCGGTGATCTGGAAATCAAAGACGCCGAAGAGGAAGGCGTTAAGTACCGCTTCTTGGTGACACCAACGCGGGTGATCGTCAAAGGCGGGAAGATGACGGGCATCGAATGCGTCAAGATCGGTTTGGGTGAGCCGGACGCGAGCGGTCGCCGGGGCCCGATCATGATTCCAGGCAGCGAATTCACGATCGAGGCGGACCGGGTCCTGGCGGCGGTCAGTCAGGTGGCAGATCTGAGCTTCGTGCCCAAAAACAACGAGATGATGGACGGGCGGTGGCTGTCGATCGACGATGCCACGGCCATGACACCGCGGGCGGGCGTGTTCGCGGCGGGTGACGTGGTGACGGGTCCCGCGACGGTGATCAAAGCCATTGACGCGGGGCACAAGGCCGCGAAATCGATCCGGCGATTCATCGAGGAGGGGAAGGCGGGCATTCCGACCAACGGCCAACGGCCGGCGGACTATGCGGAGTACGAGCTTCCCGACATTCCACCCGTCGATGCTCAGCGCGTTTGGCCGAAGATGGTGTGGCCGAAGCAAGGTAGTGAGTTCAACGAGGTCGAGTCGGCCTTCACGCACGATCAGGCGGTCAACGAGGCCAGGCGCTGCATGCGTTGCGGACCTTGCGACGCGTGCAAGGTGTGTGCCCCGAGCTGTCGACGTCGATACATCATGCTCAGCGCTCCGAAAAACGGCGGGACATTCACGGGTCCGACGGCGTTTATCCGCGCCTCGGGGAACGTAGCGATGGGCCTGAACGCCGACCACCCGACACCGGGTTGGCTATTGCCCGTGATTCGACCGGGCGCACTCGGCGAACTCGACACGTCGCTGGGTATGGAGGTCGGACTTCTCCCGGGTCGTGTGTATATCAACGAAGAGCGCTGCCGGGGATGTGGTCTATGCGTAGAGGTGTGCCCGTTCGACGCCCTGAGTCTGAAGGACAGCGAGCACGGCGGCAAGGTTGCGCGCTTGGAGGCGTCTCTTTGTCGCGGGTGCAACCCCTGCACGTCCGTCTGTCCGACGGACGCGATCACTGCCGGTGCCCTGTCACCGGATTGGTGGAAGGCGCGGCTGGAGGAGACCTTCGCGGATGTCGACGCGGTCGGGCCGGGACCGATCGTCGTCCTGGCGTGCGAGCGGCGATACGGCAACGTCGACGGAATCTGCAACACGCACGGGGTGACGGGATCGCTGATCCGGTTCCGCTGTACGGGCCAGATCGACGCGGGGATGTTGCTCGACGTATGTCATCGCGGCGCGGGCGGGATTCTCGTTGCAGGGTGTGATCCGGTGCGGTGTCGGTTCGGCTCGGGTGCCAAGATGGCCGAGGGTCAGGTCGAGCGGGCGAAGGCGATGCTGCGAACGATGGGTGAGGACGACAGCCTCATCGTATGTGACTGGGCGAAGGGCCCGGCGGATGACGCGTTTGAGGAACCGCTGGCACGTGTCATAGCAACCGCTCGTGAGCGGGGCGCGACGGCGACCGCCACGAAGTAGATAGGAGATGAGCCATGGAGCAGCTATCCAAGCTGCGTCAGACCACGAGAGCGGTGATGTGTGCCGAGTGCGGCAAGTGCACGACGATGTGCCCGCTGTCGAAGTCGGGGAACTTCTCGCCGCGGAAGGTGGCGATGGAGTCGCTGGAGGCGGAGGCTGAAGGCAGAGGCGTCGGCGTGTTTCGGTGCCTGACGTGTGGCACTTGCGAGCTGCGCTGCCCGCAGGACGTGCATTTCAGTGAATACGTTCGAGGGATGCGATCACTGCTGCCGCCTGAACGACGGGAACCCTGTCCGCACGGCGAAGCGTTGGACTGCGTCGCCCGTTTGATGGCGGATCGCGGGGCGAAGCGCGACCTGTCGTGGATCACGGACGACCTGAAAGTTGCACAAGAGGGAGAGATCGCCCTGTTCGTGGGGTGTTTGTCCTTCTTCGATCTGATGTTCGCGGATGAGTTCGGGATCAAGACCATCGAGATCGCCCGGTCGGCAATCCGGTTGCTCAACGCGATGGACGTCGTGCCGGTCGTTTTGGCTGAGGAGCGTTGCTGCGGGCACGATCAGCTCTGGAGCGGCGATCCGAAGACGTTCGTCGCGCTGGCTGAAGCGAATGCGAAAACCTATGCGGATCGGGGCGTAAAGCACATCGTGACCACATGTGCGGAATGCTGCCGGACCTGGCGGTTGGATTACGCCGAAGCGGTCCCCGATTACGCACCGAAGGTCGAGCATTTGTCGGAGTTTCTGATCCCGCGGCTCGAGAGCGGTGAACTCAAGTTCCCGGGCAACGGTGAGCTAAGGCTGACCTATCAGGATCCGTGCCGGCTCGTGCGGCATCTGGAGGTGTTTGAGCCGGGGCGTCAGATTCTCGGTGCGAGGCCGAACGTGGAACTGTTCGAGATGGACCGTCATCCACGTGACGCCCAGTGCTGCGGTACGAGCGGGTTTGTACACTGTGATCGTCAGTCGCACGAGCTTCAAACCGCACGACTTGCACGAGCGGCCGAGACCGGGGCGTCGAAGATGATCACCAGTTGTCCGAAATGCTGGATCCACTTTGCCTGCACGCAAGCGGAGCAGAAAAGAACGAACGGGGGCGGACCCTCGATTGAAGTTGAAGATTTGGCTGTCCTCGCAGCGAGGATGCTGCAAGGGTCGGAGAAAAAGGAAAAGGCCGCAACGGCCGCTACGTAGGGAAACCCGACGGTCACGGACTAACGGTTTCGTAATCAGGAAGGGCACCAAATGGTTGAATTGAAACCGCCGGAAGAAGAGCTTCGGATCGGTGTGTTCGTCTGCGACTGCGGGTTGAACATCGCCGGAGCCGTGGACTGCGGTGCGGTGGCGGATTACTCGGAAACGCTGCCGGACGTAGTCTGCGTGGTTCGCAACAAGTACACCTGCGCCGATCCAGGGCAAAACGAGATCAAGGACGCGATCCATCAGCACAAGCTGAACCGCGTCGTGATCGCGTCTTGCACGCCGAGACAGCACGAGCCGACGTTCAGGCAGTGCGTGCGCGAGGCGGGGATGAACCCGTACCTCATGGAGATGGCCAACCTCCGCGAGCACTGCTCCTGGGTCCACCCCGGTGACTGGGATGGAGCGACGGCGAAGGCGAAGGACCTGGTTGCGTCCGCTGTGGCGCGAGCGCGATTCCTGCAACCGCAGGAAGAGCTGACCGTGCCGGTCACGAAGCGTGCGCTCGTGATCGGGGGCGGCGTGTCGGGCATCGAGGCGGCTCTCGAACTGGCGGACCAGGGACACAAGGTGACACTGGTCGAGAAGGACCCTTCCATCGGTGGGATCATGGCGCAACTTGATAAGACGTATCCCACCATGGACTGTTCGATATGAATTCTCGGGCCTAAGGCCATCGATGCCGGTCGGCATCCGAATATCGAACTGATGACCTTCGCGGAAGTCGAGGACGTCTCGGGATACGTGGGGAACTTCACGGTGAAGATCCGTAAGAAGGCCCGGTACGTCGACCCGACGTTGTGCAATGCGTGCGGTGAGTGCACCAAGGTCTGCCCGGTGACCAAACCGGACGAGTACCAGATGGGTCTTTCGTCGCGGAAGGCGATCTATATTCCGTTTCCACAGGCCGTGCCCTGCTCGTACATCCTGAACATGGACGACTGTCTGGGGAACAACCCCATCGCGTGCGGGAAGTGTCTCGAGGTCTGCGAGAAGAAAGCCATCAACTACGACGATCAGGACGAGATCATCGTTCGAGAGGTCGGGGCGGTCGTGGTGGCCATCGGGTTGGACGTGTATGACCCGACCGAGATGGATGAGTACGGATACACCCGCTTCGATAACGTCATCACGTCGATGGAGTTCGAGCGGTTGATCTGTGCGGGCGGTCCGACGGAGGGTCACTTCGTTCGTCCCAGCGATCATGAGCGGCCCAAGCGGATCGGTTTCGTGCAGTGCGTCGGGTCGAGGAACCCGAAAATCGGTCGGCCCTACTGCTCGAACATCTGTTGCATGAACACGATCAAGGACACGCTGCTGCTGGCGGACCACTACCCGGACGTGACGAACTACGTGTTCTATCAAGATATTCGCGCGTTCGGGAAGTCGTTTGAAGACATGTTCATGCGGTCCAAGGAGGTCGGCACGAGGTACATCCGCGGGTTGCCGGGT
>JASFUW010000095.1:0-13825 GCA_050050135.1 Phycisphaerae bacterium
GAACATCGATGCTCAGCATCCCCGGTTGCACGTCAAGACCGACGCCCGCGGCGACAATGCCCGACCCTGAGGCGATGGCGATACTCGGCGGTCCTAGCTCTTCCGTCCCATCAGCCATCACCGTGGCTGATGCCAAGCCCATTACCACAAGGCCGGCGGCGAACGCACGGCCAAGTGCCGATCCTCTTACTCGCTTCACAATTTTCACTCCTTACACAAATACCGCGTAGCACAAGCAAGCAGGTGATACGCCAGAAGAAACTTGACCCCTTCCCCAATGACAGCTCTTTACCCCACTGCCGTTGGAACATATTAGGGACACAGCGGGAAACGTTCAAGGTCCGTAAGACCCGGTCAAGCCCGAATTTCAAAAACATGCTGGCGGCGTTTTCGGCCCTCTCCCTGACAAGAGCTGGCATACGTACAGCCGATAGAACCTGCGGCAGGTGGCAGAGGACGGTCGCCTCGCTTTCTTGTTTAGCGGACGACGCGTTCTCGACGAGAGATCGCAGGCGACGAAGACCGACGAAACCGGATCGGACCTTGGCACGTCCAACACCGCAGGAACAGCTCAGCGTCGGCCACGACCAAGGCAAAACGGACCTTCCGTTTCGCTTTGGGCGGGAATCTAAGAAAATCGAGCATCGTTCGTCATACTCATGGACGGACGTGGCTTCGGCCGGTCGCCGACAACGGGACGAACAACCCTTGGCGGTAAGCCAGAAGGCAATGGCTTAGGTGTTCATGAACGAAACCGAGCAATCATCCTTCCGGGTCCGGATGAGGTCGATCCTCGACGAGTTCGAGGGTCCGTTAACGCGCTACGCCGCGCGGATCACCGGAGACGTCGACCTCGCCCGCGACGTGGTTCAGGAGACGTTCCTGCGGTTGTGTTCAGAGGAGCCGGCCAACGTAGACGGACATCTGGCCCAGTGGCTTTACACCGTCTGCCGGTCACGCGCCGTTGACGTGCAACGAAAGGAAAGGCGAATGCAAACGCTGGAAGAACCCAAGGCCGAAGCGCAGGCAAGCGTGAATGCCAACCCAGCCGCCGCTGCTGAAAGTCACGATGGCATCAGTCAGGTGCTGCGGACACTGGCGACGCTGCCCGCGAACCAGCAGGACGTCGTGCGCCTGCGGTTCCAAAGCGGACTGAGTTACAAGGAGATCGCGGGCGTAACGAAGCACAGCGTTTCGAACGTGGGCTTCTTGATCCACACCGCGCTCAGGGGCATTCGCGAGAGGCTTGGTGCCTGCGATTCGACGCATTGAGTGTTTAGCATGGACCCTGTAGCGACAAGACAACGCCGATCCGAGTCGCGGGCGGAACCTTTCCCGGCGCGCCGGGAGCTGTCGCGGAGCATCACGTGCGACCGCGACAACCGCTTCCGAGAAACCGCGCAGGCTGAAGCCTGCGGCTCAGGATGGAGTGAATCATGAAGATCGATCCGAACAACCCGAAACTGACCGCCTTCGCATTGGGCGAGCTCGACGAGCGCGAACGTGCCGAGATTGAGGTACAGATCGAACAGTCCGCGGAGCTTCGACAGGCGGTCGACGAAATACGAAGCACTGCCGAGCTGCTCACAAAGGAACTACGGGCGGAGCCGGTCGTGACGCTATCGCCCGATCAACGGCACACCATTGATGCCAAAGCCGCGTCGCTGAATGGAAGGGCGAGTCGCACTCCCACCGTTCGCCCCAGTCTCGTACGGGTCTTGCGCCTTCCCCTTGCCGCGGCCGCGGCCCTCCTGCTCGTAGTCGTTGCCTGGCAGTTCCTCCTGCCCTCGATCTCTCCCGCGACCTCGCTTGTCAAGGGCCCGGTGGTGGCGATGCACGCGCCGGAGCTGGAAGCTAATCCGGCGCCGCGCCGTGCACCTTCCTACCTTCACGAATCGCCGCCGCCCCCAGTGAACACCGCGGCCGTTAATTATGACGCGGTCGGCCAGAGTTATGCCGACTCCGGTTCGTCTGATACCGTCAACGCCGTGTTTGCGGGTGTCACCGGCCCTGTCCCGGGGATGATGCCCAACGCCGACGGGCGGGAGTCCGATACGCAGGCGTACTGGACACTCGTGCGATCCGGAGATGTGAGCGTCCGGAGGTACATCTGTCCGAGCACGAACGACGATCTTGGTGCCCTCGGCTACGTCCTCGCCGAGGTGGAACCACGCGATCGGCCGGGTTTCTCGCGTGAGTCGTACGACCACGTCGAAGAAAATCCGTTCCTTGCGGTGACGGAGAACCCCCTGTCGACGTTCTCGATCGACGTGGACACAGCCTCCTACGCCAACGTCCGGCGGTTTTTGAACAACGGGCAGCTTCCGCCCCCCGGAGCCGTGCGCGTCGAGGAGATGGTCAACTACTTCGACTACGACTATCCCCTGCCGACCGGAGACGATCCGTTTTCCGTCGTCGTGGACGTGGCTGACTGCCCCTGGAATTCCGAGCATCTGCTGGCACGAATCGGCATCAAGGGTCAGGAATTCCCGCCGGACGAGCGACCGCCGGCCAATCTGGTCTTCCTGCTCGACGTATCCAGTTCGATGAGTTCGCAAAACAAACTTCCGCTGGTCAAGAAGTCCATCCGGTTGCTCGTCGACGAGCTCTCGTATGACGACGACGTCGCGATGGTCGTATACGCCGGGGCGTCGGGTCTCGCGTTGGACTCGACGTCGTGCGATGACAAGCGGACGATTCTCTCAGCTCTGGGCAATCTCCAGGCCGGTGGATCGACCAACGGCGGTGCGGGGATCGAACTTGCCTATAAGACTGCGATCGACAACTTTATCGAGGACGGGATCAACCGCGTCATCCTCGCCACCGACGGCGATTTCAACGTCGGCACCACCGATCGCAGCAGCCTGACCCGCCTGATCGAAGACAAGGCGAAATCCGGCGTTTTTCTGAGCGTGCTCGGCTTCGGTATGGGCAACCTCAACGACGCCACGCTCGAGACATTGGCGGACAAGGGCAACGGCAACTACGCGTACATCGACACGCTCAACGAAGCGCGCAAAGTGCTCGTCGAGGAGATCGGCGGCACGCTGATGACCATCGCCAAGGACGTCAAGATTCAGATCGAGTTTAACCCCCTCGAGGTGAGTGCCTATCGATTGATCGGGTACGAGAACCGGCTGCTCGCCGCCCAGGATTTCAACGACGACACCAAGGACGCCGGTGAGATCGGTGCGGGACACACTGTTACGGCCTTCTACGAGATCGTTCCGGGCGGCGTCGAGGTCAATCTGCCGAGCGTCGATCCGCTCAAGTATCAGCAATCGCCGGCAGACGCGGTTCCCGACGACGAAGGACCGCGCGGGCTCAAGCCCGCGGCTCGGAACGGCGAGCTGATGACCGTCAAGCTCCGCTACAAGCAGCCGGACGGTGACACCAGCAAGCTCATTGAAGTACCTGTCAGAGACGAAGGTCTGGCACTATCCGACCTGCCGGAAGATTTCGTGTTTGCCGCTTCGGTCGCTTCGTTCGGCATGTGGCTTCGCGGTGCCGGGACCATCCCGGTTCCAGCCTCCGCGGACCCCGAAGCCGTAGCGCCCGCGTTTACGATCGACGCCATCCGGGAGATGGCGGCGGCTTCGATCGGGAATGATCCGTTCGGTTATCGTGAGGAGTTCGTCGACCTCGTGGCCCGCGCCGCCTCGCTCGCGCCTTCCCAGCACCCCTGAGGTTCACCCGCCGGGCACGATCCCCAGGCCCAAACGCACCGGCGTCGCGGGCGATGCTGGACCGACCGCGGGAACCGGCGTCTACTCCGTGGGCGGATTCACCACCCGGTCAACGAGGGCAGCGAAAAGGTCCTGCACGATGGTCTGCACCGAGATGTTCACGCCTCGGGCGACCCCGTCCACGATCACGTCGACGCATCCGCCCGACAGCGCAGCACAAAGGGTGATCAGCAGCGAAAGACCCCAAGCCTTACGAGCCCTCATCGGTCACCTCCTCCACCATGTTCGAGGTTCCGCCGCCCGGCCAACTCATCCCGCAAGAGCTCGGGAAGCCCGGTACGAGCAAATGGCGGTCAACCACAGGATCCGACGCCGGCGCCAACCGGCCGAATCATACCGATGAATCAGCGTGCTGTCGATGTGCACAATCCAGGGGCGCAGAAGACCATATCAACGGAATACATCATCCGGTGAGCGGGTTTGCGGCGGGGGCGGCTAGGTAGACGAGCTAGGAGACCCAACCGCGGAAGCGAGCGATCCCGACGAGACCGATGCCCAACGCGGCGAGAAGCGCAGCGCCGGGGACCGGCGCGGTCTCGAGCCGGTTGCTGGTCGAACCGGTAACGCGTGTGACGGTGCCGACCCCCAGATCGGTTGAGCCGTCTCCACCGATCGGGCGCGGGCCCGACGTCGTATCGCTGCCCGTCAAGCTGCCGAGTGGTGGGCTGTCTACGGTCCCGGATCGGGTGGTCATGAGGCGCCCGACCTTCGCGTAGTTGGTCAGGGCGTCGTCACCGACTGATGCCAAAAGCTTGTCAGGATTGTCGGGAACAAAATCGAGAACATCCGCAAGTTGTGAGGTGGTGGTGTCGTCCCATTCGAGAGAGCCCGCAAACCCGGGAAGGAATGTGTCGGTCGGTGTCGTGGTAAGGGTGTCGGTGAGCAGCCGATCCGAGATCGTGCCGATGCGGGCGGCTCCATCCACCGACGCGGCGGCGCCTAATTCGCCGACGTTGGCGATGTCCGAAGAACGCGCGGGGATGCTCGCCGACGTTCGGTCCGCAAGCGCGCCGAGACAGGCGCAAACCAAAGGCAGCGCGAGCCCAGATTGCAAAGCCTTCCTGATCCGCAGCCTCACATTCGTCTCCCGAGGGGTCAGACGAGTCGTCAACAACGCCTCCCCACAGCGTCCATAGCCCGATCCGTACCAATAGGTTACCCGCGTGATCCCCCGAAGGCAACAAGGAACGCCGGTGCGAACCGAAAGATTTTTGTGGTTCCCGAGGTCGTCCGGGTCCTCATAACAGGGTCCTTATCTGCGGAGACCACTGCTCGTTTGGTTTGTCCAGGGGACCGTTCCGTGGTCAGGGCGTAGTGAAACTGGACAACCCCGATAAAAGACGTAGCTCGTTCGTGCGGTTCTGGCCTCCGCCCGATTCGCGCCGCTGGCGCCGTGTGGACGGGGCACGGCAAGCTGGATCGTCGGCCGGATCGGTGGTCGAGCTTGTCTCTTCCCGAGCCGCAGTTGACCGCTACCCCGCGCGCGGTTTTCCGGACCTTTGCTCGGGCAGAAGGCGCGGACATTTGCCATGACCGGCGCTTCGAGAGCATGCTCGGCGGCTGGACCGTTCGGGACTGGTTGCGGTCGGACCCCTTCCCCCACACGGCGAGTCGGACATCGGATCGCGCTTGACGGTTCGAGCCGGGCAACCTTCAAAGGTCGCAGGGAGCACGCCCGGACCTGGGAGGCGCGGTGAAGCCTTGTCTCGCACGGGTGTCTTGTCGCGATGCGGCAACGCGAGGAGCGTGCTCGGGCTGGCGTGGTTGATTCGTGTCCAGGGACTACTTAGGATTCGCCGGGCGCGAAAGGCAAGCCGAAGCTACCGACGAGCAGCCGGGTCGGTCGCCATAGCCGAGACCGTCCAGGCGGCGCTGCACGGCCGACAAGAGATTACAACTCGGCGTCGTGCGCGATGAACGGTTGTTGACCCGACGGTTGAACGGTGAACGAGCGACCCGAGCCACAGCGATCTTTGCCAAACGGACCCGATCCCACCGAGGGTGACGAAGCGCCAACGCCCGCCGTCGACACATCATTTATCGACGCGATGGAAGGCACCTGGTGGGTCCTTCACACCAGAGCGCGGAACGAGAAGGCACTGGCGGCCGACCTCGACCGTTTGGAGGTTCCGTATTTCCTACCACTCGTCGAGCAACGGCGTAAGTATGGTCGGCGTATATTGCCAGTCCACATCCCCCTGTTCCCGGGCTACCTCTTCATCTGCGGGACATCCGAAGACCGGCTCGGTGCTCTCAAAACAAACCGGATCGCCAATGCGCTGGAGGTGGCTGACCAGGACCGACTCAAGAAGGACCTGAGACACATTTATCGCATCGTGGCCAGCAAGGAACCCGTCGACCTGTACCCCCGGCTGCGTCGGGGCGCCCGATGTCGCGTGATCAAGGGCACGCTCGTCGGGCTCGAGGGGGTGGTTCTGAAGCGGAGCGGTCCCTGGCGTGTCTATGTCGGCGTTGAGTTCCTCGGGCAATCCGCGGAGCTCGAGATCGACCCTATGTTGCTCGAGGTTCTCGATTGACGGGAACGGCAACCGCGCCGACGAGCGTGTCTTGCCGTCGCCCGCGCGGGTTCTCGGTTCCGTGATGCGGGACCCACGATACCCGGGATTTCCTTAACCCAATCCCCCTATTTTGTCGACATGTCCCGGTGTGCCGCGATCGCGTTCTCGGACCGGGTCCGCGGCCAGAGGGCAAGGCTGTTCGACCCAAGGATCGATCCATGGACAAGACCCCCGAGTCACCGAGATTGTCGATACCGATGCTCGCCGCCGCGAAACGCCTGCCACTTGCGGTCGGCGTACTTCTGATCGCCGGCGGATGCGCCGAACACCGGATCGGGCTGAACGAGTTCTTGGCGCTGGAGCGGGCAGCCGCTGAGACGAAGCGCCCAGGGCCGTCTGACGTCGAAGTCGATCGCTATCTGGGGCCCTACGCCGTCGGACAGGGCGACGTGCTCGAAATCGTCATCGCCGGAGGCGACACGCTCGGGTCACTGAGTCAGCTACGGGCACGCGTGGATCGCGGCGGCGAGATTGATCTTCCCATCGTCGGCAAAGTTCAGGTGGCGGGCAAGGAACTCGAAGACGTCGAGGATGCCATTTGCGAGGCGTACGCACCCGCGGTGTTCAAGGAGGCGGTCTGTCACGTCGCGCTCGCGTCGGTCGCGACCACGGACGTGCTGGTCGTGGGGGCGGTGCTGCAACCGGGGCTCGTCCCGCTTCGTCGAACCGAGCGGGACATGCTCCACGCCGTGGTCGGCGCAGGAGGTGCCACGGAGATGGCATCCGGAAGAGCAACGCTGCATCGCGTCCGAGGGACGGGAGAGGCGGTCACGCTCGATCTGACCGATCCGGTCGAGTTGGCTTCGGCGCTTGCGCTCGACGAACTCGCGGACGGTGACATCGTGGAGGTACACGCCGCCCAACCGAATATGGTCTTTGTCGGGGGGCTGGTGAATCGGCCCGGACCTCAGGAGTATCCGGTGGGCGCGCCCGTCACGGTCCTGCAAGCGCTTGCGGCGGCCCACGGAACGCGAACCGACGTCTACCCGAAGCACGCCACGCTGGTGCGGCGCGCCTCGGACGGGCAGGACTTCCACGTCAAACTGGACCTGAATCGAGTCGCCAAGGGTGAGGATCCCAACATCGAACTCGCAGCCGGTGACATCTTGTGGGTCCCCGAGACGTTCGAGACGAAAGTCCAGGACTTTCTCAACCGAAACCTCTTTCTGCGTGCCGGTGTGAGCGTGACCTATAACGTAACCGGTCTCGAATACCTCAACCGCCAGAAGCAACAAAGCGCGCGCTTCGGCGGCAACACGCTGCAGGACACGTTTGACCCGCTCGGCTTCTTGACGCAAAACACCTTGCTCAACAACCTCAGCGCCCAGCCCACGCCATAGTGAAAGGCCCGGCGCGGACAGCGGGGGAGCGCAGGACGACGCATTTCCAAGCCAAGCGGTCGCCGGGTGAGCAACGTCTCACCCGTGGAATCGACGTCCCTCGTCTGGCGTGCGCGGATCACCAACGCCGAATTCGCCTCAAGAATCCAGTGTCACTTGGGCGGTCGGAAGACAAAACACGCCCACCGATACCCGGCCCTTGACCGGGGCTTGTAGGATCGTGTAGCATATTTTCGGTTCTATGCCGTTCCACCGCGTTGTTCCTTAGCGGAGCTCAAGAGGAGGAGAATCTCCATGTCGCGTACGCGAAGAGTCTGCAGTTCGATCTTTGTGGCGGGCCTGTTCCTCGCCTGGGCCGGTCCGGCTTCCGCCGTTATTCATGAGTTCACTTTGGCCGCTGACGGGCCGTGTGCCGGGACACCCTCGGCGGCAACAGCCACCGGATCGTTCACGCTCAACACGGATACCGGAAACGTCGATTGGGAGATGACACTGAGTGGAATCTCCGGTGAGACCGGCAAACATGTGCACGCCCCCTACGACTCTTGCGAGACCATGGGCGGCGTCATACTCGTCTTCCTGCCGGTCGGCAATGACGTATCAGGGTCATACGTCCTCACCCCGCAAGAGCAGCAGGACATGCTCGACGGAAAACACTGGATCAACATTCACACCGCGCAGTACACGGGTGGCGAGATACGAGGCCTGATCGAGCTGTACGTGCCGCCTACGCCCACGGTGTCGGAGTGGGGGCTGGCGGTGATGATGTTGCTCGGGCTTACCGCGGGCACCATCGTATTCGCGCGACGAGGACGCAAACTCGCCGTGTAGTCTGGCGACACGGGAATTCACTCGGGAAACGCCTTCGACCGCAGGATGGGTCTGCGCACACAGCGACGCTGCGTCGGGAGGGCCATGAGCGGCACGTCGTTATTCCGGTCTGTATGCCGCAAGCATCCGCTCCCAGTCACGGCGGCGGAACGTGACCAAGAGCCAAATGAGCGCGGGAACCAGAAACGATGTGGTGCCCGACCGCACGAGTAGCTCGTACGTGCCATACAGGACCTCGCTGAACAGCGGGCTCAGCGCATACAGACACCACGGCTCGGTACCGTCGTACAGGTGTAGCAACGCGATGAGCAGTCGCAACAGCACGAACCCGTTGATCCAGAGAAATCCCCAGACCAACGTCCGCCAACGTCGCGACCACGGAATCGGCGTGGCTGCGATGAGAGCCAGCGTCGCCACGGTCGGCAGATAGCCCTGCAAGCGTGGGTCCTCGGGAATCTCGAGCCCTTGCTGCGATCCGCGTCGCGCGATGGTCACGGAGGTGTCTGCCCACCGGTAGGAAGCGGTCCGCGGCTCAAAACGCACGACACCTTCCGACCCGAACGACCCGAAGACCGCGTTCCCGACGGCCCGGTATGCCGCCGAATACCCTTCCTGCACCCCGGGCCAGGGCGCGCTGAGCAGTGCGTAGAGCAGGATAAACAGTGCCACACAGTGCACGATTCGTTTAGTCGGGGCCATCGGATCGCCGTATACGGGCTCGCACCGCCCAGCGTACCCAAAGCAGCCAGAGCAGCAGCGGAAGGAAGATGAACGCCGCCTGCCACACTTCGACGTGCATCACCTCGAACGCGGAGCGATAATGAACGCCTGTCCAATACAGAGTTAAAATCCGCACGAGGTTCATCGCCAGAAGCAAGATTGTTCCCAACACGGCCGGACCGAGCCTTGCGCGAAGGGACGTTCGTAACGGCGACGCCAGCACGGCGAAGACGAAAAACGCCGAAGCCTGAATACCATCACAGCCCAGGTGGATATCCATCGCGAACCGGTCCGACCTGACCGAGGTGCCGTTGATCGTGACGTTGTCTCCGAACAGGTTCAGAATCACTGCCGAGGCTTTGGCATTTAACGCCAGATAGCCCTCGAAGAGCGGAAGCCTCGAAAACCAAAGATAAAAGATGGCGTTGAAGGCGATCGTCGCGGCGGCGAGGACCGCCACGAACCGCAGCACCGGCCGCTTGCCCGCGAGCCACGAGTCTCGACCGTTCTCCGGCATACCCGGATCGCTCTCGCCACGCGCTCGGGCGCGAACCCGCGCTGTCGGAGACACCGACTTGTGCGATCCATCCCGAGGTCGTTTTTTTCCGGGTCGTTTCGCCATGTCAACCTGCCTGATAACCGCGAAGTGCGAGGGATTCGAATGAGGACTTCGACCGAGCTCAGTCGAGGTCCTCAGCCGAACGTCCCCGTCGCAAAAACCGATCAACCGATCCGCCGCCCGAGCGAACCGTGGTTGTCGTCATTCTGCTCCGAATATTGTACGCGGAACGGACGCGAGGCCGCAAGAGGCTGGCACGCCTGCGTCCGGACGACGACCGTGTCTTCGACCGGCGGTCCCATCAACTGTACTCGTAGATCGTAACGCGGCTACGCGGGACGCGCCGAGACCAACTGAAACGAAGCGGGTGATGCGAGTCGAAGCAGCGCACGGGACAGCGCTACCGGAGGTCCTTCTCGAAGATGGCCACGTTCGCGGAGATCGCCGTGTCCCAGCGCATGCCGACGAGGTCGTAGCCTTCGGTGATCGCCAGGTGGAGCATGGGGCGGTGCTGGTTCTGGCACTCGAAGCGGATGATCCCATAGTCGTGGTCGAGGACAAACGCCTCCAAGGCCTGCATGAGCTGCGTGGCAACGCCCATTCTTCGCGCGTCAGGGAGAACGCCGCACAGCCAACAGTAGTAGATCACGGGCCTCAACTCGTAGGAAACGGTAAAACCGACGTGCCGGTCGTCGAGCAAGGCAACGAACAGACCCACGTTGTACCGACGGTCCACGCGCCGCTGGAAGTACTCAGCCGATTGCGGTGGGCTGAATACCTGACTGTAAAGATCGGCGATCAGCTCCAGTTCGCCCGGGCCAACGGCAACGATTTTCGCATTGGCCATCAGGTTTCTCCTGTCCGACTACCTCGGGACGAAATCGATCACGCGCGGGGCACCCATCAACCGAGCCGCTCCACCAAGTATCTTAGCACGTTTCCACGTCGGAAGGAAAGCGCACGTCGACGGTGCAACCCGAGCGACACGGACCGTGAGAATCCGTGGCCAGGTCAACGCAGATATGTCTTTGCCTGATCAAGATGCCGTCGGAGAACACGGTGTCGCCCGGGACGGATATCCCGGACTACTGGAAGTAGGTCCGGTGTGATGCACCGATTCGTACGATACCGCGGGGGAAACCTCCATCATTGCGCGAGCCTGCCAAGCGTACAAGCAATCACATCGGCGTTCTCAAACCGCAAGCGCGGAGCGCACACCAACCACGCTTGGCTTCGAAAAGCTGGAATGCACCGGCAAGGACGGCGGCCAGGCTGACCATCACACGGTACGTCACCGGCTCGGGCCAATGAAACAGCCATACGGCAACGCCGAGGGCGATGCACAGCACGCCTGAACCGGCCCTGGCGATGCGGCCTCTGCGATCGATGTTCTGCTGCATTCGCTCTCCTCTGGGCGTTTCGACGGGGGAAGTTCCCTGGCGCCATCGATTGCCTTCCGCCTCCCCGATTCTATACGCGATGCAAACGGCCTGGTAGCTCGCCTCGTGCAAACAGCGTCTGGGGGACCGTGGTGGGCGATTCCCGACGAACGGGCGAGCCCGTTCCGGATACCGCCGGGTCGAACGGCGATGGCGTTGCGTAAGACGGTACGGTCGGCTACTTTTTTGCGGAATGAGATACCGACATTGCCCACCGAACGTACTGCGTACCCTCGCGATCGCTTGTATCGGGACGGTGGCGGTATGGTCAGGCGCATGCCAGAGTCGCGGTTCACATCGAGGCGAGCCCGCGACCCACCTCGACCGGCTGGTGAACGCCTTCCCCGAACTTAGGGCGGGCCGGTTTGTGGTGATCGCAGACTTTGAAGACCCCAGGCACATGGAGCTCTTCCAGGCGGTCAACGTGTCCGGGAAGGCGAGCGCCAAGCGAGATGCCCGGACGGGGCGCGGGGAGACGGGAGGCGGATGCATGGTTGCGACGCTCGCCTCAACCGACGATGCGATCGTGATCAGCAACGCGCGGGCAGAGCAGTGGTACCTCAAGCGTGATTGGCGGGCGTACGACGTGCTTCTGCTCAGTGTGCACATTTCGGAGCGAGACCTCGACCTGCAGATGACGATCGCGGGCGGGCGGGCCGACCGACGGTTGGCGGCCGAGACCTCATTGCGCGTTCATCGCGGGTGGAACCTCCTGCGCCTCGACCTGGCAGAGATCGGCGAGCGGGTCCCTCTTGACGACGTCCAACGAATCCGTCTGAGTGCAACCGTCGGGGCCAAGCCGGTGCAGATTCGAATCGACGATGTGCTGCTTACCGCTTCGCGAGAGGACCTGTTGGGTGATTCCGCGGGCCGACAGAAAGGGCTGTACGTCCAACGGGTCGGGCGGCGCTGGAAGATCGGTGCAGCCGGGATGGGCGCCGACTTCGAGTTGACATTCGCGAACGGGCAGATCGTCGAATGGTACAACGTGAGCGCCGACCCCCACCGCCTGCACAACCTGGTGCGGGGCACGACGCTCGGACCGAGCATCGTCGAGCTCGAGCCCGGCGGGCTGCTCGGGCCGGGGCTCGAGGCGCTCGGCGAGGCGGTCCTGGTGCGCTCGGCGCTGGTGGAGGTGAGTCCGGTGCGGGTCGTGGTGACGTCGGAATGGCGGTACGTCAGTGATCCCGAGCAGCCGATCGCAGATCCCGACGCCCGTCCCTTCCAGCGATGGGTCTATACGATATACCCAACCGGACAACTGTACGTAGGCGTCGAGGCAACCACCGCGACCGACACTTGGTCGGCACCCCGGCTCGGGCTTGCGGTTTCGGTTGCCAAGGACGCCCATGAAACGCCTACGGTGACAACGGTCGCGACGTCCCAGCGTGGTCCCGCGGGGGAGCGGGCGGTTGCCCACGCGACGCTTCGCAACGGGGTGCCGGACGCGTTCATCATGTTCGTGCCAGACCGCGCCGAATCAACCGTGGCGGTGGTGACCGCAGCGCGCCCGGCGGGACGGACGGCGGACAGTGATCTGCGTACGATCTTTACCGCGTCGGCACGGCCCGGGAAGCGCGGTGTCGGGGCTTGGGCATGCCATCTTCTGTTGCGGGCGGCTGGTGATATCACTGAGAGTGAGGCTCGCGCCCGGGCGTTGGCTTACGCGTACCCGGAAACGCCCGAGTTGCTGCTCGGATCGCCCGGCGTTGGTGGAGCGGGCCGTGCAAACGCAACGGGGTTCGATCCCCGATCCGGGTGTTACGATATCGCGCCCGAAGATGGGGGAGTCAGGTTCTTGGTCGACGGCACGAAGCGGCCGTGGTACTCACCCGCTTTTCGGGTCTTGAACACCGATACCCGAGAGGCATGGGTATACGTCGATCACCTGATCCACGGACGCGTCGCCCGGGATCGGGAAGGTCACATCCTGTTTCAGATACCAGGCGTGATCGGGCGGGCGTCGTTGGTCGAAGTCGTGTTCTCGTCTTCGCGGGGAACCCAGGGTGGTTGACAGCCTACAGAGTGGGCTCTATACTTGACGGCTTGGCTTTACAAATGCTGCTTGGCGAAATGGACTGGCAGCGGGCGTTGGGTTTACGTTCCATAGTGTGTGACTTTAGTGGCAAAGAGACCACAATCCAGCACCAAGACGAAGCGCTCACCGACCAAGAAGCGCGCCGCAAAAGCATCGTCTACATCGGACCGCAAAGCGAAACGCGCGAAGAAGACCGCCAAAAAGAAGGCGACCCGAAAGACAGCCGCGTCAAGCTCGACCGCGGCGCCGAAACGTGGGAGAAACAGGACTTCGTCAGCCGTAGCAGCGAAGGCGAAGGGTCCCGCCAAGCGCGGCGCAAAGCGAACCACAGCACGCAAGACGGCGAAGAAAGCGGCGCGGCCGAGCGGGGCAACCGCCCGTGGAAACGCCGCGACGGCCGCCCCACCGGATGAAGAGACAGCCCCAAAACCAGTTGCTCCTCCCAACACGTACCTGACCGACAAGGAACTCGATGCCTTCAAGGAACTTCTTCTCGAAAAGCGGGCGGAGCTTGCGGGTAACGTCAACCGGCTCGCGAGTGAGGCACTGAACAGCAAGGGGTCCGGTCAGGGC
>JASFUW010000096.1:0-13682 GCA_050050135.1 Phycisphaerae bacterium
GGATGGTCCGGGGCTTCCCTCCACAAACCGTAAGCGGTAGCCGCCACGGCGGCTGCCGACATGAAGGACCCGACGGTTTCAGATGTCCCGTAGAAACCAGAAGATGCGAGTTCCACTGCACGCCATGGTGACCATCGGGCAATCTGAATCCTAGCACCGATATCGGCCTCTGTCAAACCTCCACACCAAACATATTGTAGGGGCACAACTGACCTCCACAACGGACAGCGGTCGTCTCGGGGTGCCGGGTCTCCAACCCCTGACGGGGCACGAGGTTACGGCGTTTCTGGGCGTGTTAGAAACATGTTGTTTATCGGTCCATGCCTGCGGCGCGCCCGACTTCGGTCCGTCGAACACGCCCCTTGTCCCCGTCGGTCGTTTGACGCTCCACGCCGCACCAAACATAGTGCCCCGTCCGCAGGCGCAGTTTTTGCCTCGACGCCGGGGTCCGCCACGGGAGACGCACGAATGCCGGTTCGCTCCACCACGATTCGCCTTCGCACGCCCTACTCCCTCGAAGCCAACGTGCTTTCCCACGGGTGGTACGAGTGCTCGCCCTTCAGTTGGTCCCAGGGCGGCCGGTGCTTCCAGATCATCGAGCGATACAAGAACAAAGCCTACCCGATCTATGTCACGCAGTTGGCACGAAAAAGGACCGGCGCGACCCTCCGCGTATCCGTTGATGCCGACGAAGCGAGTGACGAGATTATGGCACAGGCACGCGCCAGCGTCCGCCGCGTGCTCTGTCTCGACCAGGATCTGTCCGAGTTCTACGACATCTGCCGCAAACACCCAACGCTGCACGTCATCCCGAAGCTCGGTGCCGGCTATGGCCTGCGCTCGTCCACCATGACCGAGAACATCCTCAAGGTGCTTTGTTTCGCAAACGTCAACTGGGTGCAGGCCGTCAAGATGATCAACCGCCTGGGCCAGCTCGGCCCCGCCGTCCCGCGTTTCGCGAA
Organism: Phycisphaerae bacterium; assembly: GCA_050050135.1. Lineage (GTDB taxonomy): Bacteria > Planctomycetota > Phycisphaerae > UBA1845 > UBA1845. Next base: position 963 of record JASFUW010000096.1, read on the forward strand.
CCTCAGCGCCTGGCCCACACCGCGTGAAGTCCTGCGAGCCGGTGAGAAGTACCTGATCGAGGTGTGCCGCGTCGGATACCGGGCTGACTCCATCCTGACATTCTGCCGCGACGTGCGTGAACGCCGCTTCGACCCCGAGGGCCTCTACGAACTCGCCGAATCTGGCGACGTCAGCTCCGACCACATCTTGACAGAACTCCGTTCCATCAAGGGCATAGGCCCCACCGGCGCCCATTACCTTCTGTCCTTCCTCGGCCGACATGACCGCCTGGCCATCGACAGCTCCACCATCGCCCACGTCGCCCGCACCCACAAAAAAGGACGAAAACCCACCCCCAAACAGATCGAAGCCCTCTACGCCCCCTACGGAAAATGGCAAAACCTCGTCTGGTGGTGTGAATTCTGGCTCACCTGGGACACCGCACGCCGGATCATCGAAGCGAACAACCTCTGACCTTCTCCTAGTGCTGCGTCAACTGTATTTTTGCGGGTAGCGAGCGGCCTCTTTCCGAGCCGCGCCCGTGAGGAAGCGGTCTTCTGGAACCCGCAAATTAAGGCGTGACCGTGCACTAGTACCGAGTTTCAAACGTTCCGCGACTACCTGAGCCGCGGGCTTTCAGCCCGCGCGGAGCCCCGCGCAGGTAGACGCCTGTGGTTCGCGTTCCGACGATAGTCGTAGGAGTTATGAAACACGCTACTAGGCCATGGGAACCGGCCGCCGCTGGCGTCGAACATGGCGAGCGGTGCTCGTGCGCTGTATCATAAGTGCGTCGGGAAAATGGGGTCGTCGCATTATGACACGGGCTTCGCTTGATGACAGATACCGACGATTGGTCGAGATCCTCCGCGAGCTAAAGAGCGTCGCGGTGGCGTTCAGTGCCGGTGTGGACTCGACCTTCCTGCTCAAGGTAGCGGTCGATACGCTCGGACCCGAGAACGTCGTCGCCGTCACCGGTCAAAGCGACAGCCTGGCGAGCGCCGAGTTCGAGGAGACGAAGAAGCTCGCCGAGTCAATCGCCACGGAGCACGTCATCCTCGAAACCGACGAGTTCGAAAACCCCGACTACACCGCCAACCCCAACAACCGCTGCTACTTCTGCAAGACAGCCCTTTTCACGCAGATGAGACAGTTCGCGGCCACGCGCGGGATCAACGAAATCCTCAGCGGAACCAACGCCGACGACCTCGGCGACTTCCGACCCGGCATCGACGCCGGCAAAGAGCACGGCGTCCGCGCGCCCCTCGCCGAAGCCGGTCTGACCAAGGACGATCTGCGCGAACTCTCCGCCCGCCTCGGCCTCCCCACACACGACAAGCCGGCCAGCCCCTGCCTGTCCAGCCGAATCCCCTACGGCCAGCAGGTGACCCCCGAGAAGCTCCGCATGATCGAAGCCGGCGAAGCCTTCCTCCGCACCCTCGGCATCCGTGAGTGCCGCGTCCGCCACCACGAGAACCTCGCACGAATCGAGGTCCCACCCAGCCTGATCCCCAAGCTGGCCGATCCCGAAACCGCAGCCAGAATCGACGAACACTTCCGTTCCCTCGGCTATCACTACGTCTCCCTAGACCTTCGCGGTTTCCGCTCCGGTAGCCTCAACGAGGTCATCGCTTTCGGCAAACGCCAGTCCTGATTCCCACGGACCTGAAACACTCCGCCCGAAGCGCCTCAATCCTCGCGTCGGCGTTGCAAACGTGGCACATCACGCCTAAGCTGTCCGCCTTTGAATGGGCGCCGGTGACGAGGTTCGGACTGAACGACCGTGGACTTGGATCAACTGAAAAGCACGATCGCCGAGATCGAGGCGGAGGTCTCAGCCAAGCTCCCCGAAATGGGCGAGGTCGACCCCGTCCGCAGCTACGAAACGACCGTCCTCGGCAAAAAGGGCACCCTCGGCTCGCTGATCGCGTCCATCAAGGATTGCCCGCCCCAGCAGCGAGGGCGCGTCGGCCAGACCGTCAACCAGGCGAAACAACGCGTCAAAGCCCTATTTGACGATCGTCTTGAAGCGCTCCGCAAAGCCGCAGCCGCCGCGGAGGCGGCCGAGGCAGCCGCCTTCGACCCCACGCTCCCCGGCATCCGTCGCCCGATGGGCGCCCCACACCCGGTGACCGCCGTCCAGTGGGAAATCGAGCGGGCCTTCGAACGACTCGGCTTCACCGTCGAGGCAGGTCCCGAGATGGAGTCGGAGTACAACAACTTCGAAGCCCTCAACATCCCGGCGACCCACCCCGCCCGCGACATGCAGGACACGTTCTGGACCAAGCGAGGCATGGTCCTGCGTACACACACCTCGCCCGTCCAGTTTCGAGCGATGAAGAAGTTCGGAGCCCCCCTGCGCATCATCGCCCCCGGTCGTTGTTTCCGCCAGGAGACAGTCGACGCCTCGCACGAAACGACCTTCCACCAGGTGGAAGGCCTGGTGATCGATGTCGGCATATCGATCCCCAACCTCATCGCCATGGCCAAGACCCTGCTGACCGAGGTCATGAAGCGCGAGGTCGAGCTTCGCGTCCGCCCCGGATACTTCCCCTTCGTCGAGCCCGGCATCGAGATCGACATGAACTGTCAGATTTGCGGCGGCAAGGGTTGTGCGACGTGTTCACAGAGCGGCTGGATCGAGATTCTCCCCGCCGGAATGGTTCATCCGAACGTCCTGGTCGCCGGCGGTATCGACACCGAAAAATACACGGGCTTTGCGTTTGGGCTGGGTCTCACTCGCTTGGCCATGATGAAATACGGCATCCGCGACATTCGCGTCCTGAACGCCGGCGACCTGCGCCCCATCGCCTCACCGGAGCGCTTTGGCGGTCCCGGCGTGAATCAGTCGCCCGACGCTGTCACCGCAGTGACATGAACCCACTCGAAGCACGACCATGCTGATCTCCCTGAACTGGATTCGCGATTACACGGACCTCCCGACCGACGTCGATGCGCGCGACCTGGCCGAACGCTTCACCTTGACCACAGCCGAGGTCGATTCGATCGAACGGGTCAAGGTCGACGCCCGCGGTGTCATCGCAGCCAAGGTGCTTCAGCTTGCCGAGCTCCCCCGCACCCACAACCTGCGCGCCGCTACGCTCGATCTGGGCGGTGGGCGGTCCGTCACGACGGTGACCGCCGCGCCCGCCCTCCACGTCGGCTCCAACGTGGTCTACGCACCGCCCGGCGCGCGCGTTGCAGCCTATGGCGAGGTCGGCTCGGCCGAGGTCGCCGGACGCAAGAGTGCCGGAATGATCCTGCCAGGCGACGCGATCGGCATTCCCATGGCCGCCCAGGAGGCCATTTTCCTGTGCGACGAGTTCGCTCCCGGCGATGAGCCGCCGCCCGAACTCTTCGAAGACTGGGTCATCGAGGTCGACAACAAGTCCATCACCCATCGCCCCGACCTTTGGGGCCACTACGGCATCGCCCGGGAGATCGCCGCCATACTCGGTCTGCCCTTGAAGCCCTATCCGGTCGTGCCGATCGATGAGCTGACACCCAACGGCCTGCCGAGCGTCGAAATACAAATCGCCGATGGCAACGCATGTCCCCGCTACAGCGGATTGGTCGTCGAAGGCGTCCCCACGCAGCCCGCGCCGTTGTGGATGCAGTTGCGATTGGGGCACATCGGCATGCGACCCATCAGCGGGCTCGTCGACCTGACCAACTACATCATGGCCGACTTGGGTCAACCGATGCACGCGTTCGACGCCGCCAAGGTCGGTCAGATCGAGGTCGACTGGGCCGACGACGGAGAAAACTTCCGAACGCTCGACGGCATGGAGCGAACGCTCACCGCCGACACCCTGATGATCAAGCGCAAGGGACAGTCCGTGGCACTTGCCGGTGTTATGGGCGGGCTCGAATCGGAGGTCGCCGAATCCACCGTCTCGCTCCTGCTCGAGTCGGCCAACTTCGAGCCCGCGACCATCCGCCGCGCCGCCACCCGCCTCGGTCTCAGAACCGACGCCAGCGCCCGGTTCGAAAAAGCACTCGATCCCGCGCATACCGTCCTCGCCATACAGCGGTTCATCCGTCTCGCCCGACCGATGTATCCCGAGTTAAAGCTCACCGCGCGGTTGTCGGACGCCTACCCGAACCCCCTCCAGCCCGTAACCGTCCGCGTGAATCCGGAGCACGTCCATCGCATGATCGGTCGCGAGGTGGGGGCCGAAGAGATCAGGGCTAAGCTCGAGCCCCTCGAGTTTTCCGTCGAACAGGATGGCGCGAGCCTGATGGTCAACGTGCCCTCGTTCCGCGCGACCACCGACGTCACCATCGAGGCCGACGTCATCGAGGAGATCGCCCGGTGCATCGGATACAACACCATCGTTCCCACCATGCCGCGCGTCTCCATCCGGCGTTTCGAGCCCAACGCACTACGCGAGCTGGAGCAGCGCACGCTCGAGTTCTTCGTCAGTGAGCACGGATTCTGCGAGCTGCACGACTACATCTGGTATGACTCGGCCTGGCTCGACCAGCTCGGCGTCGATCCCGGTCGCTGCGTCGAACTCGCCAACCCAGCCGGGGAGGGACTGCATCGCCTGCGCACCTGGTTGATGCCCGGGTTGCTCGAAGCCGTGGCTGTGAACCGGTTTCATTTCCCGACGCTTACGTTGATCGAGACCGGGAGCGTCTTTGAACCGGCCAAGGCAGGCGACCTCGAGTGGCGACACCTCGGTTTGATCAGCGCCCGTCGCGGCAAGCGCAAGGAAGACGAGGTTTTCGCACGGCTCAAGGGCGCCATCGACGCCTGGTCTTGGGCTCGCTTCGCACAACGTGCCGCGTTCGCGCACGTCGACGCCGATCCACAAAGACCCTGGGAGCATCCGCAACGCACCGCAGCCGTCGTGCTGGATGGCAAGCCCGTCGGACGAGTCAGTGTCGTAGATCTGGCACTAAGGCAGAAAGTGGACGAACATCTGAGCTCCTGGGCCGTCGCCTGGGCCGAGATTCGCCTCACCGGCCTCGAAGAGATCGAACACCGCGCGGAACCGCTCGGCGCGATCCCCGAACACCCGCTCGTCAACCTCGACTTCTCCATCGAAGTGCCCAGAACCTCGCGCTACCGAGAAATCGCCGACAAGGTCGGGTCGTTCAAACATGACCTGCTCAAGCGAGTCGAGTACGTCGGCAGCTACGAGGGCGAACGGATCGCCGCCGACCGCCGAAGCCTCACCTTCCGCACGATCATCGGTGACGACCGAAGAACACTCGTCGACGACGACGCCAACACGTTCACGGAGCAGTTCGAGCAGCACCTGAAGCAATGCGGCTACGAGATACGACGATAAGAACCCGGATGGCATCCCACACAAAAACGATGGCCCCGCTCGCCTGGTCCAAGACCGGTTCGTGGCTCTCCGCCGGCGCGCGCACGCCGCGCGGGACGCGCTGCGGCCGCGTGGTGATGTCGCTTTTGCCCCTTATGCTTGCCGGATGCGCTTCCCTCACCGACCCGAACGTCCCCGAACCGATCCGGGCCAACATCGAGCCGGAGCACGGCGAGCGGTACCTCTTCTACCGCCCATCCAGTTATAATCGCGAGCAGTCTTGGCCCCTCGTCGTGGTCTGCCACTCATCCTTCCCCGATTCTCCCAACAACCGGATTCGCGACTGGACACTCGACGCGGAGCGCACCGGCTTTCTCGTTCTCGCTCCCCGACTCGCCGCAAACCGCAAGGACTTCCCGCCCAAACCCGACGCGCAGCTCGAACTGCTGAAACAGGACGAGGAACACATTCTCGCAGCCATTCGCCACGTACGCGCAGCCCACACGATCTCCGAAGATCGTGTCTTCCTTCACGGTTTCGCCGGCGGCGCCCGTCCCGCGCTCTACACCGGCCTGAAGCACCCCGAGGTCTTCCGCGCCGTCACCCTCTCGCAGCCCAGGTTCGACAAGGAATATCTCGCGGGCGTCGTCGATTTCATCGACCCGCATCAGCCCATTTTCGTCGAGCGAAACATCACCGACGCCGTCACGGGCCGGCACGCCCGCCGATGCGTCGACTGGCTCTGCAAGCGAACAGACCACGTGACGGAGGAGACCTCGAGCGCAGCGTCGGACGCCGGCACAAGTCGCCACGTGGGTTTCTTCGAGCACGTCGTGCGAACCATTCCGTGGATACGTATCCGAGCCCTCCCGGGCCGCGGAAAAAGCTCGATGACCGTCCAGTTCAAGTCGTCCCACTCCACGACGCCCACGCGCATGCACTGGAGCTTCGGCGACGGCACCGAATCGACACTCACCGAGCCGCTACACGTTTACGAGACACCCGGCACCTTCCGCGTGGAATTGACCGTCCACGACACTCAGGGCATCAAGCATCGCCGAACCATCTACCTGGCCGTCCCCCAACTCACCACCCGCCACACCCCACCAACCATGGAACCCTGACCGCGCAAACGACACCACCGCGCCCGGTTCGATGGGGCGCTCTGCCCGATCCCTCGTCCCCCGTACGCGTTGGCTAACCCGATCACTTTACGGGCGAAGGGCGGGGGACCGACGTGCCCCACACCCGCTCAATGTCTCAGGCGCGTCGGCGTCCCGGATGGAGGAGCACATCCGCACCACCTCCACCGTCTCGCGAACATCATGAACGCGGATGATGGAAACGCCGGCCATCACGGCGATGGCTGCACAACCCAGCGAACCCGCCAGCCGTCGCTTCGGCTCGGGCACCTCGAGAACATGACCAATGAACGATTTGCGCGACGCACCAACCAAAACCGGATGCCCCAACCCGACGAATCGATCGAGGTGCTTCAGAATCGCTAAGTTGTGTTCCACGCGCTTGCCGAACCCGATCCCCGGATCAACGATGATCCGCTCCGCGTCGACACCATGCTGCCGCGCCCAGTCAGCGCGCTTACTCAGAAAAGCCGCGATCTCGCCGACCACGTCTTCATATTTCGGACCGCCACCGCCCTGCATCTCCGCCGGCGTACCGCGCATGTGCATCAGCACGATCGCAGCGCCGCTTGATGCAACCACCTCGACCAGCTCCGGATCGTCCCGAAGCGCGGACACGTCGTTCACCATGTCCGCGCCCGCCTCGATCGCTTCCTTCGCCACACGTGCCGCCCGCGTGTCAATCGAAATACCGACACGAGCGTGTCGCTCACGAAGCCCCCGAATGACCGGAATGGCCCGCGCGATCTGCTCTTCCTCGGACACCCCGCCAGACCCCGGACGCGTCGACTCCGGCCCGACGTCGATGATCCCCGCACCTTCGTCGATCATCTCGAGCGCACGCGCGATGGCCGCCTCATGCGAGGGGTAAGCCCCGCCGTCGCTGAACGAATCCGGCGTCACGTTCAGCACGCCCATCACCACCGGCGTCACGCGGCACTCGGCCTGACGTTGTCCGAGGAGCAATAGCACGAACTCCAATCATCACCCGGGCAGGTCGGGGGGACGATCGAAAGGCACGTCGCAGGCGGCTACTTCCGGTAGATAATCCGTCCGCGGCTCAGGTCGTACGGCGATATCTCGACCAGGACGGTGTCGCCCGGCAGGATGCGGATGTAGTACTTGCGCATCTTTCCGGAAATCGTCGCCAGAACGTCGTGCTTCTCACCCCCGGCGTCCACCTGAACACGAAACATCGCGTTCGGCAACGCCGCTGTGACCACGCCCTCGACTTCAATGGCATCAACCTTGGCCATCCGATCTCCGCTGCCTGGTGACCTCGCACCGACTCACCGCCCCCGCCCCATGACATACACGACGGGGGGCCAGCGCCGGTCACGGCAGTATACTGAAGATACCGCAAGCCTCAAGCCGCCCGTCTGCACTCCGCCGCCCCCGGGCAAGCTTGAACGATTTCCGATTTCGCCCCCCGAGCCCGCCGGCCCTTGCGTCATCACCGGATTTCGGTACCAATCGCCCCGGCACACGACCGCATCGCGTGCCCGAAGAGCCAAGAGATACCGAGGAGAACCGCGAATGACCCCGCGCCCAATCCCGTTCCGCCCGCTGGCATCAGCCGGTTTTATTAGTTCCTTAATACTTGCAATAGGCTGCCTGGGTTGTGCGTCCGCCCCGACCGTCCAGATGCAGGCCCATGCATACCGCACGGAGCTCCAGCTCGATCCGACCACCCACACCCTCATCGGCCGGACCATCCTCGACCTCGCCCGCGATGACGCACGGGCGGTTCTGCCCCCCTCGCGTCGCACCGCGATCGAGCTGCGGCTTCATCCCGACCTCAGAATTACCAGGGTCGATGCCGGCGGCGCCAAGGCTCACTACCGCCGACTGCGAAAACCCGCCGAGCCCGACCCCGACGAGTTCGAGCCGACGACACACGTCGTGGTCCTCAACGGCGCACCCGAGAGCCTATCGCTTTTCGTCGAGTATGAAGGAACACTCTTTCAGGACGTCGCCGCCGGCGAAAAACCGGGTGAAATCCACAACTTCGAGATGCGGGCACACATCGGCGAAGAGGGCATCTACCTCGCCGACGGGTACTGGTACCCTCAGCCCGCCATCAGTGACGACGACGTGGCCGTGCTTGCCGACCACGTCTTGTTGACCAATCGCGTCCCGGAATTCGAGCTGGTTGCCGGCGGCGATCCCGACCCTCAGCTCTCCGAGTGGACCGGCCGACTCGCCTGGCGAAGCCCCTATCCCGTCGGCGAGATGGTTCTCGTCGGAGGCCCGCACCAAGTCCATCAGACAACGCACAACGGAGTCACCATCGCGGTTCATCTCAAACCCGACCAGGCCCGCCACGCCGAAGGGCTGACCAACGCCGCCATACGCTACCTTGACCGATACCAACCGCTCGTCGGTCCGTACCCCGCAAGACGATTCTCGATCGTCGACAACTTCTTCAGCAGCGGCTTCGCCTTCCCGACGTTTACCCTCCTCAGCTCCGCCGTGATCAACATGGGCCCCCGCTCCCAGAACATGCACGGCTTCATCGACCACGAGATGCTGCACTGCTGGTGGGGCAACGGCGTCCACGTCGATCCGCGGGACGGCAACTGGTGCGAGGCGCTCGCGAGCTACGGCGCAAACTACTACGGCTACGTCCTCGACGGAGACGAAGAGAACGCCCGACGAAAACGACGCAACTACTCCCAATTCCTCAGCCGGATGGACCCCGACGAGGACAAACCCCTCGGCACCTACGACCTCGACGACGGATGCAACCGCAAAATCGCTTACAACAAAGGCGCCGTCGTCTTCCACATGCTCGCCCGAAAAATGGGTCAGGACAACTTCTGGACCGCCATGCGCCGCCTGACCGCCGAGTACACCGGTCGCTACACCTCCTGGGAGGACATCCGCAGAGTCTGCGAGCAGGTTAGCGGCCAATCGCTCGAGACCTTCTTCACCCAATGGGTCCGGGGAAGCGGTGCGCCCACCTTGGCGCTGGAAGAAGCCAAGTACGACTCGGGCGAGCAGACCTTGACGCTCACGTTGTCTCAGGGCGAGCCCACGTTCGAGCTCGACGTGCCCGTTCGCATCATGCACGCAGACGGAACGCTCGACGTCGACGTCCCCCTCAACCAGGCCACCGAGCAGATCAGACTGCCCGTGCGTGTCGTCCCCTTGAGCGTCGAGGTCGACCCGGATTTCCACATCTTCCGCAAGACCCCGCCAGACGAGATCGTCCCGACCACCGCAGCCACAAGACACGGGACGTCACTCGCCACCGTGCTCCCGGCCGGCGAGGTCGCCGAAAAGTACCTGACCCTGCGCGAAATCTTCGAATCCAGCTTCGAGGAGGATGGCGAAGTCGTCGCCTACACGGTCGGTGACATCGCAGAAGCTGCACTCGCCCGGCGCTGTGTGCTCATTCTCGGTCGAGCCGTTCACGATCCCTACATCGCGGCGTTTCTCAGCGCCATCGAGTTCCCCGTCCGCTTCACCGAAAACGGCTTCGAGCTCCACAACGTCGTGTACGACGAACCCGGCTACACTTTGCTCTGCACCGTCCGTCACCCCGACGTCCCCGGCGGCGGCGTAACCGTCATCTACGCCAACACCGACGAAGCCATCCCCCGCCCATGGAACATCCCCATGTACGATCGAAGCCTGGTCATCTTCAAAGACCACCGCCCCATCCTCCGCCACGACTTCGAGCGAACGATCTCCGTCCCCGTCACCCGCTGACCCGACCCGCGCCCGCCCTTATCCGAACCGCACCCGTCTTCATCCGAGCCGCGCCCGTCAGGAAGCGGTCCACACTCCGAACCGCACCCGTCTTCATCCGAGCCGCGCCCGTCAGGAAGCGGTCCACACTCCGAACCGCGCCCGTCGTTATCCGAGCCGCGGGCTTCAGCCCGCGCGGACTCCCCGTTCCTCCGCGTAGGGTCCGCCGTACGGACCAACACCGCACCCGCCGAACGCGACCAACGGTAAACCGCGCCCGCCCTTATCCGACCCGCGCTCGCCAGAAGCGGTCCACATTCCGAACCGCGCCCGTCTTCATCCGAGCCGCGGGCTTCAGCCCGCGCGGACTCCCCGTTCCTCCGCGTAGGGTCCGCCGTGCGAACCAGCCCCACTCCGCAGTCGTTCCGTAGGGAGGGTCGACCATAGCCTATTCTTGGCGCGCCGGGGCTGGGTCTTTGAGCGCAGGTCACGTTCCCAGTCCCGTAGGGACGGCTGAGCACCGTGCATCCCTTCCGTCCGTGAGTCCCTTCGTCGCTCCGTCACCAACCTCCGCGCGCGCTATGCGCGGAACGATCCCCACCGATCACCGCTCACGTTCTAACCACGGACGTCCGGCTGCGAGCCGACGTCAGCGGCAAGACGGAAAAAGAAAAATGCAAAAAAAAGTTGCAGAACAAAGCCAAAAAACGGCACTGGCGCTGTCAAAAACGCCGTTCACCGTGGCTCCGTTCTCTGTGCACACCCACATTCCGCACCAGCCTTCGTCCCCACGTCCCTCAGTCCCTTCTTCCCCAATCCCCCATCCCCAACGCCCTCCCCTCCGGCGCTCCCGCATATCCCGCGCTCCGACCCCGGTCACCATCTGCCAAAATCGCCCCGTTCCGTTTTCTTGTCAGGAGCCCGCGTACCCACCGACTAACATGGAGAGCACGTTGCGTCGCGGCGCTCGCGTTGCGCGACCGCCGCCGTCGCACCGCAGGCGGCAAGACGGACCAAAACGAACAACACAGGATGCAGACGGACGGCGGGTCTGACCTGGCCACGCCGTCACCGTCACCACACACACGAAAGGAGCACGCACGTGTCGCTTTCAATCCAAAACATTCGAAGAGGACTGGCGGGGTGGCTGATCGTCTCAATGGGGCTGGCCTTGGGGAGCACGGCGAACGCACAGGAACTTTACGAACGAGCCGGCTGGGTCGCGGACATCCCGTCCGGAGCCCACAGCGTCCAGGCTAAGATCACCATCGTCAACGACCACATGCTACAGGTAGAAAACTTCACCTACGACGGCACCGCCCCCCTTGTCTACTTCTACCTCGGTGAAAGCGACAGCTACGGCGACTTCCTCGACGGCCAGCAGGTCCTACCAGAGCTGGACCGGGCCTTCGACGACGAATCCCTGCTGATCAGACTTCCCCAGGGCGAGACGCTGGACGGCTACAACGCCATCTCCGTCTGGTGTGCAGCCTTCGACATCAACTTCGGCTCCGCCTCGTTCGTAGCCCCCGCCGAGCCGTACGCTCGAACCGGATGGGTCGCCGACATTCCACCCGGCCAGCACGACTCGGAGGGCCAGGCGACCATCATCACCGACCGCATCATCGAGGTCGACCACTTCACCTATGACGGCACAGCCCCGCAGGTCTACTTTTACCTGGGCGAGATCGACGACTACGACAGTTTCCTCAATGGCCTCGAAGTTCCGCCCCTGCTCGATCGGGCCTACAACGACGAGTCACTGGTCCTGTTGCTTCCGGAAGGCACGAACCTGGACGGTTACGGCGCAATTTCGGTATGGTGTGCAGCCTTCGACATCAACTTCACCTCGGCCTCGTTCGAGGACCCCAACGAGCTGCCGGTCCCGGCAACGTCGGAGTGGGGCCTGGCCATCCTGACCCTGCTGACCTGCACCGCCGGAACCGTGATCCTCCGCCGGCAAATGTGACTGTTTGGTGCCACAACCGCGTCGGCAGTGTGGACGCCACCATTCTCCTGGGCAATGAATGCCGGGCGCGGGCGCCCCGCATCTTCCGACATGGGGGAAGGATGATCCGCACTTCGCGGGCACCGATGTCTCCCGCTGTAGGGTGGGTGGAACCTTCCCGGCGACTGGACGTATAAACGAATGTGTGAGGTTCCGTGAATCGCACCCTCTCGGACGTCGAACGTGGGTGAAGCCGTTCATTTCGCTGTCTGCGTCGGGCTTGTGCTTCTCCTCGTAGTTCCCCCGAGTTGCGACACCGCGCCCGAGCCGCTCGATTGGCCTTCCTTCGACGAGACCGTGATCGAGGTGGGGCGTAGGGTCCTGCACGAGCGGGAAAGGACGGGTCTGCCGCAGACACCGTCGACACCCGACTCGGTCAACCGGGATGAACGGCACGCGGAGTCCATCGCCGCGACGGAGCAGGCGATCTTGGAGAAGATCAAGTGCTCTGTCGATCGCCGCGGAACGGAATGGCAGCGCGCGACGGAGGTCATCCAAGAGCTGGGCCCCGCCGCCATCGATCCGTTGCTGGATATCCTGGCGAACGATTCGCTGCCCCGACGATTCACCGATCGCGTGGTGTCGCTGCTGATCCCCCTCGGACACGAGCAAACCAGCGAC
>JASFUW010000097.1:0-13465 GCA_050050135.1 Phycisphaerae bacterium
TAGGGGGGGAAGTCGGTCTGGTCCTGCTGAAGCTCCGCGCGTGTCGTGAAGGGCAGGCGTTGAATCGGGTCTGTGGACGGGTCGAAGGTCAGGGCGTCGAGCTTAGTCCGATAAAATGCGTTAGTCATGCGGACCTGGGCGAGGAGCGCGGCTAATTTGCCGCGCTGGAGGGCCTCCAGATCGGGCGGCGCCAGCTGTTCCTCATCCGGAGCATGGAAAGCCATGCGGATTAAACCTCACGAATTCCTGGGTATTGGGTCGGTTTCTCTGGCCCGCGATGTCCTCGGCGCAACGCAAACGGCGCCGAGAGCACAAATCGCCGGTCGGCCTCAGAAGTCCGGCAAGGCCGCTCTAGGGAGCCAACCAGGCGCACCGGTATGTTACACCGGTGATCGACCGTACGCAAAAGACATACGCTCGGAGAAGGTCCTGTTTTCGTACGAAGTTGCAAAGGGGGCGTAGGCTGGATGCCGGCGGATGGGACCTTGACGGGGCCGCCGAATCCCGATGAAGATGGCAGGGCAACATCTTCTGAACAGCCGGTTACCCGGAAACGCACAGCGAAATGAACAGTGAGCGGCATGACGACGCGGAGGAGCGGCGGGGCACCGTCACCCGGCTTTTGAAGGGTGGGGCGGGCGAGGAGCCGCGTTGGGCGGAACAGCTATTACCCTTGATCTACGAGGAGTTGCGTGCACTCGCGAGGGCTCGGATGGCGCGGGAGGGGGCGGGGCACACGATCCAGGCGACGGCACTGGTTCATGAGGCGTACCTGAGATTGGTGGGTCACGACGACCCGGGCTGGAACGGACGGCGGCATTTCTTCGGAGCGGCCGCCCAGGCGATGCGTCGTATCCTCGTTGAACAGGCTCGTCGTCGCGGACGAATCAAGCACGGTGGGGACCGGGAGCGGGTCGACCTGCACTCGGGCTTTGCGGCTCTTGAAGAACCGGATGCAGACGTTCTGGGCGTTGACGAGGTCGTCCGCAAGCTGGAAGCACGGGACCCACGAAAGGGGCAGATCGTCAATCTCCGGTATTTCGCCGGGTTCACGGCTGAGGAGACCGCGGAGGCGATAGGGCTTTCGTTGGGAGCCATCGAGCGGGAGTGGCGGTTTATCAAGGCCTGGCTGCGCGAGGAATTGGAGGCGCAGGGCAACGACCCGGGCGAGGCGTAGAGCACGCGAGGTAGAGGACGGCGGATCGCACACGACCGGAAAGCGGCGTGGGCGTTTCGGGGACACGTTCGGTCCCCGGCGTGACCGTTCGTGCCCGGGGGATGTATGTTAAGGGTGGGGTGGTCGGTCGGCGCACTGACTTGCGACTCCGATCGGAATCGGGGTGGGCTTAGAGTCAGCCGGCGTTCGCCGGGTTGTGTACGGGGCGACCATCCGTGGAAACCGCAAACGCCATTCGAGAGCCTGCATTGGGCGACGAGGATTTCCATCGCGTTGAAGAGCTGTTTCAGGCTGCGGCTGATTTGACGGCGGCTGAGCGAGACGCGTTTTTGACCAACGCGTGCGGTGGGGACGAGGACCTCCGCGGTCGGGTTGGTCGACTGCTCGATCGACTCGACCAGGAGACCCTGGCGTCGCCGGAGCCTGCGCCACGCGGGCATGGCGGTCCATTTGCGCTGGCGGCGATGACCGAAGGTCCCGGCGCGGTGATCGATCGGTATAAACTGCTCCAAGTGATCGGCGAAGGCGGGTTCGGCGTGGTCTACATGGCCGAGCAGCAACAGCCCGTGGTTCGCAAGGTCGCCCTCAAGATCATCAAGTTCGGGATGGATACGCGCGACGTGGTTGCCCGTTTCGAGGCGGAGCGGCAAGCGCTGGCGATGATGGACCATCCGAACATCGCCAAAGTACTCGACGGCGGCGCGACGAAGTCGGGTCGGCCTTACTTCGTGATGGAACTCGTACGCGGGGTGGCGATCACCGAGTTCTGCGACAAGAACAACCTATCCACGCGAGAACGGCTGGAATTGTTCTCGCAGGTGTGCCAGGCCGTTCAGCACGCGCACCAGAAGGGCGTGATCCATCGGGATATCAAGCCGTCGAATGTGATGGTGACGCTACGTGACGGTACGCCGATGCCGAAGGTGATCGACTTCGGCGTTGCGAAGGCGATGCACACGCGGCTGACGGAGAAGACGCTTTTCACACGCTTCGAGCAGTTTGTCGGCACGCCCGCGTACATGAGCCCGGAACAGGCCGAAATGTCGGCACTGGATGTCGACACGCGGACGGACATCTATTCGCTCGGCGTGCTCCTTTACGAGTTGCTCACGGGAACGACGCCGTTCGACACGGTATCGCTCAATCGAGCGGGTCTTGCTGAGATTCTGCGGATCATCCGTGAGGAGCAGCCGGTGAGGCCGTCGCTGCGCATCAGCACGATCGGGGACGGGGCGACCGCCCATAAGCGGGGCTCCGATGTGGCAGGGCTCAGCCGGACCCTACGCGGCGACCTGGACTGGATCGTGATGAAGACGCTGGAGAAAGAGCGTGGTCGGCGGTATGCGACGGCTGGGGAACTTGCGGACGACGTCCGGAGGCATCTGACGAATGAGCCCGTGATGGCGGGGCCGCCGAGCACGCGGTATCGCTTGCAGAAGTTTTTCGCTCGGAACCGGGCTGTTGCGGTGAGTGCGTTGATCGTGTTGCTGACGCTTTTCGCCGGGATCGTTGCGACGACGACGGCGATGCTGCAGTCGGAGCGCAACGCCGATCTCGCAACGGAACAGGCGGAGCGGGCCATGACAGCCGTCGACTTTTTGTTGTCGACGCTTTCGCTCGCGAACCCGGAAATCGCGCTCAACCCGGACACGACGATCCAGACGTTGCTCGGGCATACGTCGGCGAAGGTGGCCGAGTCGTTCGCGGACTACCCCGGGGCTGAGGTTCGAGTTCGGGCGACGATCGGTCGGGCGTATGCGAGGCTGGGTGAATATGAGCTGGCTGAGCCGCACCTGCGACGTGTGGTCGAGATCGTCGATGCGCTCGACTCGAACGGACGGAGTTCTCGGAAGGCGCTGCTGGCTGCGGGGTTTGATGACCTCGAGTTTTATGCTGCGCTGTGGACATTGACCAACGTGTGCTTCAACCTTGATCGGCCCGACTCGTACCCGATGGCGAATCGGGCGCAGGAGGTCGGGTTGGCGCAGATCGGCAAGACCGATCCGGAAGTGGCCGCGGCGTGGGGCGCGTTTCAAGCCCGGATTGAAGCGGGGGCGTGGTCACACGCGCCGGACGCGATGGAAAGCGTTCCGGAGATGTTCGGATCGGCGATCGCCGCGACGGACGCGGCGCTGGAGGTTGGCGACCCGCGGTGGCCGATCGTGGCGGACGCCTGCCTCGCTGCAGGGTATACGGTCTGGTACACGCCGCACGAGCCGCTCGCGGAGCGATTCTGGCGGGAGGCACTGGCGATTCAGCAGCGGGAACTGCCGGGGAATCACCCGGACATCGCAGCCAGTGTGAACCTGCTGGTCGGGATTCTGAACAGCGGCGGGAAGCTCGACGAGTCGGAGGTGCTCATTCGCGATTCGATCGAGAAGCTTCGGCAGGTGCACCGGAAAGGGGCGGTCGCGATTGCGCGGGCGGAGGGAACGCTGGGCGAGACCTTGACCCGGCAAGGTCGGTTCGCGGAGGCGGAGCCGCTGCTTTTGACAAGCTATAGCGACATCATGGCGGCGGTGAAGAGGGAATCGAACTACATGGCGCTCGAGTCGCTGGTACGGGTCGTGGAGCTCTACGACGGCTGGGGAAAGCCGGACGAGGCGACGCGGTATCGTGAGGCGCTCGGTCGGGCGGGTCAGGAAGCTGACTATGTGCTTCAATGGGAGGTGTTGCGACACGCGTTCGGTCCGGAGCACTCTGAACTTGTTGCGGCGGGAGATGATCTGAAACGGCTTTGCAGCGGCGTTTCGTACCTGGCGTCGCCGGGTGGCGCAAGTTCGCCGGAGCTGTTGGAGGTGTCGCAGGCGGTGGCTGCTCAACTCGCGCGGGCGGACGTGGCTGAGCCGCGATCGGCGGGGTTCGCACGCCTGCTGCTCGGTCTTGTCAATGCCATCGATCCGCAGACGCATGTGGAAGCGCGGCGGGTGGCGGCTACGGCGGCGTGGGACGTTCTCCAACATTGGACCGAGGAATTGCCGTCGGACTGCGCCGAGGCGCTTGCTGTTCTGTCAAGTTGTGCTGGGGCTACGGGTGATGCGGAGGGCGCGCAGCGGTACGCCGGAGAGGCGTGGGCAATGTCGCCTCAAACCGAGTCGACGGGATCGTGGTTCGCCGGCGCGGCGGAGGTTCGTATCGGGCGGAGCCTGCTCGAGGCGGGGATGGTTGCGGAGGCGGAGAAGCTGTTGACATCGGGCTACGCGGCGCTGCAGACCCAACTCGGATCGCAGCACCTGGACACGATGTATGCGGGGCGCCTGTTGCAAAACCTCTATCAGCAATCGGGCCGGGCGGAGGAAGCGCGGAAGTACCAGAATAAATGACGTCGGATGCGAAACGCGGGAAGTCGACGGTATCGTTCCGCATCGCGAGCAAAAGGAAGGATCGATAAGGGTCCTGGAGTAAAAAGCCTAAGTGAGCGAGGTGAAACAGATGATCCGTGGTATTCACACGATGTTCTACTCGTCGGAGCCTGAAGCGCTGCGAGCGTTTCTTAGGGACAAATTGGGGTTCGCTTCGTTCACCGACGTCGGCGAAGGTTGGCTGATCTTCGATCTTCCCGAGGCCGACATGGGGTGTCACCCCGCGATGGGGGAGGACGGAAAGGAGAGCGGGACCCACAACATCTCGTTCTACTGCGACGACATCAAGCAGACGGTCGAAGAGCTGAAGCGCCGCGGGGTGAGGTTCACGGACGAGGTTGCCGATCAGGGATACGGGCTGGTGACTCACTTTTCGATGCCCGGCGGCGTCGAGGTGCAGCTCTATCAGCCTCTGTATAAAAGGAGCCCGGCGACGGTATAGCACCGGGCAACCAGGGCCGCTTCCGGTTCGGACATCTCAGAGTCGAGATTACGCGGGCTCGATCCGTCGCGGTGGCGGTGCGCGAAGATGATTAAGCAGTAGTTAACTTTAACTCAAAAGGAGGAGCAGAAATGACGCAACCGATTCCAGAGGGACACGAGGGCCTGGTGCCGCATCTGGTGGTGGACAAAGCCGGTGAGGCGATGGAGTTCTACAAGAAAGCGTTTGGCGCGGAGGAGATCATGCGTTGTCCGACGCCGGACGGATCGAAGCTGATGCACGCTGAGATGATGATCGGTGGCCGGCCGATCTATCTGTGCGACGATTTCCCGGAGTTTTGCGGCGGCAAGTCACGTACGCCGGAATCGCTGGGGGCGTCCACGTTCACGCTGCACCAGTACGTGAAGGACTGTGACGCGGCGATCAAGAAGGCGGAGGCGGCGGGTGCGACGGTCTCGTGCCCCGCGACGGACATGTTTTGGGGCGACCGCTATGGGAAGGTGACCGATCCGTACGGGCACGAGTGGGGGTTTGCGACGCACATCAAGGACCTCACTCCGGAGGAGATGGCCGAGGCGTCCAAGTCCGCGTTTGCCTGAGCGCGCACAGGTCGTCGGGACGGCAAGGAGGACTCGAGCTGAAAGGAAAGAGAATGCTTCGGAGCATTGTATCGATTGTAGCGGGATTCGTGGTGTGGAGTGTGCTCTGGCTGGTCGCGGGACAGGTCGCGCTAGGGGTCGCGCCGGCCGCGTTCGGCGAAAACGGAGCGACAAGCCACGGCGGGGTGCTCGGTGGTCTGCTGGTGGCGAGCGTGATCTGCTCGTTGATCGGGGGGCTTACCGTTGCGCTGATCGTTCGCCGTAGCGTGACAGGGCATGCCGTCGTGCTCGGGGTGGTGCTGCTGGCGGTGGGGGTGGCGGTCCAGGCACAGTCCTGGGACGCGATGCCGGTCTGGTACCACCTGTTGTTCCTGGTGTTGCTTTTGCCGTTGACGGTGGTCGGGGCGCAGCTTCGTCCCGCGGTCATGTCGGCGGGTGCGCCGGCAGGGCGACCTGCCGCGGGGTGACCCCTTTCCGGGGCACGACCGCGAAGGGGAGATTGCGTGCATTGGGATCGGCCTGCATTCCGACGCATCCTGGCGGTATGCCACGCCAGGGACCTCACGGGTTGCCGGCCGATTCACAATGGCGCCAAGCCTATAGACCGTCATGTCTCGTGGACCATGCAACGGTTCGCCACCGCTACGCGGTAGGCGTCTGGAAGCCTGGCACCGATGCCTGAACCCTCGAGCCGCATGGGAGCGGTAGACTGCGCGGACGATTGTCGCTACCATGACGCACGGCGTGGGGTCTAGAGATCAGCGACTCGAAGCTGGCGACTAGACCAAGACCGGGCGGGTGAGGGCCGAGTACCAGCTTTCACTGAGATTGGCGGGCCGCGCATGCGGGCGTCACGACCGTCGTCCGTAAGGCGTGGCACTTGTCCACTCGGCACGGACAACCGTCCGACCTCAGGCGTCGTTTTCGGGGCTGAAACTCGGCGTTCGCCGTTTTCCCGTGGCAACGGGTTTGCGGCTGACGGTTTGCTGATGTTCACCAAGAAATTCGAGCGACGAATCTATATCGCAGTGGGTGTTCTCGCCTTTTCTGCTGCGCTGGGCGTATCGTTCGGGGCATACATCCTGTGGCCTGAGCGGCGGGAGACGGGGTACGAGCCGGAGCAGCCGATCCATTTCAGCCACAAGCTCCATGCCGGTACGCTGCAAATCCACTGTCAGTATTGCCACTCGGGGGCTGAAAAGGGTGCGCACGCTACGGTACCGGAGGTGTCGACGTGCATGAACTGCCATACGGAGGTCCAGCCCAAGGACCAGGAGGGAAACGTCAAGGAGGAGATCGCGAAGCTGCTGGAGTACTGGGAAAATTCGGAGCCGATCCGTTGGAACAAGGTGACCGATCTCGCGGACTTCGTGTACTTTGATCATAGTCGGCATATCGCTTCAGGGCTGGCGTGCCAGGAATGCCACGGTCCGGTCGAGGCGATGGATTACATGCGCCGTCATCACGGGATGAAGATGAGTTGGTGTCTGGATTGTCACAAACAGGACCCGACGGAACCGCCACCGCCGTACGCCCCGGATCGCACAACACGGGCGCCGATTAACTGCACGGTTTGCCATCGTTAATCCCGGCGCGCCAGAATGCACGGAAGAACATGAGCCAGCCAAACGCTGCCAACACCCATAACCATGAGACGATGCGGCGGCTGAAACTCGCCGCACTGTCGTCGCACGACGAGAACCTGACCCCGCCGGACGAAATG
This sequence comes from Phycisphaerae bacterium, assembly GCA_050050135.1. Lineage (GTDB taxonomy): Bacteria > Planctomycetota > Phycisphaerae > UBA1845 > UBA1845. Next base: position 7,304 of record JASFUW010000097.1, read on the forward strand.
AGCCGACGGGATGCGATGCGTGTGCTGATGGGTGCGTCGTCGGCGCTGGCGCTGGGGCTCGGCGGGTGTGAGCGAAAACCAAGGCGGCAGATCGTATCGCGGGCATCCGGACCGGAGTATCAAACGCCGGGAGAGGCGGTCTACTACTCGTCGACATGGACCGAGGGGCCGTTCCCCTACGGTCTGATGATCAAGACGGTCGACGGTCGACCAATCAAGGTCGAGGGCAACCCCGATCATCCGATCAACCGCGGGGCGACGTCGGCGGCGATGCAGGCGAGCGTGCTGTCGCTGTACGATCCGGATCGGCTCAGGGGGCCGTACAACGTCGGCGGTCCGGCGAGTTGGGACGAGGTGGACCGGCGCGTGGTCGAGGCGGTACGCAACGCGTCAAGCGTGGTGCTGATGACGGGGGCCAATCTCGGGCCGAGCGAACGCGAGATCGTCGAGGCGTTCCTCTCCGTCGTACCCGGGGCGAAGCATTTCGTTCACGAAACGGTCCACGATGGTCCGCGCCGGTCGGCATGGACGAAGGTCTACGGCGCCGACGGTGAAGTGCTGCCGCGATTCGACCGGGCCAAGGTGATCGTGAGCCTGGAGTCGGATTTTCTGGGTACGGACGGAGTGGTCCTGGAAAACATCCGTCTCTTCGCCGAGGGTCGCAAGCTTCGTGACAGCGAGCATCGAAATGCGCAGATGAGTCGACTTTACGTAGCGGAAGGTGCCATGACGGTGACGGGGTCCAATGCGGATCAGCGCGTGCGAGTCCGTCCGTCGGGCATGGGGATGCTGTCGCGTGCCCTGTTCCGTGCGTTAAGCGGGAACGCGGACGAACTTGCCGCCGTGGCCAGCCGTTTTTCCTGTGATGAAGCGCGCCTGGGTGCGCTGGTTGATGATCTGCGGAGTCATCGCGGTGAGGCGTTGGTCGTGGCCGGTCCGCATCTGCCGGAGGACGTTCATGCGACGGTCGCGTTGCTGAATGATGTCCTGGAGGCGCCGGGTCGTACGCTCGAGTGGAACTCATTGCCGCCGAACCAGCCGGTCAGCGATCCCGCCGAGGTGGAAGCTGCGTTCGCGGGAGGGACCGACGTTGCGATTCTACTCGATACCAATCCGGTGTATGACTGGCCGGGTGCGGATTTCGGCTCGCTGATCGCGAAATGCGGGCTGTCCGTGGGTCACGGGCTGCATCATCATGAGACGCTCACTGCCTGTTCGATGGCACTTCCGAGCAGTCATTATCTGGAGTCATGGAACGACGCCCAACCGCGACCTGGCGTGGTGACGCTTTGTCAGCCGGTGATCGCTCCGCTTTTCGACACGCGTCAAGCGGCTGAGTCTCTGCTTGTGTGGACGATGGCGTTGGCCGAAGAGGGGAGCCCGATCCGCGGGTACGTAGATTTTCACGACTATGTTCGTGACCACTGGGACGGTCGCGCCCATACAGGCGGTGCGGGGAGCGAAACGAGTCTGAAGCAGCGTTGGGAGAACGCGCTGCGAGCGGGGGGATCGTTCGAGCCGGGCGATGCCGCACCGGTTCCTGCACCGAACCGGGCGGCGGTCGGGGCGCTGGTCGAGAGCGCGGGAAAGACGGACGGGCTCGAGGTTGTCATCCGACCGCACCATGCCGTGTACGACGGTCGGTTCGCCAACAACGGGTGGCTGCAAGAGTTGCCCGACCCTGTCAGCAAGATCGTGTGGGACAATCCGGGGTGCATGAGCGCAGGAACGGCGCGGCAGCTCGATGTGGCTGAGGGCGACCGGGTCTCGGTGCGGGTCGGCGATCGGTCGGTCGAGGTTGCGGCGTTGATCGATGCGAGTGCGGCTGACGGAGTCGTTGTGCTGACGCTGGGTCATGGGCGGACAGCGGGGGGGCGGATTCTGGGTGAGGCGGCGGGCGCGAACGTCGCCGGGCTGCTCGGACCTGGCGGCGGGTTGACGCCGTATCTGGCGCTTGACGCGCAGGTCGCGAACACGGCCGGCTCGACGCCGATGGTCCGCACGCAGAAGCAGTTCTCGCGGCACGGTCGTCCGATCGTGCTGGACGGCACGTTGTCGGAGTACCGCAAGGACGCCGGATTCGTCCAACACAAGCGGCACGTTCCCGAACTGGTGACCATGTACCCGGAATATGACTATTCGAAGGGGCACAAGTGGGGCATGGCGATCGACCTCAGCTCGTGCGTGGGGTGCAACGCATGTGTCACTGCGTGTCAGGCAGAGAACAACATTCCCATCGTAGGGCGGGATCAGGTGGCTGCGGGCCGCGAGATGCACTGGCTTCGCATCGATCGTTATCTGGACGGCGAGGCGGACGATCCGGTGGTTCACCAGCAGCCGATGCTGTGCCAACACTGTGACAACGCACCCTGCGAGAGTGTCTGCCCGGTGAACGCGACGGCGCACAGCCCGGAGGGGCTCAACGAGATGGTGTACAACCGGTGCGTCGGGACGCGGTATTGCTCGAACAACTGCCCCTACAAGGTGCGGCGGTTCAACTATCTGCGGTACCAGGAGGCGCAGTTACACGACCCGGTTCAGGAACTGGCGTTCAACCCGCAGGTGACGGTCCGCGGGGTGGGGGTGATGGAGAAGTGCACGTTCTGTGTACAGCGGATCAACGAGGGCAAGTATCGGGCGCAGAACAAAGGGGAAGCGCTTGCGGACGGTGCGATCAAGACTGCGTGTCAGCAGGCGTGTCCGGCGGGAGCGATCACGTTCGGTGATCTGAACGACCCCGCGAGCCGGGTCGCGAGGATGCATGATCAGCAGCGGGCGTTTTTCGTGCTCGAGGAATACAACGTGAAACCGAACGTGGCTTATCTGGCTCGGGTGCGGAACCCGCACCCGTCGTCGTCGAAGTCTTCCGCGGAGAGTCACCACGGATGAGCGCCGACGTTCCATCCTTGGCTGCCCCGAAACTGTTCGTCGGAGACATGACCCTTCGGCGGCTGGATGACGACATCTACCGGCCGCTGGAGTCGTTCCCGACGATGCGGTGGTGGCTGGCGATCGCCTGCACGAGCACACTGGCCGGCGTCTTCGTGCTTTGCATGGCAGTCACGGTGTATAAGGGGATCGGGACGTGGGGGAACAACATCCCTGTGGGGTGGGGGTTCGCGATCGTCAACTTCGTGTTCTGGATCGGGATCGGGCACGCGGGGACGCTGATCTCGGCGATCCTGTTTCTGTTCAGGCAGCGCTGGCGGACGGGGATCGCGCGGTTCGCGGAAGCGATGACGGTATTCGCGGTGATCTGCGCTATGCAGTTCCCTTTGATTCATACGGGCCGGCCTTGGCTGGCGATGTTCTGGTTGATCCCTTATCCGAACAACCAGGGCATCTACCAGAATTTCCGGTCGCCGCTGGAATGGGACATCTTCGCGGTTTCGACGTACGGGCTGGTCTCGGTGATGTTCTGGTTCACGGGGCTGATCCCGGACCTGGCGACCGCTCGGGACCGGGCGGTGCACCCATTCAGGAAGTTCGTGTACGGGGTGTTGAGCCTGGGCTGGAAGGGGAGCAACCGGGCGTGGAGCCACTACGAGAAAGCCTATCTGCTGTTTGCGGGTCTTTCGACGCCGCTGGTGCTGTCGGTGCACAGCATCGTCTCGTTCGACTTCGCCGTGTCGGTACTGCCGGGTTGGCACACGACGATCTTTCCGCCGTATTTCGTGGCGGGTGCGATTTTCAGCGGTTTCGCGATGGTGGCGACGCTGATCATCATCATGCGGAAGATGTTCCGCCTCCAGCACCTGATCACGGACAACCACCTGGAGCTGATGAACAAGATCATCATCGCGACGTCGCTGATGGTGGGATATGCGTACGCCATCGAGCTGTTCATCGCCTGGTACAGCGGAGCGGCGTTCGAGCAATACGCGTTTATGAACCGCGCCTTGGGGCCTTACGCGTGGGCGTATTGGACGATGGTAAGCTGCAACGTCCTCGTACCGCAGCTTTTGTGGTTCAAAAAGATCCGTCGCACCGCGCTGTTGATGTACCCGGTCGTGCTCCTGGTCAACGTGGGGATGTGGTTCGAGCGGTTCGTGATCGTGGTGACCAGTCTGCATCGGGATTTTCTGCCGTCGAGCTGGGATTACTACAAGCCGACGTTGATCGACGTGGGGCTTTTGGCGGGGAGCTTTGGCATATTCCTGACACTCATGCTGCTGTTTTGCCGGTTTCTGCCGACAATCGCGGCCACGGAATTGAAGGTTGTCCTGTCGGAATCGCAGAGCCATGGAGGCGGCCATGAGTAATCCCAACGAGAAGGTCGTCGGGCTGGTCGGGCTCTACGACGACCCGAATGCACTGATCAGGGCTGCGGAACGGGTTCGGGACGCGGGCTTTACGCGGTGGGACTGCCACACACCGTTTCCGGTGCACGGGCTAGACCGGGCGATGGGGCTGAAGGCGTCGTCGGTGCCCTCGATTGCGATCGCGTCGGGATTCGTCGGGCTGCTCGTGGCGGTCGCGTTGACAGGCGGACTGAGCGCCGTGCACTATCCGATCCGCATCGCGGGCAAGCCGATGATGAGCTGGCAGGCGTTCGTACCGATCTACTTCGAGCTGTTCGTTCTGTTTGCGGCGCTGGCGATCATGGGTTCGATCTTCCTGCTGTGCGGACTGGGTCGGTGGCACTCTCCGCTTCACGATACGGGGGTCATGAAGGAGGTGACCGGCGACCGATTTGCGATCGTTCTGGAAGCCGCTGACGCCGCATATTCCCGATCGGATCCGCGGGCATTGCTCGAGGCGACGGGTTGTGCGGATCTCCGATCGCTTGTGGAGCTCGACGAGGAGGACGATGCGCTGATATGAGCGGACCGGCGCTGATCGACAAGCTGGTTGACTTCTACCCGAGATGGTCGCCTACGATGTACAGGCTGACCCTTGGGGGCGCGCTGGTTCTGGCGTTTGTCATACCACTCGCGATGGTGGCGCTGCCGTTCATCGAGTTTTTCAACGGGATGGCAGCTCAGCCGAAGGCCAAGTCGCAGATGACGTACGGGCGCACGTACGATGCCTCATTGCTCGTCGAGCGACTTCCGGTCGAAGGAACGATTCCGCGTGGATACTACCCGTATGCGTTCGATCATATGGAAAACACGATCGAGGCGGCGAAGGAAGTCGGAGAAGAACTCGAGAATCCGGTTCCCGTGACGATGGCGAGCCTACAGCGGGGCCGGGCGCTGTTTGACGTATACTGCCTGGTGTGTCACGGCCCACGTGGTGAAGGGAACGGTCCGGTGATCGGTCCGGAACGGTTCCCCGCGCCACCGTCGTTGCACACGAAGGATGCCCAGGGGTATGCGGACGGAACGCTGTTCCACGTGATCACCAAAGGGATCGGGAAGATGCCGTCCTATGCGGTCAAGCTGGAGCCTGAGGAAAGGTGGATGGTCGTACATTACATCCGGGCGCTTCAACGCTCGATGGACCCCAGGCCGGAGGACCTGACGTCGTGAGCGGAGAAGCGCGACAGCCGCTGACCGATCTGGTTCCTGCGCCGAAGGCGTGCGACGGGGTGCGGAACGGTGCGGTCGTGCTGCTGGTGGTCGGAGCGGTGCTGAGTGCGGCTGCGCTCTTTGGCGAGAGGCACAGGGTGCGCCTCGGGTTCGGGTATCTGTGGGCGTTCTCGTTTGTGTGGGTCGTGGCGCTGGGGGCGCTCTTTTTCGTCGGACTCCAGCACCTGGTTCGGGCGGTGTGGTCGGTGGTCGTTCGCCGCGTGGCGGAGATGCTGGCCTCGTCGATCTGGCTTGTCGCCGTGTTGTTCGTGCCGATCTTGGTGTACTGCGTGACTCATGAGGGGCATGCGTTGTATCCGTGGCTTGACGCCAAGCACGTGGCGGAGGACTCGGTGCTTCAAGGCAAGCAACCCTATTTGAACCTGCCGTTTTTTGTCATCCGGGCGGTCTTCTTCTTCGGGCTGTGGATCGGGTTCGCGGCGTTCTTTCTCCGCGGTTCGCTCGGTCAGGATGCGGGGCGAGGCAACGTCGAGTCGGCGGTGCGCATGCGGAAGGTGTCGGCGCCGTTCATGTTGATTTTCGCGGTCACGGCAACGTTCGCGAGCTTCGACTGGCTGATGAGCCTGGAGCCGCACTGGTTCAGCACGATCTTCGGGGTCTATGTGTTCAGCGGGATGGTGGTGACGGCGCT
>JASFUW010000098.1:0-13400 GCA_050050135.1 Phycisphaerae bacterium
CCTGGACCGACGAATTGACGTGGTACCTTGACGACTTCGCCGGGTTCAGATCCCGACCGCCGTGGGATGACGCGAGCCTGATCGCGTGGTTGACCGCCGGCATCAACGTAACGGGCAACCCGAACGAGACCTTTCAGACTGACGGGCAGCACCTGATCTTCTCGACGCTCCAACCGCTTCCCCATCCCGACGGGACGCTGAGCCTGGTGACCATCGACCAGGATGTTCTCGGAGTGATCGTCTTCGTTGTAGTCGCTTTCGGCGGGTTGCTCCTGCTGCGAGCAGGATCGTCACCGCGAACATTCGCCGTGGGTGCGTTTCTGACCGTGCTCATTCTCTTGGGCGTGTTCTTCCCCACGTTCCTGCTGCAAGTCTGCGACTTCGTTCTGATCCTGGCGATCATCGTCGTTGTGATCGGGTGGATCGTCTACTACGTGGGTTGGACCCGGCCGCACGATCCGGAAGTTGCAGCCCGCAGGCGAGCACGGAACGACGCCCGGCTCGCACAGATTCAATCCCGTATGCCGCAGGCGCAGCCCGCTTCTGCCCTTTCGGGCTCCGGCCTCCAAGCCCCTTCGTCAATGGCGAACATCCCGGCCGAGGGCGCGCCGCCGCCATCCGAATCCCCACCGGGTCCTGCCGACAAACGGGAGTCGCGCGGTGGGGCTCCTGGCAACGGCACCGAAGAACTGACACAGGGGGACGGAGGGCAGGAAGATGTCTAATCGTAAGACCACACTCCCGTTCGTTGTCGCGGTCGCCGTGACAGTTCCCGGTCTGCGGATATGTGCCGGCCAGCCTCCCGCCGAAGCGCGGGACATACAACGCGAACTCCTCGTGCCCTTCGAGGACATTGGCGCCATTCTCGAAAGCGGAGCGAGGCACGTCTTGCTCACGCGCGGTGACTATGAAACGCTCCTGCAACGCGCTCACGCCGAACTGGCGGCTCACGCACCACGCCCGGTCGTCGTCAGCTCGGCCGACTATCAGATCACGATCGCAGACGGCCGAGCAGTGATCGCCGGGCGCATTATGGTCGATGTCGTGGAAGGTGGACTGCACCGCGTCGCCCTCGACGTGTCGGACGTCGGTCTTCGGATGGCCACACTGGACGGTCAGCCCGCCCCCCTCGGAAGACCCGAACAGGGCGATCTGGAACTTTTCGTGAAAGGTGAAGGTCTTCACGAATTTGCACTTGATATGGTTGTCCCGGTGGAGTCCACCGCCGCTCTGCAGAGCATGACGTTCCGCGTGCCGACTCCGGCTGCGACACGCATGCGGCTCATAGTGCCCGGAGATGTCGAGGTACGGCGCGGGGCCGCCGTCGTAAGCCGTGTCTTTGACGAGCAAACTCAAGCGACGCGCTTCGAGCTGCTCCCCACACCGCCGGAAAGCGTTTGGGTCACCGACGAAGCGGCCCAGCTTACGCAGATGGAGCGCATCGGTGAGCCGGGCCGCGTGTCGCTGGTCATGACCCTCAACAACCGCCTTCTTCAGACACGCCGCGTCGTGATCGCCCGAAGCGTGCTCGTGGACGAAGTCGCCGAATCGTACGAGCGCCTGCACGCCACGTTCTCAATGGCGATCCTGCATCGCCCGGTCGACCGTTTCCGATTCGCCCTGCCCGACGGATTCGAGGTCACACGCGTCCGTGCCGCCCTGCTCTCGAGTTGGGCCGTGGCAAACGAACACGGTCGCCGCCTGCTGCACGTCCGCCTGAATGAGCCGACGACAGAAACTGTTGTGCTCAGGATAGCGGCGATGGCGTCCGTCGACGCGGCGCGTCTCGAGTCTTGGACGATGCCACGGCTCGTTCCGTTGGACGTCGCGGGGCACGTCGGGATCGTTGGGCTGCTTGTCGCGGACGCGCTTAAACTCGAATCCCTCGAGTCTGAGCATCTGCTCGCCATTGATACGCGCGTCCTGAGCAACGCGTTGCCAGTCGACACCGACCCCGAGGATGCGGCCGAGACCGGTATCGCGCGGTGTGTGTCGCGCCCTCGTGCCGTGGCTGCCTTCTACGCCCCGACCGACCTCGGGGATGCGGAAGAGACACCGCTTGGACCACGGTCGACCCCTTCTTTTTCAGCCAGATTCAACAAACCCTCTGGCCGCGTGCTCGCCACGACCAACCTCCTACTGATCGTCGGTGAAAAGGACCTGCAAGTGCGCGGCGGGTTTACCCTCAGACCGGAAGTGGACGAACTCTTCAACACGGATATTGTGGTGCCGCGCAGTTGGCACGTACTTAGCGTTACCGATGCCGACGGAGACCCACTCGCGTTCGATCCGGCGGGCGGCACGGGCGGAGGACATCAAGCGTCACGAATCCGTGTGAATCTATCGAGCGGGATCGCACCCGGCCACGACGAGACCGTCTACCTCCATGCCGTGCATACCCCGACCGATTGGCTTTCCGACTGGACCACCACGCGCGTCGAGTTTCCGGCGTTCGCCCCCGTCCGATCGACTGCCAAAGGTCAGGCACTCGCGCGTGACTCCGGCGCGATCTCGCTCCAGGGAGGCCCTGATCTGCTTATCCTCCCGGACCGAATCGAGCACCTCACGCCGTTGGACGAGGGGGAAAAGCGCGACTACGGGTTAGCGGGCTTGTCCACCGCGCATGCCGCATTGGCGTATCGATTCGAGTCTCGACCTTACCACGCGTCCTTCCGCGTTCAGCGCGTCACCCCACGGTTGACCGCGCGGATCTACTCGTTCTTACGCCTTGACCCCGAGCTGATCTCGGCACACTATGAGATCGCCTATCATGTCGAGGAGGCACGTACCAGGAGGTTGTCGTTCACGCTGCCGGACTCCACGCCGGAAAACATCACCATCCGCTTAGTGGACGACGTAGGTCAACCGACCGCGGTCGGTCTAAGCGAGTATGAGAGCGAGCTGATCGATGGCACTCGCCGTTGGACGGCCACATTGACCGACGGTCGCCGCGACACCATCCGGCTCGCCGTCGACTTTGAGCAGGGCTTTGATCTTCTGGATGAAACGCGAATGGACCTGCCGATCGTCCGCGCGGACGGCGTCGCCTATCAGGCCGGGCTTGTAGCTGTCGAGGGCAACGCCGAGCTTGACGTCGAGATCACCACCTCGCTGCGAAATGTCGACGTCGGCGAACTCGCCGGTGCACACACGCGACAAGAGGGCGCTGCGGCGGGCGGGCTCGGCGTCTTCGCGTACACCGGTGACGGCGCAGAGGTCCAGGTCGTACTCTCGCGGGTGCCGGGATTCACACTGCCGCCCGCCATCGTGCAACGCGCCGAGATGATGAGCGTGGTATCCGCAGACGGGACGAGCCAGACGGCGGCCCGCCTGCAACTCACGACCAACGCCGCGTTCCTCGAAGTCGTGCTGCCCGAAGGTTCGACGCTCTGGTCGGCCGAGCTGGACGGCGTGCCCGCCAAGCCGGCCATTGCCAACGCGGGGAGTGAAAGGAGAACGGCAGAACCTGCCGGTGCACAACGCGGCCGCAAGGATCAAGACCGACGTCGTGCGTTGATAAGCTTGCCCGCCGCGTCCGGCAGCGAGGGGCAGGCAGTTGACACCCTGCGCGACCTGCAGATCGTGTACGAAACCCCCGTTCGCTCTGTCGCCTTCTGGGGTGACATCGACATCCCCGCTCCCGAGCTGCTTTTGCGCACGGCGGACCCGAACACCCCGCCAACAGCGGTTCCGATCGCCGACCTGCATTGGACGCTCTGTCTTCCTTCCGGTTTCAGGCTCGTAAGACACGACGGTACCGTCAGCACGAACGACGTCGTCTCGCCCGTCCCGGCTGCCTGGGCCGAAGCAAGAGTCCTCTACCAGCTCGCCGGAGGCGTTAACCCCGAACACGGGCTGGTGGGCCTTGTCCTTCCCACGCTAAGCGCCGCAAGAATGCAATCGCGTCCCGCGGCACTCAGGAGTGCCGCGCGCCCGCCGAACGTCCAGCTGCGCGAGAGCGAGATCGGAGGGCGCCCGTCCCGAAGCGCAGACGACGCAAGCAGGTTGCCCACAACAAGACGTTCCCGCACGCGCAGGAAGGCGCCGGCGCCGCCCCGTTACGGTGAGGAAGTGCAGCGAACGGACGGCGACCTGCCGCAGGTCGAGTATCCCTACAATGCAGCCACTGGACAAAGCCCACAGTCGTTGGACGCATCGGACGCCGGGGCGAAAGTCGTGGGCGGCGGCGCCAGGGGTTCCAGCCGCTGGGCGCTGGAAGGTGTTCGTAGCCTACGAATCAGGCTCGCGTTATCCGGCGACACCGTCGTTTTTCGGAGCCTGGGGCTGGGACCGCGACTGAACTTGACCCTCGCTCACGTTCGCCGTGTTACGGCCCTGTCATGGGGAATCGGACTGGCGCTTGGCGTGATCGGACTCGCGCTCACGCCCCGCCCGGCACGGACAAAGGCGAAGTACATCCTGACAATCGCCCTGCTTTCCACCCTTGCACCGCTCGTGACCGGCAGGTTCGAACTGGCGTACCTGACCAACCCCAGCTTTTACGTTGCGAGTCTGCTCGTGCCTTTCTATCTGGCGGCGTGGTGTATCAAGTGGTTAGCAGGCCGTCCGCGCCGGCCGATCCAGGCGCCCGCCGCAGCGACCGCTGCCTCGTTGCTCATGCTGCTCATACCGGACGCCGTGCTCGCGGAGACCCCGGGGATCGACCGTGAGCACGAAGGTCCGGTCGAAGTACGACTGATCGAAGACCCCACGCCACTCCCACTCCCTGAGGACGCGGTCATTTTCCCCTATCAACCGGCTGCAGATTCCCTGAAGCCCGCCGCGGAGGACAGCGATCAGCTTCTCATTCCGTACGACCGCTACGTCGACCTGTGGAATCTGGCGTACCCCCAAGCGCCGTTCGAGACCGGCGAAGAGACGGCCGAGTACGCTTGGGCCGGTTCCGCGTTTACTACGGCGTTGCAGGCCGAACCGACGGACCAAAACCTCACTGTCGACGGCCACCTCGAGTTCGACGTCTTCACCGAACAGCCGGTCACCTTGCCGCTCGCGCTCTCGGGCTGCGTTGTGGCGCGAGCCATGCTGGACGGCAAGCCCGCGCGGCTGGGCTTGTCGGCCTCTGATCCCTCTCGGCACGCCGGCACAAACGACGAGAGCAGCACACCGATGCTCCTCCATGTCACAGGCGAGGGGAGACACTGTCTCGACATGACCCTACGCCTGAACATCACTCGAAGCGGCGGCTGGCACGTGGCGGTGGGAAACCCCCCCTTCACGCCTGCCGCATCGTTGGCACTAAAGATCACCGATGCAAACACGGAACTGCGGTTCGGCAAAATCCACGATCGGCGCAGCTATGTGACGGACCGTGATGACGAAACCGTCGAGACCGTCTTGGGACCTCGAGGCACGGTCGATCTGAGATGGCGACCGCGGGTTCGGGAAGGGCGCACCGACCTGAGCCTGACGGCAAACTCCGAAGTCCTCTTCGACGTGCGCGAAGACGGGTTGCGCCTGGTGTGGGCACTGCACCTCGACCTGGGTCGCTCCGAGCGGCAGTCGTTCACGATTCTCGTCCCGGCGGACTACCTACTCGAACGGCTCGAAGGCGGAAACGTGCGCGGCTGGACCGTGCGCGACGCGGCGGATAACGGCAACACGACCGGTGGGGCCGAGCCCGGAGACGTGCCCGCCGAACCGGGCCACATTGCCGTAGATGTGTCACTCCTCCAACCCGTCAAGGGCAGCGAGCGTATCACGCTGGTACTCCATCGTCGCGGCACGGTCGGTGTCGACACTCGATCCGAACTCGTGATTCCGCTCGTCCACATATCCGGGGCAGCGTTGCACAACGGCAGGCTGACGGTGCGTCGCAGCCCCAATCTTCACCTTCGGACGACGGTTACGGACGGCGTGACGCGGACGGATATCCCCGACGAGGCGGAAGAACTCGCCAAGCTGGCGGGTGCAGGGCGGGCGAACCCTCTCGGCATACACGCCTATCAGGCCTTCCGTTTCGCTGCTGTACCGTTCACCGTTACGCTGCGTGAGTCGTTCTACGGGGTGAGGCCCACGGCGGACGTTCAGACCTTGCTGCGGATCGCCGAACGGCAGCGCACGCTCGAGTGCCGGGTGAACATCACGAACGCGCTTCCCCGCCCGATCTACAAGGCAAGCGTCATCGTTCCCGACGACCTCGACGTTCAAAAGGTCTTCGCGCCCGGTGCGTTCGAGTGGTCAGCCACCACGCAGGGCTCCGGGAAACGGCTCACGGTCTACCTTGCGACCGGTCAACGAGATCGATTTTCGATTCTCTTCCGCGGCGTCCTGGGTGCGCAAGGCGTTGTCGATACGGTGGCGCTGCCCAGCATCGAGGCGCTCGACGTAGCCACTCGAACCGGCAACATCGTCATCCAGGCCGACCCCGCGTTCGATATCCGCCCGGTCGGGCTCACAGGGTGCCACGAGGCGACACTGTCCAGCGTCACCCATTGGCTAACGGACGTCCAGCGCGAACAAGCTCGCCTTGCGTTGCGCCACGCATCCGGAACCTATGGCGGCACGCTCGCGGTCGTTGGACGCAAACCTCGAATCGCCACTTCGACGATCACGAACGTCCGCGTCGCCGAAACGACAATCGAGGAAACCGTCCTTCTGGATTTCGAGGTCACCAACGCCGGCATCCGCTCGATCAACTTCACCCTCCCCGGTTGGATGCTAGACGCCCGAATCACCGCCCCCATGCTCAGGCAAAAGACCGTCGAGCCGATGCGCGATGAGTCACCCGACGCCGACGATCGCGTGCGTGTCAAGCTCCAGCTTCAGGATGACATCATGGGCCGGCTCAGGGTGTTGGTGGAAGACGACAGGGCGTTGACCCCCGGCGAGCACCGCGCGCCCGTCCCCATCGTCGAAACCGGGCGCGTCACCGCCCAATACGTAGTCATCGAGAGTGCGGGACGCGACGAGGTCGTGGTGGAAGAGCTCGCCGGTCTCGAACCGTTGACTCGCCATGCCAAGGAATCGCGAAGACTTGCCGAACTGCTGGGCGGCGGAATCACACAGGCCTACGTCGTCACGTCCGCGAACCCGACCGCCATCTTCCGGACTAGACATCGCGTGACCGTGGAAACGGCCGGCGCCCGCATCGGCCTCGCCCGCGCAGACCTCATCGTCGACGCGCACGGCGCGTACCGAGCGACGCAATCCTACCGTGTCGACAACACCACCGAGTCCTTCCTCGAAGTAACCCTACCGGAAGGCGCCGAACTTTGGAGCGCGAACGTCGCCGGCAAGCCGGTCAAGCCTGCGCGTGCCACAGGCACGGCCGCCGATCGCAACGTGCGCATCCCCCTTGTCAAGAACGCTGCCGGCGACCTCGACTACGAGGTGCGCCTCAACTATGCCGGAAGCATCGCCGACGGATCGGCCCTCGCCAGTTTGAGGGCTTTGAACTTCCCGCTCATCCGTACAGTCAATATACCGGTGGAGCTAAGCCAAGCCCGTCTGTACCTGCCGGATGACTACCACTGGTTCGACGTCGGCGGAACGATGCGTCGCGTGACCGACGAGGCTGACCTGGCAGCCGGGCTGGTACGCTATCGGACCCGGTTGGCAGAGCGCTTATCCGGGACGATGGAACGAGGAAGCCCCTTCGCCCGGGCCCGCGCTGCGACGAGCTTCCAACGGTTGAGGTCTCAGATGGACGGGTTTAAACACGCCCTGAGCAACGTGAGTCGTAGCCCCAACCTGCACAAAGAACTGGTCAGCAATCAACAGATCATTCGCCGCGCTGAACAGCAGCGCCAGCAGGCCGCCGTACCGACTGAGCCGACGAGCGCCGATGAAGACAGCCGTGCGAAGCTCAACTTGCTGTTCGACACGCAGCGCGCGAACAGGGCGCGGAACCTTGTCCAGAGCTTACCGGGCAACTTCGTCGAGCTCGCTGAGGGCGAAGTAGAAGCGCCGGTTGCCGGCTCCGAGTCTTTCGACCGCGAGTGGCTCGTTGGGAATCTGTTGTTCACGGGAAAAGGCCCTCTGCAGACCGAAGAGGGCGAGCAAGGTCCGCCACAACCCCGCGAGCCGCGCCGTCACGCGAAAGCTCGGACGTCGAAGGTGCCCGGGCTGGCCCAACAGGAAATCAAGCGCGAACTCGACCAGGTTGCCCAACGCCAACGGCGGGCCCGTTCCAACCGCCGAGGCAAGGATGACGGAACCATGGCACGATACCAGCAGCAGCTACAGTACCGAGCCGACCAAGCGCAACAGTTCGGCAATGAGCAACTTGCAGGCGACGTGTCCGAACTGGACCCGTTCATGGGGGGCCTTGGCGCGGATGCAACGGCGTACCTCAGCCCATCCGGTCGGCCGACCCTGACCAGGCTGGCCGTCGAGTCTCCGGTGCGGGGCGTTGCCTACCTGTTCACCACGCCGCGCGGCGACGTTGTCGTCACCGCCCGCGCGGTCCCGAATCGGCTTATCGATGCAATGTGGCGCCTGGGGATTGTCCTGCTTGTGTTCGCGGTATACGTCGGTTCCCACCGACTCATCGCGCACTGGGTCGCTCTGCGATCGACCGAGTTCCACGGCCCGCAGGGACGGCGAAAGGCCGTGCGCGTCGCGACCCTGTTCATTCTCCTCGGCGCGCTAAGCGTGATCGCGGGCGTGTTTCCGGGCGTAGGGCTTGTGGCCATAATCGCGGGCATTGTCGTTTGGATCACGCTGCGCCGCAGCTCGGAACCGGCGTGAATGCAGCCGTCATCACGCTGGCAGACATGTCGATCGAGACGAGCCGAGGAAAGCTCCGGCTTCGGACGGTGTTCCGGCTCGCGCCACCTCAGGTGAGCGACATGAGGACGGGGAGAAGTTCCGCCGGGTCGATATACGGCGCGCTTCGCTCGGTCACGAGCGGGCAATCCACCACGTCGATGCCAAGGTCGCGAACCGCACGGATTTCGTCGACCTTGACGCCGCCGTCACCGTTGTCGATGAGAACGACGTTCAGCAACTCGTCCGTGCGCATTTCACGGCTCGCGCCGGCCCGTAGGTATTTAAGGAGCACCTCAACGCGGTCCGCCAAAGACATCCCGTACGCCTCGGGGTCGGTCCCCAGATTCGAGATGTAAGTTTTCGGACAGCCGTTGTCGCCCACCGCATCGCCCACGCCACGCGGCAAGAGATTCGCAACGATGCTCGAGAAGAAGCTACCCATCGGAAAGCAGATCAAGTCCGCTTTCGCGATCAACCGGCGGACCTTCTCGTCGATCGAGACCTCCGCCGGTCTCGGATCACTGAGCCTGTGCACAAGGTAAACGCGCCGAATCGGGGATTGAATGGGCGGCACTTCCTTCCCTGTCATTCGGTGCTGCCCGACGAGCCGTGTACCATCCACGAGTTCGGCCGTGAGGTGCAGGCTATCGTCCACGATGGGGCGCACGACCCCTCGGACCTCGACAAGCTGGGATAACAGAAAGATCGCCGGTTCGATGTCGCGGGCGTTGTTGAGGTACCCGCCGACCAGGGCGAGGTTGCCGACGCTGGCGCCACGAAGGTCGAAGTCTTCGGGCATCTCCTCGTAGAAATAGCGCAAGTGATTCCGGATGATCTTCCGCATCGGGTCCATGATGGCGGAAACCCGCGGGTCCTCCCCGTCTACCATGTCCAGCAACTGTTTCCTCAACTGATCCGATGAGCCATCCTTCGGCAGCCGAGAGGAGAGCAGTCCGAATATCTCGCCCTGCCCCTTCACGCTCTGGTCGGCAAGCGCCAACAGGCGGCTGCGGAAGTCCCCCACGCCGAGAACGCCGAACGCGTCGCGCAGCCTGGCGGAGCTTCCCCCCGAATCGAAGGGGGTGATCAGGTGGATGGAGTTGTGCGTGTACTCGGTGAGCTCGCGGCTCGTGCCGTTCATCGCGGTGCCCCCGCTAAAGAACAGCACCCGCGGCCCATACTCGGGCGTCTTGCGGTAGCGGGCGAGGCGCAGCTTGTCTGGAATCCGAACGGATCGCTTCAGGCACACTTCGATCCGGTTCTTGCCCCTGCCCACGTTGGATCGGTTGGTCGCTGTCATCGCGTCAAAGCTCGCCGCCCGTGCCTTCGCAACGCTCCAGAAACGCCTGGCACCGGTCCGTCGCATCAGGAAACGACACACCGCCCGCGATCTCGAGCACCGGGCAATCGCCAAGCAACTCCAGGTAATCCTGCGCTGTGTGAGCGCCGGTGTCCACCGAACCGGGACGCGGACAAAACGGACCGGGCGATTTCATGATCATCGGCAGAAGGTCGAGGCGTTCTTGCAACGTGCTTTGGCGCACAACCGTCTCCCTCGCCGTCCGCTTCCACGTGAGCACAACGATACCGCGCAAATGGGATCGCAGCACGAAACGCTCCGGTCCGTAGACACGTCCGATCGGAACGTCAAACTTGTCCTCCAATCTCCAGAGCTCATCCTCGGGCATCCCACGGAGCTTGTTTCGCTTCGACTCGGGAATGAGGCTCGCAAGGTTCGGATTGTGGAGGATCGTCCCGGGGTTCACACGGGGCATCTTTGCCAGACCGTGCATGCTCAGCGCCACCCCATCCCTCGCGACCATCAATCGATCGTTGCTGACGAAATCCAGACCGCGGCTCGCCAAGTGCAGCGCCAGGGTGGATTTCCCTGCTCCGGAGAGCCCCGCAAGCGCGAGTCCGCCCCGCCGATCACACACCCCCGCGGCGTGCAGCAGCAGACGTTTCCGGTCCATGCTCCACATCAGGTGGTGGTGGTTGATGAAGTTAATCACCTGGTTCAGATTCGCCGCACACGGACCGACCGCAACATGGGTCTCGCCGCCGCAGATGAACACCATCCCGGTTCGCACCTTTCGTACGATCCGCCCATCCCGTAGATCGCAGAGCTCCTCTTTCAACCGTGTCTTGCCCGGTCCCGGCGGTTGCGGTCTGAATGTGCATTCCAGAACGGGCGGCGGCGCTTCGATGACGCTTATGGTCACGGTCCTACCGGGTGTCCAAACGACGAAGCCATCATAGTAGTCGCGCAGTCGCTCGATTACATCCGGACGGTTGGAGCGCGCGTGCACCGCGCACTCCTCGAACTCGAGGTCGACCGCATGTGTGGATGGATGCGCCCCGAGGATCGCCTGAGCCGCGCATTCGACACTGAGGATCGGTTCAGCCATCGCGCAGCCGCCGCAGGACATGATCGGCGTGCAACCCGGCTGCATCAACGCCGCAACCTTCCTGCAACCCGCGGAACCCGCCGAACGCGGAAACTTCGAACACCACGGGGCCCCGCTCGGTCACCGCAACGTCCACACAGGTGAAATCCAGCTCGAAGGGTTCCTGGGCGCGTCTCGCCAGCTCGAGGACCTCGGCATCGGGCTCGCAGGGCTCATAGCGCCCGCCGGAATGGGTACTGGTGTTCCAGGATGTTCCCGCGCCGACCCGCGCGTAGGTCCCCGCGAGCTTGCCCCCGACGAACACGATGCCCATGTCATGTCCGGGTAGAGACAGAAGCTTCTGAATGTAGAGCATCTGGTGTCCGGCGGCGCGAAACCGTTCGATCTCGCCCGCGACGTCGTCCCCCGCTGTGACCACGACCATCCCCCGCGCCTTCGAGGTGTAGATCGGCTTGAGTATCGCCTTCTCGAACCGTTTCACGGCTTCGACCGCTTCATCCGTGTCCTCGGTGATCACCGTCGGCGGCATGGGCACGCCCGCCGAACACAATCGCACCGTGCAACTCAATCGGTCGAGAACGCGCTTGATGTGGCGGGGATCCGAGAAGATCCGAACACCCCGCCGCGCCGCGTACGCCAACATCTCCAACCGATCCAGCATATGGGGCGAATAGGGCGAACCGATCTTTTTCAGCACCAACGCGTCGAACGTCTCCATCGCCTCGCCGCGATCCAAGACGCGTCCGTTCTCGAAATCCACCACGACGTGACGCATGTCGATCAGGCGACACTCACACCCTCGCTTTAGAAACGCGTCCACCAGCTTCCGAGATGACCAGCCGTTCGGGATCCCGACGACGCCTATCCTGCCCATGCACAAACTCCGTCCGGTTCTTTAATAAACGAGCACATCCGTGGTCAGTTCGACCTCCCCGGAATCGCCCTCGCCTTTGGCGATGATCTTTTCCAGAAGATAAACTGCTCGCATGTACATTGTCTTGGCAAAATCCCCGTCGACCTCGAACCGCGTCGAGGTAATAAACGAGCGCGCCAGCCCGAGCATCAACCTATCGGTGAAGGTATCGTCGTTCATCTCTGCTGCAAACGCGCACCCGAACTCGTACGCCCGCAGCGTCACCCGACTCAGCACTTCTCGAATCGGCCCCTCCAACACGGGCACGCGAAAGTTCGAGACCATAAAGACCGACAGATCCTGAACGTAATCCGTCTCTTCGGAGCGATACAGATCAATAAGGTGGATTTTGTTCTTGTCGTGGTTGTAGATGATGTTGTCGTTGTTGAGGTCGCCGTGTGCCAGCACCGTGAACGGGGCCTCGAGGTGCTGCTCCACTTCACCGGCTTTTTCCAGAAGTTGGTCGAGCGAGTCGAGCGATAACGAGCCCACCTCGCAACAGGCGGTCGCGAAGTCCGGATGGAGCCTCAGTACGTCGTCGATGCGCGCCGTAACCTGATCGACGAACGACGCGTTCACCGGCCGGTCGTCCTTTGTCGCTCGCCAGACCGTTCGCATCGTACGTTCCAGACACGCCATCGCATCGTCGAGGCGTTCCTCCTGCCCGTCGAAAATCAGATCGCGCAGCGTGAACCCGTCCAGAAACTCCAGCAGCAACGCCGCATCTTTCTCGCCCTCGCGGAACTCGAGCACCTTGGGCGGCAAACCGGGCATGATCTCATCCCACTTGGCGATGTTCTCCCGCTCCCTGCGCAGTTTGCTCAGATGCCCCTTCTTGAAGATGGCCTCCAGCTCTTGGCCCGCCGCGGACTTGTCCTCGACCTTCGCGATGCGACACCCCGAACGCGTCTCCCAGGCAAAATCGAGCGCGCACTCGCTGACCGACACGCCCGCGCCTTGCGTCTTGACCGTATCCCGGAGGCGCATGTAGTCGTGTAACTTGAGCTTCTCGCCCGTGGCGGCGAACAAAAGCGCCTCCCCGACGTTCAGCAGCGCATCACCCATACGCTCCAGGTAGTGGCTGATGTACAGGCAGGCGAGCAGGTCGTTCACGTCGCGGCCCGACTTGAGCGCCTCACTGATCCGCTCGTAGTCCGCCTGGTACAAGCCGTCCAGAACGTCTTCCATCTGACAGATACGCAATGCCGAGCCCGTATCCACGTCGCGGAACGCTTCGCCCACCAACGGCAGCGCCGTCAGCAACTCGTCGAAGTAGGGTTGGTAGTCGAAACGCTTGATGAAACCCGGGTCGGACAGGGCACGGACTTTCGTGGCCACGTTCACACAGA
>JASFUW010000099.1:0-13259 GCA_050050135.1 Phycisphaerae bacterium
AAGAAAGCGTGTAGAATAGGAAGCAGTCAGAGCTTCGGAGCTTGCTTCGATGTGCCGTGTGTCGCTCATTTGTCTTTCGGTGATGCTGGTCGGGGCGTATGGATTCTGCTGGGCCGATGACGTTCTTTATCGGTACGAGGGCGATGTTCCACCGTACGATGCGTCGGCAGGTTGGCTGATCTTCGACCCTTGCGACGGACCTTGTATCGAATCGCTTGAAGACGCCCATTTTGTGCTCCGATGGTGGGAAAGTTCGAATCTGGTCAATTACCATCTTTGGATCGCCCACTCGGACGACCCACCGCCGCGGGCGCCAAACTGGGTGGAGTGGCGCTTCCGCTCTAACAACCCGATTCCCAACACGTCCTATAGTTGCGATGCAAGGTTGACAACTGATATTCTCGATGTTCATGAGCTTACATTTCTGTTTAGCGACGCCGCAGTATCGTTTAGTGGAGATGACTGGGTCGGTGGGCTTGATCCTAATGACTTCCACACCTATCGCTACGAGAGCATGGACGGACGGAGCTACAACTTCTCCGCGGATGGCGTGGTCTTCACAGCCGGAATCGACGACGAAGGTAACTCCGCGCATTACCTTCAGTTTGGAGGCGAAGGCGGTTGCACGCTCGACATTATGCCTCGGGTCAACGAATGGGATTACATTCGCTACGGCACGATTTTGTACGGTGAGCAGATGGTCGCCTCCGATCCGCCAGTCGGCTTCGTGGATGCCCGAGTTCACGCCGATCTGGACCGTTTCACGGTGACCTTCGACAAGCCCAATTACGTCTACGTCGACGAGATCAGCGTCGAAGTGACCGGTGGAGCCGCTCCCGCGGTCATCCAGACCCGCCGGCAGGACAACGGCCCCCCGGACACCGTGGAAATCGTCCTCGACCGTCCGATTCCGATGGGCGAAACCACCACGTTCACCTTCGACGACGGCGTGGCCGTGAACGTGGTGAATTACACCTTCGTCCCCGGCGACACGAACGGTGACGGTTCGGTCAACCTGGCTGACGTCGCCGCCTTCCAGTGCTGCTTCGGCCAGACCGATCTCACTGGGGCGTGCCTCGCGATCGACATCGTTTCGGACCAGACGATCAACTTGGGTGATTTCAAGGAAGTTATCCCTCTGCTCAGCGGACCATAAGATCGGTCCGCACGGCGGCCCATACAGTCAGTTGTCCGGTCTCGATGACTCGGGTGATTCCGCTCAATCTCCAATCCACAATCCGCAATCGCCAATTCCCCGCTCTCCCGCCACACCGGGATCGCGGATCGGAAAGAAGCGCTCATCGCGCAGCGGACGTAACTAATCCAGTCGAACCCCGCGTTGTTCGAGCCATTCCTTCAGATCCTCCATTTGCGTATCGAAGACCTCGTCGTCGTAGATTTGTTCGAGCTTCGAGATGTGCTCAGCCAGCTCCTCCTCTTCCTCGAGGACCTTGTTCAATCGCCGCTCCCACGCCGCCGTCACCGGCCGAAGCGGCTCGAGGTCCACCTGCAAATCGAGCACCGCTGCCAGCTTTTTGGCAATGGCCTGGATGCACTTCGGGTTCGTGCCTTGAATGTACGCGGGAATCTCCGTGACCAGGCTGGCCATTTGAAGTTTGAAGTCGTCCGCGTGGGCCATCAGGTGCGTCGAGAAGCTGGCCGGCCCCTGATACTCGGTGAACTTCGAGATGTACGGCTCCAACGTCGGCTTCATGCTCTCGTGCGAGACGGTGCTCATCACCCGCGGCTCGCGCGTGTGCGGGACAGCCCCCCCGAAGCTGCCGATGAAGAACACCGAAGACACACCCACGTCCGCCGCAAACGAAAAGAGCGAGTTCGCGAACACCTCCCAGTTCAGGTGCGGCTCCTTCCCGCTAAAGAGCAGAAGCTCCCGATCGTTCTCGGCGTAGAAGGTGTTCTTCGGAGGCTGATAGGCCCGGATCACCCCGTCGTCGATCCGGGTATGCGGGCGGAACAGCGCCGATGTCTCCATCGGACCGGGGAAGTTGTAGATATAAAAACCCTCCGGGTCGAGCTCCGCAGCCTCCTCGGTGTTCATGGCGTTCACCAGCCACTTGACCGTCCCGGTAGACACATCACCCCCGTCCATCCAACCGGAGAACGCGAGGATCATCTTCCCGTCCCGAAACCTCGGCTGCGACCGAACCGTCAGGGGGTTCTCAATACGCATCAACACATCTCCAAACCGGCGCCGGACACCGCGCCCGCGATTCTCGACGACTCCACCAATCAGTACGTTCCGCAGATCGCGCCGGATGCAGAACCGCCGACATGAAAGCGAAGTCTCGCGTCCGCATCTCGTCCCTACCAGTTTACTCGCCCTGCCGCCTCATTTGTAGCAGCGCCGCAGCCGCAAGCTCGCCGTGTCCCGAAAACCCGTATGAAATGGCGTTACCGACCGATCACTCGCCCTGTAGCGGCGGCGAAGGATGTCGATCTCGGAACGCTACGCCACGGGCATTTGTCACTCCGCACGTCCCGTCCGCAGCCACCCCGCCCAATCGGTTCGACCGTTTGTCTGTGCCATCACGGCGGCAGCATCCCAGTCATACTCCACGAGAACCTGCCGAGCCTCCCACGCGCCGCCGCTTCGCGTCAGAACCGCGTACCGCGCGTGCGGGGTACCTGTCTGCATGATGTGCACGTGTGGGACGTCGTCCGTGAATGCCTGCAATCCGACACTACCCGGGTTGACCACGAGCTTCCCGTCCGGAAGGCGAACGCTCCGCGGCACGTGACTGTGCCCACAGAGGATAGCGGGCTCCCGAATCGACGCGAGCTTAGACACCAACTCGTGGCCATCACGCGAGCGCACCTTCTCTTCGTTTACCGCTTCAACCAGATACTCGTCATCCCGCTCCGATGTGCCGTGGAACATGCGGACCGCGTGCTGCACCACGACCGTCATCTCCAACGCGCCAAGCCAATCGAGATGATCGGGCGAGAGCACCCCCGTCACGTAACGAAGCGTCGCGGACTCTGTGCGGTTCGCATCCGGCTCCACGATGATCCGATCTTCGTTCCCGCGAACCGTTGGCACATCGAGCGAAACGAGCAGCTCCGCCGTCCCCGCAGGGTCGAGCGGGCCGTACAAGCTGTCCCCCAGGTTGACGATTTCGCGAAGGCCTCGCCCGCTGATATCCGCCAGGACGGCTTCCAGCGCCCAGCGGTTCCCGTGAATGTCCGAAAGAACAGCCAGCGTTACATCCGGGCTCGGATCCATGTCGGTGCGTCTCTGATGTCAAAACAGAGGCACTGCTCAGGAGCAGTGGCACTCACAGGAGCAGTGTCACTCGTCCTTCGTCAGCAGTTTCCCCATACTCACGCGCTCTTCGACGTGGTACCCGAGCGACTCATAGAACGCGACCACATCTCGGTCCTCCGCTCGGACCTGGAGATTCAGCTTCGGACATCCGATCCGGGTGAGTCTAACCTCAACGGCGTGCATCAGCGCAGTGCCAATACCGTGTCGTTGTTGCTCCGGGCGCACCGCTACGTAATACACCCACCCGCGATGACCGTCATACCCGCCCATCGCCGTCCCCACGACCCGACCATCGAGCACCGCCACCAGAAACAGCTCACGCTGAACCGCCAGTTTGTATCGGATGTTCGTCTCCGGATGATTCCACGCCGGGGCGTTGGGAAATACCTCACGCCAGAGCGCGGCCACATCAGCTTCATCCGTCTTTACGTAGGGTCGAATGTCGAGCATGACGTCATCCTCGCAACCGGCGCCCATTGGTCGAGAGCTCCTCGACGTGTCGGCCGATCTCGGCAGGTAGTATCCCGGCCCTGTTGACAAAACCAACTTCTATGACCCGCCTCCCGTTCATCCGTCGGATAGCTCCCGATCCGAGCGCTACGCCTGCATCCAGTCCGACTACGACCGCGACGGCAAAGGCGGCGCCTGCGATCCGGATCCGCTCGGCGGGTAGGGCACAACTCACACCGCCCGCCCGTCAAGATGAACTTCACGCACTCAAAACCTCTTCGGGTTCGGTCTGTGATGTGCGGTCGGACGGAGCGCTCTCGATGGGTGACGGTCCAAGCTTCACTTGCTTCGCCGGTTTCCACTTGCGTTCGCGGCGGGCCCTCAGGTCGCGCAGGTTCTTTCCGTCAGCCACGTGCTTCAGCAACTCGATCAACCGGTCGCGCATGTCGTAGGTGTCCACGCATCCGTCGACGAACCCGCGGTGCAGCAACCACGCACCACTTTGAAAGCCCGCCGCAACCTTCCGCTGTTGAAACTGCTCGACCACCCGCTTCCCCGAGAATCCGATGTTGGCCGACCCTTTCACCACGATCATGAGGTCCCCCCGCAGACCGTAACTGATCGCCGTCCCCCCCAGCGTCGGATCACAAATCACCGAGATGTGCGGAACGCCCGCCTCCTCCAGTTCGTTCAGCGCGTGCTGCGCTTTCGGAATGTTCCGGTGCATCGACGGAGTCCCCTCCTGCATCCTGGCCCCGCCGCCCTTCGACACCGAGATCAGCGGTACCTTCGCCTTCAGCGCATGATGAGCGGCATAAACGAACTTCTCACCGATCTCGTCGCACAAACTGCTCCCCACCAGACCGAAGTTGTTGATCGCGACCACCGCGTCGTGCTCACCGATTTTCGCCGTCCCCGTAACCAACCCGGACTCGAGACCGGTCGCCTCGATCCCCCGCGCAAGCGCCTCTTCATAGTCGGGAAACCCGAGCTGATCGACCGAGCAGTAGTGCATCGTCTCTTCAAACTCGCGGAACGTGTCCTCATCCGTGATCAGCCGTATCCAATCCGCCGGGTGAAGTCGCCGATAGGGCGTCTCTCCGTCGTTCGGATGCAGCGACGTGTCCCCGTTCTCGTGATCATACCGCCGCTCGAGCGCAAATTCGTGAACCTGAGCCCACTGGGCGTCCGTCAACGCCCGAGCATCATGCCCGAACACCTTGCTGAGGTACTCCTGGTCGACGTGCTCCAACGCGTAAATGACACGTCCGATCTCCCACCGCGCCTCCCGCCCGATCAACAGAGCCGCTTCATCGGGCGGCGCGTCTCCGATCGAGTGGCTCTTGCTGTTCGCCTCCGCGATGAACCCCGCCACGCGCTTCTGCACCTTCTCGAACGCCCGCGACTGCTCGATCGCCTGTTTCGCGAGTGCGTCCGCCGCGCGCGTACTTTCCGAACTCCCCCAACGACCCATCGCGAAGAATTTCTCACGCCGCACCCGCTCCGCCTCTTCACCCCGCAGGCTCAGGAGCATGCCCAGGTTCCGTTTGACCGCCTCCTTCCCGGCCGCCAGAAGCTCGTGTGGATAACGGTGTCCGGGATGCGTCCCTTCCTCCACGATCTCGTCCGACGTTCCCTGCTGGATTGCGTCAGCCGACGTCAGACACAGCCCCTCAGCCGCTCGGCGAATCGACTCGGGGCTCCGGTTGCGAAACAGAATCGACGCGCACCCGCCCGGACTGATCACCATGTGTGTGGCATACTGGTTGATGATCGTGCGGTTCGTCGCGGTGATGGCGATGGCACCGCCGCTCGCCCCCTGGCTGATGATATACGCGAGGCTCGGCGTGCGTAGCGACGTCGTCCTGTGGATCACGTCGTTGATGGCGAACGCCTGGCCCTCCTCCTCCGCAAACTCGGACGGATCAGCCCCCGGCGTATCGACGAACACCACGACGGGCCAACCGCGCTTCTCAGCCAGATTCATGAAGTAGACGGCTTTGCGATACCCGTCCGGATACCCCATCCCCTGATTCCACCGCCGGTATTCCGTAACAGGCTGCTTCCGGAGAACTTCGAGCTGCGACGAAGGCCCCGTCTGCTGACCGACAATGATCACGTCGACGTCCTTCCCCTCGATCTCGATCTTCCCCTCACCGCCGATCACCAGGTAGTCGCCTTTGACGTCCGGATCGTACGACAAAGTCACGTCGTGAAAGATGTGCCCCACGTAGTCGAGCGTCTTCGGACGCAGCGGGCTCCCCGAGAGCAGAAACAGGTCATGCGCCCCCAGGTTCGGATAAACCTCGCGCTCGAGCGCTTCCAGCCGCGTAACCGTCGCCGCGTAGTCGGGATCGTGGTCGGACATGTCCGAAAGCTGGGCGTCCAACGCCACGATCTCATGCTCGAATGGAAGAACGAACGCCAAAACCAATCCTTCATGGTTGACAAACGACCCACAGAGGGGTCGGCCACCCGTCCCGCCGCTTCCACCGGCAACCGAATCCGAGCAGACCGTCCGTGATCTCCACCGTGGTGCCTGACCGTCAAGTCACCGCCCGCGCGGCACGGGTTCGGCGGATCAGTGTACCACAAACGGCCCGGATGCAGCCAGCAGCGCCATGCTCAGCCACCGACACCCGCCGCACGTCCCGAAATCCCGGCGACCTCGTCCACCACGCACCGCCCTTGCGACCATTGGCTCGCTCGCGGGCGGCGTGTACACTGTCCGCGCCGCTTGTGCGGGTGCGTGGACGCCGCTTATCGACGGGTGGTTGCGCCGGTTTTCGACCGACCGACGTCGCCGGTCCACCCGGTTTGCGCGGAGGTTAAGCAGCCTATGGATTTCGGAATGCAGAATCGCCTGGCGGGGATCATCCGGCCCGAGACCAATCGCTGTGTGATGCTCGCCATCGACCACGGATACTTCCAGGGCCCCACCAGCGGTCTCGAAAAACCGGGTGACACCGTCGCCCCGCTCCTCGGTCACGCCGATTCGCTCATGCTCACCCGCGGCGTGCTCCGCAACGTGCTCGATCCCAACCGCCGCATCCCCATCGTCCTTCGCGTCTCCGGCGGAACGAGCATCCTCCGGGACGACCTCTCCGCCGAGGACATCACCGTCTCGATCGAGGACGCCATCCGCCTCAATGCCTCCGCCATGGCACTTTCCATCTTCGTAGGCGCCCCGCACGAGAAGGAAACCCTGACCAACCTCTCCAGGCTCTGCGATGAGAGCCAAAAGTATGGCATTCCGGTCCTGGCCGTGACCGCCGTCGGCAAGGAGATGACCCGCGACGCGCGCTATCTGGGCTTGGCCACGCGCATCGCCGCCGAGCTGGGCGCCCAGATCGTAAAGACCTATTATTGCGAGGGCTTCGAGAAGGTGGTAACCGGCTGCCCCGTGCCCGTCGTCATCGCGGGCGGAAAAAAGATCGAGGAGCGCGACGCCCTCACCCTCGCCTACAACGCCGTTTCCGCCGGTGCCGTCGGCGTGGACATGGGCCGCAACATCTTCCAATCCAAGTGGCCCGTCCAGATGATCCGCGCCGTCCGCTCCATCGTCCACGACCGCAAAACCGACGCCGAAGCCTGGGACGCCTTCCAACAAGGCATCGCCTGACCTCCCCCCTTCATAAGGGTGGCGTAGGGTGTTTTCCTCCCCCCTTACCGATGGGGGGATCCAGCGGGGGGCTCGTCCTCCCTTGCTTCCATGAGGCCGGGACCGGGCGGAGCTTCTTCCTCCCCCCCTTGCCAAGGGGGGGATTGAGGGGGGTTCCTCCTGACGGGCGTGGATACAGGAGCGCCGCAAACCCCCCGTCCCACCTTGACAAACCGGGACTGAGGGGATTACCTCCGTGCTAGCGGATGTTGCAGTCTGTGTAAGGAGCCGGAGTCGACCATGCCGCAGTACATAATGATCGGTTGGGACGGAGATGACGGGGCCGAGCGTCGCGACGCGTGGCGGCAGCAGCACGTCGACCACATTCGTCGGCTCGAAAGCGAGGGCCGGATCAAGTTCGCCGGCCCCATCAAGGAAAACGACGGGACCCGATCGATCGGTGCGGTCATCGTGCTCCAAGCCGCCGATCTCCACGAGGCCCGAAACGTCGTCAACACCGACCCGTTCGTCGCCGGTGGCGTGTTCGAGACGCTGACCGTCAACCCGTTCAAACAGGTCGTCCCCCAACCGTAGGCACAAAATGGAAAGCCAATGGACCGAACAGGGGGCGCAGGATGCAGTCGACCACTGGGCCGTTCAGCACGGCCAGCAGCAAGCACTCCGCCTCTACACAGCACGCCTGCTCGGCGCAGACCCCACGCTCGTCCTCCACGGCGGCGGCAACGTCTCCCTCAAGGGCACGCACAGAAACTGCCTCGGCGACGACGTTCAAGCCGTCTGGGTCAAGGGCTCGGGCTTCGATCTCGTCGATCTCGACCCGTCAGGCCTTATCGGGCTGGACTTATACCACCTTCGCCGCTTTCGCACCCTCGACGAACTCCCCGATGACGACATGGTGGCCGAGTTTCGCACGCATATGTTCGATGACACATACGTGACACCGTCAATCGAGACACTCGTGCACGCCTTCCTGCCCTGCACCTACGTCGACCACAGCCACGCCGATGCGGTACTAACCTTGACCAATCAACCGAACGGCACCGAACTTATCCGCGAAGCCTTGGGCGACGGGGTCGCCATCCTGCCGTACGTCAAACCGGGATTCGACCTGGCCAAAGCCGTCGCGGATTGTCACGAGACGCACCCGGACACCGAGGGCATCGTCCTTCTTCATCACGGATTGATCACCTTCGGCGACGACGCCCGCACCTCGTACGAACGCCACATCGCCATAGTCAGCGCGTGCGAGCAGTTCGTCGAGCGACAGATTCAGAGACGTTCGCTGACACCGCACTTCCGCTCGGACGACGATCCCGCAGTTTTGGCAGCCAGCATAGCTCCCACATTACGCGGACTGCTGGCTAGGCGAACCGGCGATGAGGATCACCCGTATCAACCATCGATCCTGGAGTGGCGACATAGTGACGATACTCTGGCATTCGCCAACAGCAGGGAAGCCCGGGAGCTCGCCGCAACGGGACCCCTCACCGGCGACCACCTGATCCGCACGAAACCGCACTATCTCTACGTCGAGAACCCACCCTGGGGCGACGAACAAGCCGTCAAACGAACGCTCGACACCGCCCTGTGGGCCTATCGCCGGGACTACGAAGCCTACGTCGCCGATCACGGCGGCAAGGTCGACCGGGGCGATCCCGCACCACGTGTGGCCTTGCTCCCCGGCGCCGGTCTTTTCGCTTGGGGACCGACGAAACGCGAAGCCGTGATCACCGCCGACATCGCCGAACACACCCTCACCGCCAAAGCCCGCGCATCCCTGATCGGCACCTACGAGTCCCTCCCGCCGAAGCATCTATACGACATGGAGTTCCGCGGCATTCAGCGCGCCAAGCTCGAAACCGGCACCCGCCGACCGCTCGACCGCCAGGTGGTTGTCATAAGCGGCGGAGCGGGAGCGATCGGTGCCGGAGTCGCCGAGGTCTGTGCGAGAGCCGGCGCACACGTCGCACTGACCGACATCGATGAAGAGCGCCTCTCCCGCGTAGTCGAGCATCTGGATAACGAATTCGGCCGGGGCGTCGTCATCGGCATCCGCATGGACGTCACCGACGAGACAAGCGTACAGGACGGCTTCGCCGAGGTCGTCCGGACCTTCGGCGGCCTCGACGTCGTCGTCCCCAACGCCGGAATCGCCCACGTCGCCGCGATCGAGAACCTCGAGGTCGACGACTTCCGCAAGGTCATGGAGGTCAACGCCGTCGGCTACCTGCTCTTCATGCGCGAAGGCGTGCGCATCTTGAAGCGCCAGGGCATCGGTGGGCACGTCATCATCAACGCCAGCAAAAACGTCTTCGGCCCCGGCAAGGACTTCGGCGCCTACAGCGCCTCCAAAGCCGCCGGCCACCAGCTTGGCAAGGTCGCCGCCATCGAGTTGGCCGCATCAGGCATCCGCGTGAACATGATCAACGCCGACGCCGTTTTCGGCGATCCCGAGACCCCCTCGGGATTGTGGGCGACCGTCGGCCCCCTCCGAGCCAAGACCCGCGGCATCAGCGAATCGCAGCTCCCCGACTACTACCGCCGACGCAACCTCCTCCAAGCCCGCGTCCACGGCCACCACGTCGGAAACGCCGTCGTCTTCTTAGCCAGCAACGCCACACCGACGACCGGCGCCACGCTCCCCGTCGATGGCGGTGTCGTCGAGGCCTTCCCGCGGTAATGCAACTTTCCGCGGTATCGATCGGTCAACGCCCTTTCGAACCGACCGCTCCGCTGAACCGACCCGACCTCTCCGCCGAACCGCCGGGCTGGATTCCCTCCGTGATCTGGCGCAAACTATGCGGCTCGACCAGGACGGCTCGCACGAACGATACGCCCGATGCGCGGACGGGCGTTAAAGCTCGAACCTCGGACGAGCCGGCGAACCGACGTCGGATCGCCTTTCCGTCGGCCCCTACGGGAGGGCGGTTGACCTCGGCGGGGCGAGGTTCGACGCGGCGTGCTTGACCATGACATCCTAGAGGGTAAGCCGACCACCAGCAGCGCCGGAGCCTTTGGAAGATGAGCGAAACCCAGGAGCCCGCACCCACGGAATCCGACCCGAAGATGCCGGGCGCACACGCCACGCCGCCACAGAAGCTGACCGGTCTAAAGTGGATGGCCATCGTGCTCGGCGTCGTCGTCCTCGTCCTCCTGCTCTGGGGTGTGTTCACGGGTGATCACGGCGAGACCCACGCGGGGCACGGCGAACACGAACACGCCCCCGCCATCTTCTCGGTCATCCCCTTCGCGGGGCTCTTGCTCTCCATCGCCATCCTCCCCCTGATTCCCGCCACCGAACGCTGGTGGGAGAGCAACCTGAACCGCCTCACCGTCGCCCTCTGCTTCGCCGCCATAACCCTCGGTTACTACCTGGTCGCTTACGGTGCCGATAAAGTGACACTAGTCCTCGAACACGCGATCCTGGCCGAATACATCCCGTTCATCATCCTGCTGTTTGCCCTATACGTCATCAGCGGCGGAATCTGCCTCAAGGGCGACCTCCCCGCCCACCCCATCACCAACACCATCTTCCTCGCCGTCGGGGCAGCCATCGCCAGCTTCATCGGAACAACCGGCGCCAGCATGCTCCTCATCCGCCCGCTCTTGCAGACAAACTCCGAGCGAAAGCACACCAAGCACACCGTCATCTTCTTCATCTTTCTCGTCAGCAACATCGGCGGCTGCCTGCTGCCGATCGGCGATCCGCCCCTGTTTCTCGGCTACCTCAAGGGCGTGCACTTCCTCTGGACGTTCAGGTTGTGGCTCGAATGGGCCGTGATGTGTGCCATCCTCCTGGCGATCTACTTCCTGTGGGACACGTTGGCCTACAGAACCGAAACACTCCGAGACCTCATCCGCGACGAAACCCAGCGCATTCCGCTGACGTTGCGTGGCAAGTTGAATCTGGTGTGGCTCGGCGGCGTGGTCCTCTGCGTCGCCCTCGTGAAACCGGGCGAAGAGTTCCTCGGCCTGGGGTTCGACGCATTCCCGTTCATGCGCGAGGTGCTGATGCTCGTGTTGGTCGCCTTGTCATTGAAGTTCACGAAGCGACAGATTCGAGTGGAAAATCGTTTCGATTATCACGCGATTCTGGAGGTCGCGGCCCTGTTCATCGGCATCTTCATCTGCATGCAGGCCCCCATCGAAATTCTCAAAGCCAGCGGAGCCCAACTCGAGCCGCTCCTGAAATCGCCCATGCGCTTCTACTGGGCCACCGGCACCCTCTCGAGCTTCCTGGATAACGCACCGACCTACGTCGTCTTCTTCGAAACGGCCTCGAGCATGACGCCCACGGACGCAGCCGGCGTGCTCACCCTCGCCGACGGCAGCGTCATCTACGAGCGGTTCCTGGTCGCCATCTCTCTCGGCGCCGTCTTCATGGGCGCGATGACCTACATCGGCAACGGCCCCAACTTCATGGTCAAGAGCATCGCCGAACAAGCCGGTGTCCGCATGCCCAGCTTCTTCGGATACATGGTCTATAGCTGCTTCATCCTCATCCCGCTCTTCATCGTCGTCACGTTGATCTTCCTGCAGTAATTCCGAGCCCCGAGCGCCGGCGACGGGCGAGTGCGACGCACATGGCGAACCGCGATCCCGGCGCGCCGGGAGAACGGCTTATCGCGTCAGAACCGCGACTGTAAAGGAGCGGCAGGGTGGCCCATGTCCTCCGGACGTTAAGAACCGATGACCTGAAACCGGCCTCGAACTGCGTCGCCCAAACCCAAAACGCGGCAAGAAAACACCCGCGCAACACGCCCAGAAAGACGCACCCCAAGAAGCACCGCCGACCCGCTCACACCGGCCACTTCGCAACAAAAAGAAACCCCCGTTGCCGCACGCGAGCGCAGGCAACGGGGGCGGAAGCTTCTATCGTTTCCCGATCAGATGTCCTCGGGGTTCGCTGTCTTCGACGGCGCCCGATAGTTCGTCACGCTGTGCGAGTGCCACGCCGTACCGTCGAACGTGCAGCTCGCCGACGTCGACTTGTAGAAGTTGATCTTCTGAAGCACCGGGCTCAGCTTTCCGACGATCCCGATCACTTTCATCAGCATTTGCCGGGCCTCCTCGTCCGGAAGGAACGAGGCGCCCATCCCGGCTCCCATCGACACGGCCCCGGCCAACGTCGCCAGATCCTTCCCCATGCTCCGCTTGTCCGTGTAAGAGATCGACCGGAACTTGCCAGTCGGCCGAATCGCGTCCGCCATGACCGTCTCGTTCTGACGCACGCTCGGATGCTCTCCGGCCGCCGTCGCCAGTGCCAGCGATACCACATGCGCCGAGCTCCCGAGCATCACATATCCGTCCCGCACTCCGCAAACCATCGGCGGGTGCATTCCGAACGCGACCGTATGGAACCCGCCGAGCTTCTCGTGCGTGCACGGCTCCACACGTAGCATGAACATCGCCAGCATCGGGTTTTGCTGCGCCAGCTTGGGCATTTCAGCCGCGAGGAACTGCAGCGCCGAAGCGAGCTTGGTCCGCGCGATTTCTTCGTCGTTCACCCGCATCATCATGAGCCACGCGTTCCCCTCGAGCGTCGCCGAGATCGCTTCCCCGTGAATGACGCTGAGAATCTCCTTCTGCACGTCGATCCCGCCTTGCGCCTGAACCGCCGCCCATTTCTGGAGTATCTCGTCACCCTTCGGACCCAGCGCCTTGATCGTATCGATGACGAACCGATACAGCTCCGTCAGATCGAACCCCGCGTCAACGGAAAACGAAACCGTCTCCTTCGGCAGGTAGCGGTCGAAACGCTTCAGCGACTCACGCTTGCCGAACACCGGGTAAAACGGCTTTGTCGCCGCGTCGGGCACCAGCGCCGTGATGTCCTTGCGGTGAACCGAGTACTCGTCCGTATAGACCACTCCCGCGACGTAGTCGATCATCCCCGGAACG
>JASFUW010000100.1:0-13244 GCA_050050135.1 Phycisphaerae bacterium
CTCGACGTCGTCCGCGACCGGGACCGGCCCCGGTCCGCACGCCCGGCGCCAGTCGGCTCAGCGAGTTATCGGAACTTGGCGGGGCCGATCCGGCCTTCTCCAAGCCCCCGATTCCCGGATTTCCCCTTTTTCGGGCGTCACATTCACTTCCGTAGGTTGCGGCGTCCGTCCGTTTCGTCCCCGATTGACCGCCTGGCGTGCGAGGGCATGGTTTTCACAACTGCGGCCGACCGGTCGTTGTGTGCCACGCTTGTCCGTTTGGGGCTTGACGCGTCCGCCGACGAACGGCGTGTAGGGCAACGGTCGCCGAGCATTTGGTCGCAGGTTCACGGTGTGGGTCCACCGATAAAAAGACCGGCGTATACTACCATGATCGAGGGAAACACCACACGGAAAGTGCCAAGCTATGACACCGCTAACCCTGTTGAATTTCGTCGTGGTCGCGATCGTGATCGCGGGCGTTCTTGCCCGGCGAAAACCCCGCGTCCACGTTCCGTTGATGTGCAGCGCACTGGTGATCGACGTGGCGATGGTGCTCTATCTGGAGCTGACCCGCGCGGTCGTCGAGACGCTTCCGGCTCGGCCGATGACGCCGCTTCTCGCCATACACATCGTTATCAGCGTACTGGTGCTCGTCCTCTACGGGGTGCAGGTTGCCACGGGGATCGGCAATCTGCGCGGCCGGCGAAGCAACGTGCATCGGCGGGTGATGATCTGGTTTTTGCTGATGCGCGTCGGGAACGCCGTAACCAGCGTGCTTGTCATGCAGCAGCAACGATGACCGCCCACCCTGCGGTGGATGGGTGATTTGTGCGGTGGGTTCGGATCGACGCTCCGGCCGTTGTCACGGCGTCAGCCGTTCGACGGCCTCGCGGTACTTTGCCGCGGTGTTGACCACGATATCTCGAGGCAGCACCGGACCAGGCGGGGTTTTGTCCCACTTGCCTGCCTCGACCAGCGTCGTCAGATAATTGCGAACATATTGCTTGTCGAAGCTCTCCTGGTCACGTCCGGGTTCGTAGGCGTCGGCGGGCCAGAAACGCGAGGAATCCGGCGTAAGCACCTCGTCGATCAGAAGGTACTCGCCGTCATCGCCGAGGCCCCATTCGAACTTGGTGTCCGCGATGATCAGACCTCGCTTATGGGCGTACGCGGAAGCCCGGATATAGAGGTCTATGCTCCGATCGCGAAGCAGCGTCATCGTCTCAGTCCCGACACGGTTGCACGCTTCGTCGAAAGAGATGTTCTCGTCGTGTCCAACGTCCGCTTTGGTGGAGGGCGTGAAGATCGGAGCAGGCAGCTTATCGCACTGCTTCAGCCCTGAGGGCAACTTGATTCCGCAGACCGCGCCCGTGCGCTGATAGTCCTTCCAACCGGAACCGGCCAGGTAACCGCGGACGACGCACTCGATCGGAACCACCTTGGTTTTCCTGCAGCGCATGGTCCGATCGCGCAGCTCGGCGAGGTGGGCGTCCAGACCCTGCGGGGCTCGGTCCCTAATCACTTCGAGCAAATGATGCCGAACGCCGTCCTCGAAAAAGCCGAACCAGAACTCCGACAGCCGCGTCAGGAGGGCGCCTTTGCCTGGAATGGGTGTGGGCAGCACGACGTCATACGCGCTGATCCTGTCCGTGGCGACGAGCAGAATCTCGCCGCCGAGGTCGTAGATGTCGCGGACCTTTCCCCGCCGGACCGGATAACCCTCGATTCGTGTTTCGAAAACGGCGTTCGGGATACGAACCGCCATAGGCTTTCTCCGAATAACGGACCCGCGCCTCAGGCACGAGGTAGAGCAACCGCGAGCGCGAGCACACGTCGCGCGCGACACCCACCCGGCGCCCGACGACACCCGAAGCCAAGGGCCCCACGCGTATCCGGATGCGAAAGATCGCAACCCGTACCGATCCGGATGCGGGCTCGCAAGGGCGACCTTTATACCTTATCACGCCTGCGTTGTGCAGCGGGCGGTATGCCGCTTGCGGTCTCGGGGCGCGGGCTTCGAACATCGAAGAAACTCACATCCTCTGTCTCGACGCCGTCGCTGGGGTAGCCCATAATCCTTGTCGTTGGTGCGGTGCGGCGTTAGGGTACCGCGGCACGAGACGGCGCGACCTGCTTCCATCGTTGGGCCGTCGTCCCGGAAGCGCGGATTCGATTGGTCTATTGGGGTTCTGCGCCCAGTCCACTCATGCTGTCCTTCGCGGTCTATTCGAAGGGTGAACCGGCCGAGCGGGTGACGCTCGCCGGCGCCTACGTTGTGGGCACGGACGATGTGCCCCTTCGGGCCGAGATCACCTTCAAGGACGGCGTCATCCATTGCAAGAAACGGGCGGCCGGACCGGCTGGTCTGGCGCTGCTCTGGAAGCTCCCGGATGTCGGGGACATCCTACTCGAGACGATTCGCGTCCCGGAACGTGACAAGCCGTACGTCCTGCAGGTCGAGCTGGCACGCGGCCGGCTGATGCGAATCCAGCACAAACTCGAAGACTGGGGCCTGGCGGAGTACGCCGGGGCCGAGGCGATTATCGCCGAAGTCGAACGCGGGCGCGACCTGCTGATCAAAGCCTTACAAGCGGACAGCCCCGGCGAGGCGGCCAAGATCGGCGAGGAAGCGCTGGCGGTAGCGGTGAAGGCCAGCGAGGAGCTGACGCATTACCACGCAGAGGTCTTCCTTCAGCGCCGCGCTCAGACGGGCGGGTTCGGAAAGCGGACGGTCGGCTGTTCCGTGGATCTCGTGGAACCGACGGACGCCCTGCGGGAACGCATCGTACAGGGATTCGATTTCGTCACCCTTCCGATCGTGTGGCGGAACGTCGAGCCGAGTGAGCAGGCGTTCAACTGGAAACAGCTCGACGCCTGGGTCGAACTGCTCGACAAGTACGGAATTCCGATGCACGGGTCGGCGCTGCTCTCGTTTAACGAACAGCACGTCCCCGACTGGTTGTACATCTGGGAGCACGATTTCGACACGATTCGCGATCTCGCTTTCGAGCACGTGCGGCGTGTGCTTAACCGGTACGGCCAATACATCCAGAGCTGGAACGTCATCAGCGGGATTCACGCGAACAACTGCTTTACCTTCAACTTCGAACAGTTGATCGAACTCACGCGGATGGCGACCGCGCTGACCAAACAGGTGTGTCCCAAAGCCGTCACCATCATCGACCTGGTGTCACCCTGGGGCGAGTACTACGCCCGCAATCAGCGGACCATCCCACCGCTATTGTACGCGGACATGGCCGTGCAGAGCGGCATCAACTTCGATGCCTTCGGCATTCAATTCCACTTCGGGCAGGAACTGGACGGCCGGTTCGTACGCGACATGTTCCAGATATCCGCACTGCTCGATCTGTTCGCGAAAATGGGCAGACCGGTACACATCACGGCTTTCCAGGTGCCGTCGAAGTCGGGGACGGACGGGAGTGCGTCGAAGGGGAAGGATGCGACCGCGGGAGGCGGCATGTGGCGAAAACCGTGGAGCGAGGATGTCCAATCCGAATGGCTGACCCGGTTTTTCGAGATCGCGTTGAGTAAGCCGTTCGTGGAGTCACTGTCGTGGCATGGGCTGGTCGACCTCGATCAGGGTCTCGTTCCCCACGGCGGATTGCTGCGCTGGGACCATGAACCGAAGGCGGCGTTCGAGCAGCTACTCAAGCTCCGGTCCAATCTGTCCGTAAAGCCCAAGAAATAGGAAGCGGACGCGGACGAGCGGTCAGCCTCGGTGGCGAGCGGAACAGCATGATCGAAACCGGGCCATCCGGCGAACCGAAGATGCTTGGCACCAGCGGTCACGATCACACGCCCCCACTCATGGTCTTTCTGGCGCTCGGAATGTTGGCCGTCGGCGTTGCGGTTATCTCGGCGACGCGCACGAGAACTTCGCCAGTTCTCCCGGCCGTGCACACCATCAACCCCAACACCGCGCCCTGGCACGAGCTGGCGACGCTTCCGCGAATCGGGGAGGGGCTGGGACGGGCCATCGTGCGGTACCGACAATCGGACACGGCCGCAGACCGGCCCGCCGGGAACGTACGGTTTTCGTCAGCCAGCGACCTTACGAAGGTGCGCGGTATCGGCCCGGTGACCGTGCAGCGCATCGCACCGTACCTGAGTTTCGATCGGCAGTGAGCCGCGGACTGTGCGTTCGCGGACTGCGGTTTCACTCAGGCCACCGTTCTGGTCCCACCGAACGTCAGACGTCGGACCCGTGCAAGAGCGTCTCGCGCTGCTCGGATGCCAGCCGCCTGAGTTGATCACCGATAAACCGCTCGGTGTCGTGCGGGGCGATTCGCAACAAGGTGCCGAGGAGCTGTCCCCGCTGCGTCCGGTCGGCACGGCGGAAGCGGCGGATGAGCTCCGCCAGGCTGGCGGACGCGAGGTCCTGCTCGAGTTCGGCATCAATGGGGCTGTCGGGGCCCTGAGGGCAGGTTCGGGCTCGTCGCCGGAGGGCGTGAAACTCGGGATCGGCGTCCAGGAAGCTGGCGGCCAACTCCTTGAGCTGCCGCTCGCACTGGGCGACCCGGGCGTAGGAAGAGCGCGTTCGCCGGGCGATCGAACGGAGTGGAACCTTCGACTCGTCGTTCGGGACCAACAGGCGCTCCTCGAGAAGGATGCACACGACCTTGTCGCGGTCGGAGCGCGTGGACGTCCTGGCTGACACCTTATCGCTCGCGACTCGGACGGCTCGCTCGTATTTGTCGCGCAGCCGCTCGCCGATCGTTTCGCCGGGTACGGCGTCGGGTCGATGCCTGCGATGGTCCGGAAGATGCCGTTGCTG
This sequence comes from Phycisphaerae bacterium, assembly GCA_050050135.1. Lineage (GTDB taxonomy): Bacteria > Planctomycetota > Phycisphaerae > UBA1845 > UBA1845. The sequence continues at coordinate 4,778 of JASFUW010000100.1, forward strand.
ATCCCGGTCCAGAGAATGAACGCGGGGGCGATCCGGCGTGTGCCGCCGGGCGTTTTTGTCGGCGGCTGGTTCGTGAGCCCGGCTCGACTTCGGCGGGACATAGACGGTGCTGAACCGGCGTTGCAACGCTCGGCTGACGGCGTTGTGGATTCTCGGCAAGGCGAAGGCGGCGAACGGGATGCCGCGTTCGGGTCGGTAGGCGACGGCCGCCCGGATCAAACCGAGGCAGCCCTCCTGGAACAGGTCCTCCCATTCCCGGTCGCGTCGGGGCACGGAGAGGTTGGCGACGTTCCGTTTGATGTGCACAGCCACCAGCCCGATGTTCTGACGTACGAGGCAGCGCTGCTGCGGTGTCAACACGATGACAGCTTTTCCTTCTGCGCTCATAGCGATTCCCCCAAGAAGACATGGCGTTCGTTCTCCCCCTGCGGTCCCGCCCGCGCCGGCGAGGCCGATACCCTAACATATACCAAACAGTCCGCGGCGTCAATACGGGCGGGCGAATTGGAGCGTCGGGGATTGGGGATTGGGGATTGCGGATCGGGGATTCAGGCTCGTGGATTTCGGATCAGAGAACGGAAGTCGGACACGAAGCGGATGCCAGGGGCGTGAAACTTATGCGGAGCCGGGCTGACGGAAATGCCGTGTGCGGGGTCGGCGACCCTCACTGCACGGAAATGGGGCGCTGCCGGATGCGGTCGACATGGATCTCGTGTCCCAAGTCATTTGAGTCTTCGGATCGCGAGGCCCTGCTCCGAGTCGCGACTGCTGAACGCGACCAAGGGTGAGCTGTGCCCGAAGAGGGAGCAGCGAACGCCTGAAGTCCGAACTGCAAAGCACGGGGGCTGTGAGCGGGTAAGCGGGAACCGGCAACGTCCGGGCCCGGTCAGGGTTTGAGGCGCTGCGGACTGATTGGCGCATCCGGTGACGAGGGGTAACGACCCTGGGGACCTCTGAGGCGTTTGCAGAACGCGGCGTAGTCGGTCAGGTCGATGTCATCGTCGGGGTCGAGGTCCAGGCGGCTGCACCCGTCGCCGCAGACGGCCGGTCCGGGGTCGGTGAAACAGCGCTGCAACTCGGCCGCGTCGCGCAGATCCGTAACCCCGTTCCCGTCGTAGTCCGCCGAAAGCTCCGGGCAGACCAGTTTGACGATAAACGTGTCAGATCGACCGACGTGGTGTGCCCGTACGTTGTCTGTTTCGCAGCCAGGGTCCAGGTCGGTGGGAGGGTCCGGTGGATCGTATTCCCGGTACGATCCAGCGGCATAGATAGCCCCGTCCGCCCCGAGTGCGAGGGCCTTGCATGCGTCGTTGCGCGGCCCGCCGAACGTGCGCGCCCACGCGTAAGAGAGGTCCGCGTGCAGCTTGAGCACCAAGACGTCGTCCCCACCTTGCGAGGTCCGAAGATCCACGCCCCGACCTGGGTCGAAGTCTATCGTCTCGTTGTAGTAGCCGGCGACAAAGATCGTCCCGTCCTCGCCCACCGCCAGACCGTTCGGCGCGGCGCCGCCAGAGTCGCTCTGCGGCGCGTACGCGCCGGCGGTCGACCCGTCGGCATTGAGCTTGGTCAACCAGGCAGGACCACCGACCAATACACCGCCATCCGGGGTCGCCGCGATGCCGAAAGAACCTGTGTCGTACGTGCGGGTCCAGGCGTATGACCCGTCGGCGTAGTACTTCGTGACGAACAGGTTGTCGACCGAACCGACAACGCTGTGCCGATCGACACCGTCGCTCGGGTCGAAGTCTACCGTTCCGCGGAACGTGCCGCTGGCATAGACGTTCCCGTCGGCGTCTACGGCGATCTCCTCTCCGGCGTCGAACGCCGGGTATCCTCCGACGGTGTTCGTCCAAAGGTGTTGACCATCGGGTGCCAGCTTGGTTACGTAGATATCACTGGAACCCGTGTCGGAAACTACGCCGGGACCCGGATCGAAGTCGATCCCCTCGTCGAAGGAACCGACAAGAAGGATGTTGCCGTCTCGATCCAACGTCATCTCGTTGGCCCCAACGCTGCCCGACCCCGTCTGAATGACTGTGCCCAAATACGTTCCATCGCCAGACAGGCGCGTGATGAAGGACGCGAACGCACGGTAGTCGTAACCCAGGCAGGTGTGCTCGTCGACTCCATCCGTGGGGTCGAAATCGACGGTCCCTTGGAACCCCCCGGCGACCACGATCGTGCCATCACCGGCGATGGCCACACCCGTCGCGTCCTCCTTGCCCGCATCGCCCCCGACGGTGTAGGCCCAGGAAAATGATCCGTCGGCGTTGACCTTGACCACGTAGGCGTCCCAGGTGCCCCCTGCGTGCCGGGCTGATATATCTCCGGCGTAGGGTCCAAGTCGCTTGCATCCGCGTACCACCCGACCAACAACACCCCGCCAGCGTCGTCTACCGCGATATGTCTGGCAGGTGCGAGGTACCCGATGCTTCCGACCCAATCGGAAACTGCATTGGAACAGTGAAGTGGGCCGTCCGCTAAGACCGAACCGGCGAACCCCAGTGTACCCGCCACCCACCCACAGCGCAGGATGGGCGCCGCCCGCACAGCGGAAGACCCGGTTAAGAGTGTCACCGCGCACACTACGCCAGCCCCGAGCGCAGTCGAGCCCGTTATTGTTCGCGTCGGGCACACGTCAGTGAGTCCCATAGGCGAGTCGGCATCAAACATGCGGCCGGAAACCCGTTCAGCAACCTTATGGTACATCCGGCGTCAGCCCGTCTCAAGCCTGAGCGTAGGAAGGTGCCGCTGCCCGAACCGGGGGGGAGGGGGCACAGGGCGCACTCTTTCACCACGTGTGCGTCCGGGGTGCCAGCGGCGGGGCGGAGGGCGGTCCGTTGCTCGCGCGGTTGGTCCGCTCGGCGGACCCTGCGAGAATGGCCCGGGCCCAGGCCAGGCGAGGCTCGAACGTAAAGCCTACTCGAATCGGCCGAACAGCGGGATCGGCGTCACCGCGATGTCACCGTCGCGGACGGTGCTGTAATCGGTCGGGGTGGCGACGTCGCGTATCCAGTACGCGGAACGGTGGACGAAGACCGGGCGGCCGTCGTCCCCCTTCTTCCGCTCGAAGCCCATCGGAATCGGGTGGGTGGCGAGCGGCACGCGGCGAACGCGGCTTCGGGCGTCGGGTGGAATCGGGGCGGGCAGGTTGACGTTCCAGAACCCCGGACCGGGCAATGACTCGTTGCTCAGCTCGCTGACAAGTTCGGCGGTGATGTCCCGGGCTGCGGCCCAGTCTATGTCGATGTCCTTGCGAATGGCCTGTGAGACGGCAATCGCGCGTAGCCCCAAAGCAGCCGCCTCTCGAGCCGCGGCCACGGTGCCGGAATAATAGGTGTCGATGCCGGCGTTGGCCCCGCGGTTGATTCCAGCCACCACCAGGTCGACCGGCGGATCGATCAGCTCGGCGACGGCCAGGCGCACGCAGTCGGCCGGGGCACCCCCGACGGCGATGGCCTCGCCGAGTCCGTCCAGCGCGAAACGCTCGACGGTTATCGGTCGTCGCAACGTAATCGTGTGGCTACACGCCGAGCGCTCCGTTTTCGGAGCCACAACATAAACCTCGCCCAGCTCGCGCAGCGCCGCGAACGCAGCCCCGAGCCCGGGTGCGTCATAGCCGTCGTCGTTGGTCAGCAGAATTCGCATAGTTCATCTCTTGGTCCGGTAGCCTACACGAACCAGGCCATCGGCACAGTCTGTTTGCCGGGATGCCGGCCCGAATCGTACATTGTGAGGATGGTGGGTCTCCCAGTTTGCCCAGATTGTACAGGCTGCCATGCGCCCTGCGAAAACAACCGGAGCCCCGAACAGTCCTTGCAGAAGCACAAAACGACGCCGCGCCGAAGCACGGGCCCACAGGCATTGAAGGCTACGGACGTGGGGCCGGCAACCGGCGGCGCACCGGGGATCGAGGCGGAAGATGGCTGCGTAACGCCCAATGAGGTGGGGGTGAGACGGGCATGAGCGAGAGCACTGCGACAATACGGCAACCCAACGGCGAACTCCACCTGCCTGAGTCGGCCCCGCAGGTTCGGGTGACCGCCGGTGCGGGCTCGGTCGCGCAAAAAACATGGAACCTGCGTCGTCCGGTGACGCTGATCGGGTCGCGGCGTCCCGCGCACATCGTGCTGCACGACAAGAACGTGAGTCGGGCCCACTGCGTGCTCGTCAACACCGGCGCGGACATTCTCCTCAAGGACCTGAACACGAGCGGGGGAACCCAGTGCAACGATGAACGCGTTGACCTCGCCGTGCTCAAGGACGGCGACGTCATTACGGTCGGCGCGAACAGAATCCAGGTCGCGATTCGGATTCCCGAGGACATGTCTGATGATTCCGGTTGCGGCGTGGCGTATGTCGACCCGACCCGGTTGGGTTCGCCGCTCGCCATAAGTCTGGTTCACACCGACCAGGCGTGGCGTCTGGAGGACGCGGTCACGCTCATCGGTCGCCACGATGCCGCGGCGATCCGACTGGATCATGACAAGGTGGCGCGACGGCATGCGGTGATTTTCAGGTTCGGCGCGGGAACGGCGATCTTCGAGGTCGGGTCGGAGGGTGATCTGGCGGTCAACGGCGAGGCGCGGTCCCTGTCAGGGCTGACCGACGGCGACCGGGTCGCGATCGGTCCGTTCGGGTTGCAGATCGGTGACGGTGCGTCCGCCCCGGCGGCCGGTTCGGAAAGTGCCCAGGCGCCGTCACTCGACGAGCTGATGGAACCGGACGTTCCCGTCGCCCCTGAGAAGGAACCCCCTGCAGCGGACACCAAATCACCGTTTTCGCCCCTGCTCTTGCCGGACACGAGCACAGAGCTGAACGGAATCGAATCACAGTTGGAGACGATCAAGAACGACATCGGCGACTCCTGGGGCCGCCTGAATTCGTGGGAATCGCAGTTGCAGCGCGACGCGGTTCAACTGAACCAGCAAGAGAAGGACCTCGAGGTTCGGTGCCAGGAACTTGACGCGAAGGATGCAGCCGTCCGCGGTCAGCTTCACGACGTCACCCGATACCAGGAGGAACTCGAGGAACGCGAGCGCGACCTGGCGGCGCAGCTAAGGAAACTCCAGGAACAAAAAGACGTGTTGACCGCCAGCCAAAGCGCTTGTGCCGCGCAGCAAGCCGATGTCGAACAACGTGCGAAGGAGATCGCCCGTCGCGAACACGTGCTGGCACAGCGCTGGACGCGCCTCTACGCGGCGAAGTGTCCGCACTGCGGCAAGTCGTTGACCAAACCCGAGGGCGGTCCGTCCTAGCAGCGCTCGCCACGCCCTTAGAGCTCTCCGCAAGATCGGTGCCGCCAAGACGGCACGTCAGGCTCAGCGGAGGGCGAGCCCCGTGATGGTCGCCTCGAAAACCAGCTTCCGCTCGACCACCCCCTGCGTTAGCGACACGACACGCCGCGGGCGGTAGTCCTTTCCCGAGCAAATGATGTAGAGTCGCTGCGAAGGCACCACAATGTCGCGGAAACGGCACTCCTCGATCCCGCCGAAACCGATGAACCCGGACTGCCCGACCATCGTCTTCGCGGCAAGGGCCGACGCCTGAGCGGCCATCTCGAGCATCAAGACCCCGGGCAGCAGGGGACGACCCGGCACGTGTCCGCGGACCCACCAAGCCTCCGGGCGAACGTCGACGAACGCGACGAGACAATGTGCCGCCGCGTCCACGTGGCAGACGCCGTCGAGGAGCATGAACTCGTGGCGGTGGGGGAGATGCTGATAGATTTCCTCCCGGGTCAGCGAGACTCGGTCCAGATCGACCTGATCGAGGTCAATGAGCAGGGGCGGAGGCATGCTGAGTCATCTCCAGGCGTGCCGGCGCAAACCACGCTCACGGCTTCCCCACGGCGGAACAAGAGGGCTGACCCGGGCAACGGTCCTACTGACTCGCAGTCTGGTCGGAGCGCACCTCGAGGATTTTCTTTCGAACGCTTTGGGCTGCCTCTTTGATTTCCTGCATGGCCTTACGGACGCGTGTGCCTGCGGCCTTGTTCCCGCCCGACGCCTTGGCGACGTCGTCAGCAGCCGACTCCACAAGCTCCTTCAACTGTTCGTATTCCTCCATCTCGTCGTTACTCCGTACTAAAAAGATGCAGGGACCAACGAGGAGCCGCGTCTACGACTCCTTGCATGGCCGAGTTTATCACCCGTTAGACGACCCCGCCAATAACTTAATCGTAGAAATCAGCCCTCACGGGCCAATAAAGGCGATTCTGCGTGACACAAAGTTCAAAAACGTACCGTCCGCTCCGCCGTCGCGAACACGACGGGAAAAGCGTTAACCTATTAAACACAAAGCACTTACAGGAACCGCGCAAAGGTCCAGCCCTTGGCGTGACAGCCTCCGCCTCGCAATACAGAAAACACCACCTCCAGGCCTTGGTAGGGCTGGAATCGGCCTCGAAATCGCGGCTGTAGGTCTCGACCCGGCGCTCGATGACACGCGCCCAGGCGGGTGCAGGTCCGCACGACGGCGGTCCGATATCGTTGCAGCTTGTCGGACCCGGGACCGCAGGAGGCGTGTTGCGGGTCGACATCAACACGCACGAGGGCAATGGAATGTCCCAAAGAATGACCCGGCATGGAAGCCACCTTGCATCGTTCTGTCTTCTTTGCCTGATCGTGCCGCCGGTTCTAGCGGACGACCCTCTTCCCGTCAGGTCGAAGAGGCTCGACATCGAATACGCCGTCAATGAACGTGCGATGCCGCTCAGCGCCGTTCGTCTCTGGTACACGGTGGATCGTGGCCAAAGCTGGGTGTCCGCCGGAGAAGACGGGGACCGTCAAACTCCGTTCACCGTTGAAGCCCCGCAGGAAGGACTGCTCGGGTTCTTCCTGGTCCTGGAGAACGGAACGGGGGCGTCGAGCGCCCCGCCCAACGCCGGGACCGCGCCCCAACTGTCGGCCTTCGTCGACTACAGTCTTCCGGTTGTGCAATTGCACGCACCGCGGCGCACCACGCTGCTCGGACATCGCGTGTTGCAGATCCGTTGGACGGCGATCGACGGGCAGCTCGGTCCTCGGCCGGTCGAGCTCCAATTCCGACGGATCCCCTCGGATCAATGGGAGAACGCGACCGCCGAGCCGTTGCCGAACACCGGCCGCTACGATTGGCGCGTACCGGAGGAACTCGACGGCGCCATAGACGTTCGCATCCGCGTTCGCGATCTCGGCGGACACGTGGTCGAGACCGACCCGCAGAGCGTCGACGTCCGCATGCACTCGGCGTCGGCCACGGCAAATGCCCGTACGAGCCTGATCGGGCAGGAGCCGCTCCCCCATATGGCACTCCAGCGTCGGCTGGGCGCCACCCAAGCGAAGGAGCGCGCCGCGCGCCTGTTCGCCGATGCCGTGACCGCCGGAGCGCAGGGGGAATATCGCAAAAGCATCGGGGCGCTGAGGGATGTGGTCCGCCTGAACCCCCAACACGCAGAGGCCTTTGCCGAAATGGGAGAGATGCTCTACCGTATCGGTGATTTCGAACGGGCATTGAATGCGTATGAGTTGGCGCTTCAGCGGCAGCCCACGATGCGAACTGCGCTGCGTGGAGCGGCCAAGGTGCACCGCCAGAAACAGGACCTCGGCGCCGCCGCGAGCCGGTTGCGGACCGTCCTGCGACACGACCCGGACGACGCGGAGGTCTGGGTGGACTTGGGAGACGTCGCGATCTATCAGGGCGACGACGTGCTTGCCAGAGAGTGCTATACGCGGGCGATGCAGATCGACCCGAGCGCGACGCGAGCCATCGAAGACGCCCGAACACGCCTCGAGCTGATGGCGGAAGTCTCACGAACATATAACGCGAGCGAACGGTAGGGGCATGCAAGCGGACCCTCGACAAACCCATCCGGTCTGTGCCTTCGTGGGTGGCGACGCCTTCCTGCGGGCCGAAGCCCTCGGAAAGCTGCTCTCGACGCTGAGCGAAGACGCCGACGAACTCGGGCCGACCCGCGTCGACGGCACGCGCGCGGCGCTGGCCGAGGTGCTGGACGAAGTCCGGACGGTGTCGCTGCTCGGCGGACGGCGCATCGTGGTGGTCGAGGATGCGGACGCGTTCATCAAGGCCCACCGGTCCGCACTCGAAAAGTACTGCTCCGCGCCTTCGGAGACCGGAACGCTCATCCTGTTGTGCAACTCGATGCCGAAAAACACCAAACTGCACCGGATCATCGAGGCGTCCGGCGTCGTGCACCACCTGCAGGTGCACAAGGGCAGAGCCGTCCTTACCTGGATCAGCGAGCGCGGTCGTACCGCCTACGGCAAGACCGTGGCACCGGCGGCCTCCGCCTCCCTTCGGCGCCACGTGGGAGATTCCCCAGGCGCGCTGGACGCCGAACTCTCCAAGCTGGCTGCGTTCGTCGGCGAGCGGAGCGAGATTCTGGCAAAGGACGTGGACGTCCTCACCGGTCAACGGCGCGAAGAGCGCGTGTTCGCGGTGACCGACGCCATCGGGTTGAAGAACA
>JASFUW010000101.1:0-13163 GCA_050050135.1 Phycisphaerae bacterium
CGTACAAACGACCGGACGCGTCACACGACCGCGAACCTCCATGAGGCCTCACGGTGTTCTCCAGCAAGCGCGAGGGGCACACCCCGCCCGGCCATGAACTCGGCCCAGCGATAACCATCGATCAACGCCTTGCGGTTAAGCGCCGCGGGAGGGATAATACGTGCGCGGCGGCTCTTACCGGTTGTCGCTGACTGCGGCGGCCAGTAGACTTTCGCAAGGACTCTGGCCGCCCGTCTCTGCTCCGATCGAGGGCATTTCCTTTTGTACGTCTCGTTTGTGTGCCCGCAGTACGACTTAGCGAAGCAAAGGCCGATGGCGACGGAAGAATCCCGCCATCGTTCTGAACCTCGCCGGCGCACCGCGCGTTCGCAGCACGTTTACGCCAATCCGAATCACGCCGCCGAAGCCTTCGTCACGCAGCAACCCGCGCGGCGACAGCAACGACACGGGCCCGGCCCGCACATCCACTTGTTCGAGCCCGGCGTCTTCGACGAACTCCTCCCACTCTGCCAGCGTAAGCGGCCAGGCGGCGTGTCGTATCGCCTTGACCAGACCCTGGCGCAGTTCCGTAGGCGCCTCCTCAGTCCGTGATGGTTCATGGAAAACGAGCCTGCCTCCAGGCCTCAACACCCGCGCCGCTTCGGCAAGCGTCTCGGCCTTCTCTCCCGGCGGTAACATGGTAATGACCGCCTCGGCCAGCACGGCATCGAAAGTCCCGTCTTCGAAGGGCAGTTCACGGCCGTTTCCAAGGTGCGGCCGAACGCGATCCCCAAGCCCGCGCTCCGCGACATTCCGCTCCGCAAGCGACAGGAACTCACCGCTCGAATCCATACCATCTACGCTTACATCATAACGGCGGGCCAACTCGATGGCAGTAACGGCTCGGTTGGTGGCGATCTCGCAAACCCGATCACCAGGATGCAGACCCGCAAGGCTGGACAGCTCTTCCGTCGCCCGACGACCACCAGGCCTGAGTAGCTTCTTCCCCATCTTGGCCAGAACGACGTGTCCCGCGAGCTGCTCCACGGGCACCTTAGCGCTCGTCGCGCACGCGGCTTGGCTCATGGTTTGTTCCTCTGCCGGTCCGCTTTTTCTAGACGCCCTGTAGTGAGACCCAGTCTCAATAAATGGCGATAATGGAGCAGCCACGCCGCCCGTCAAGGAAAAGCCAAGATTTTGGCCCCAATGTCCTCAACGCTGCGACAGAAGCTTTTTGCGCCGAGTACTGGGGACAAATCCACCTTGGCTGGGTAGGAATCCCGAATCTGGAGCCCTGGCGCAGTCGTCACGGGAAGAACGGTCACGCTCTTCAATGAGAAACTGTCTCTATTAGATATGAACTCGTGGCTCGCGTATTCCCGCGAATGCGGCGCGGTCTCAGCCGTTTTGCTCACCGGCAGGCCCGTCGCCCTACCGCACGTTGAAGTATTTTGCCTGACGGTGGTGGACGATCAACGCCGTCGTGCTCTGTTCCGGATCGAGCTGGAACGTCTCGCTCAGCCCCACGCCGATCCGGTTCGGTTTCAGCAAAGGCCACAGCTTCACTTGATCCTCCAGACGCGGACACGCCGGATACCCGAAGCTGTACCGCGATCCCTGATACCGCTGCTTGAAGATTTGCTGCTTCTCGCGCGCATCGCCGCCCGCAATCCCCCACTCGACGCGAATCTGCTTGTGCAGGTACTCGGCCAACGCCTCCGCCAACTCGACGCTCAGCCCGTGCAGGTGCAAATAGTCTTGGTAACGATCGGCCTCGAGCCACTTCCGTGCCACCTCGCTGACGCGACGACCCACCGTCACCACCATGAAAGAGACCACGTCGATCACGTCCCCCGAGACCGGCCTGAAGAAATCGCTCAAGCACCAGTACGGCGGCTTGCCCATCCGCGGAAACTCGAACCGACCCATCTCCCGGTTCGGATCGTCCGGATCGAGAATCACCAGCGTGTCCCCGTCCGACTGCGCCGGCCAGAAACCATAAACCGCCTTCGGCTCCAGAATCTCCTCCCGCTCACAAACCTCGATCAGATCGCGCAGAATCGGCCTGACCTCGAGATCGATGTGACGTTTGAATTCCTCCACGCTCCGCCGAGCCTTCCGATACTGCCATTGCACCTGGAACAGCATGTTCTCGTTCAGATACGCCAACGCAGCCCGTGGATCGATGTGCTCGACCACCCGCGAACCGTAAAACGGCGCCTCCGGAACCGGCTCGCTTCGTGAAATGTCCGACTTCGGCGGAACGTAATCGTGTCTTTCGATCGGCGGACCCGCCGACTCGATCGGCGAAGCCACCACCCGCGACGCCCCCGCCGCCGCAACCTCGGCCTCCCGCGCCTTGCCCGCCGCAACCGTCGCCGCCTCGACCGCCGCCGACTCCTTGACCGCAAGCTCGCCCGACACGATCGATTCCATCAACCGCAGCCCGGCAAACGCATCCTTCGCATAAAACAACGGGCCGTGATACTCGGGCCTCAGGTCCTGCTCCACGTACTTCCGCGTCAACGCCGCACCACCCAGCATCACCGGCGCGTCCACCCCGCGCTCATTCAACACCGCCAGATCATCCCGCATCACCACCGTCGACTTCACCAGCAGACCCGAAAGTCCGATCGCATCCGCCTCATGCGCCTCATACGCATCGATGATGCTGTTGATCGGCTGCTTGATCCCCAGGTTGTGAACCGTATACCCGTTGTTGCTCAGGATGATGTCGACCAGATTCTTCCCGATGTCGTGCACGTCGCCCTTGACCGTCGCCAGAACCAGCGTCCCCTTCCCCCCCGTATCCGCCTTTTCCATGTGCGGCTCGAGATACCGAACCGACGCCTTCATCGTCTCCGCCGATTGCAACACGAAAGGAAGTTGCATCTGCCCCGCCGCGAACAGGTCTCCCACCGTCTTCATTCCGTCCAGAAGTATGTCGTTGATGATCGCGAGCGGCGGGTAGGTCAGCATCGCCTCGTCCAGGTCCGTCTCCAGCCCGCTTTTCTCACCGTTGATGATCCGCGATTTCAACCGGTCTTCGACGCCTTTCGGCTCGTGCTTCTCCTCCTCCACCGCACCGCTCTCGTCCTCAAACAACCTGAGCAGCTCTTGCAGCGGATCGCGTCCATCCGTCCGTCGGTCGAAAATCAGATCCTCAGCCAGATGGCGCTGCTCGTCATCGATCTTGAATAGCGGCACAATCCCCCCGACATGGACGATCGCCGCGTCTAACCCGCCCTCTCGCGCATGGTGCAGAAACACGCTGTTGAGCACCCGACGCACCGGCGGCTTCACCCCGAACGACACGTTACTGACACCAAGCAGCAGGTGTACGCCCGCACACTCCGTCTTGATCCGCTCGAGCGCCTCCAGCGTCTCCAGCGCCAGCCGCCGATCCGCCTCCTGACCCGTGCAGATGGTGAACGTCAGCGGATCGACGATCAGATCGGTCGGCGCGATCCCGTGACGATTCACCGCCAGATCGTAAATGCGCTTCGCAACCGCAACCTTCCGATCAGCCGTCTTGGCCATCCCCTCTTCATCGATCGTCAGCGCAACCACGCCCCCCCCGAATCGCTTCGCCAGTCGGCAGATCGCATCCAGCTTCTCCTCCCCGTCCTCCAGGTTGATCGAGTTGATGATGCACTTGCCCCCAAGCAGCTTCAGCCCCGCCTCGATCACCTTCACCTCCGTACTGTCGATCACCAGCGGAGCCGTCACGTCCGTCGCCAGCCGCTTCAAAAGCCGCGTCATGTCCTCCGTTTCGTCACGCCCCACGTACGCCGCACAAACGTCCAGAAGATGACTGCCCTGCCCCACCTGCTCACGAGCCATCTGCACCATCCCGTCGACGTCCTCCGCAGCCAGCAGCTCCCGAAACTTCTTCGACCCGTTGGCGTTGGTCCGCTCACCGATCGAGAGCACGCTGTTGTCCTGCTCGATCGTCACCGCCTGATACAGACTGCTCACCATCGGCTCGCTCTGGACCCGGCGCGGCGTCGGCTTTCGACCCGCCATCGCGTCGACCACCGCAGCCATGTGCGCCGGCGTCGTCCCGCAACAACCGCCCACGATGTTGACCCCGTCCGCCTCGACGAACTCGACCAGCCACTTCGTCAGCTCTTCCGGCGTCAGCGGATAACGCTGCTTCCCGTCGACAAGCTGCGGCAGCCCCGCGTTCGGCTGCACGATCAGCACCCGGTCACAGTGCGCACTCAGGTACCGAACATGCTCGCTCATCTCCTGAGGCCCCGTCGCACAGTTCAGCCCCATCCCCACGACCTGCTCGTACGGCTCCAGCGCCACGAGTGCCGCCCCTATGTCAGTACCCACCAGCATCGTCCCCGTCGTTTCAATCGTCACCGTGCACAAAAGGGGGACATTCTTCTTTTTCTCGACCATCGCGTCGGTCGCAGCCACGATCGCCGCCTTGGCTTGCAGAATGTCCTGGCACGTCTCGATCAGCACCGCATCGACGCCCCCGTCGAGCAGCCCCCGCACCTGGTCGAGGTAACTTAGATGAAGATCGTCCCAGTGAATGTGCCCCAGCGATGGCAGCTTCGTCCCCGGCCCGACCGATCCGATCACGAACCGAGGCCCGGACGGCTTGTCGAACTCGCCGCACACCTCCCGCGCAATCTGAGCCGACCGCTTGTTGAGATCATAGTTCTCGCCAGCGATTCCGAACTCACCGAGCACCACCGCGTTCGCCCCGAACGTGTTCGTCAAAACCGCGTCACACCCCACGGAAAAAAACGACCGGTGGATGTCCGCCACCACCTCAGGCCGCGTCCGCGACAACACGTCCGTACAGTTCTCGTGCCCGTCGAAGTCCGCCGGCGAAAGCCCCAGCTTCTGTACCGTCGCCCCCATCCCCCCGTCAAACACGACGATGCGTTCTCTCGCCACGTCAATCAGTTTGTCAGCGTGCTGCTTCATATCGTGCCACTTCTTGTCACTCGTTCAAACGACCGGGCGCGATCCAGCGCCATCTATCCGACCCGCAACCATCAGGGAGCGGTCCATCAATCCGAGCCACAACCATCAGGGAGCGGTCCATCAATCCGAGCCGCGACCATCAGGGAGCGGTCCATCAATCAGAGCCGCGACCGTCAGGGAGCGGCCCATCAATCCGACCCGCGACCGTCAGGGAGCGGTCCATCAATCCGAGCCGCAACTATCAGGGAGCGGTCCATCAATCCGAGCCACAACCATCAGGGAGCGGCCCATCAATCCGAGCCGCAATCCCAGCGCGCCGGCAGATCGATCGCATCCTCACGATCACGGCGCCGCCCGCGCTCCACGGAACCTCGCCCCGCGGTGCTTCCTTTCCAACTTGACAGCGGTCCTCTCTTCCTTCCCCCCTTCGCAAAAAAAGGGACCGAGGGGGGGGTCACCCTGTACTGGCGAACCCCGCCCGCCGCCGCGTGAAACCCGTCCCACCGTTAAGCACGAAGGGCTGCCCTTTTGCAGCCCAGGGCACCACCCTGGAAAAGCGACACCCTTCCCACCTCAAAGCCCTTTAGCGGCGAAACAACCCGAGCCGCGGGCTTCGGCCCGTGCGGCTTTCCCATCCCTCAATACTCCCACAGAATCCACGATGATCATCGGTGTGCAACGCGACCACCTGCCGACCAACACCGACAATAAATCGTCGATCCCCGGATGCCGGCCCAACCACATCCGTCCAAACATGTTATAGGCACTCGCCACCAACAGCAACCCGGCACGACCGCAGCCAAACACTCACCTAACCGCCTCGTATGGCTTGAACCCGCCCTCGGCGCTCCCACATCCTCGATAACTTGTCGTACCAAGGTAGGGCAGGTCCTTGACCCGTCATCGCCACAGACCGGCAACGTACCGCAGGTCGTTCACCTGCCTTCTCAATCATCGATCGCCGGAAGAGCCATCGGTGTTCCGTCTCTGCCCCTTCGTCCCGGACCCTGTCCCGGCGCGCCGGGATCCCTCCCTCCCCTCATTCCCCATCCCCCCTTCGGCGCTCCGTCGGTTCGTCGCCCCGTCGCTACCGCGTCCCGCGCGCTATCCTCCCACAAATTCCAGCGATCACCCCTGGTGTTCTAGTTGTGGACGCGTGCGCAAACAGCGCCGCAAGAATATGCCGCCGCAAAGAGGAGTGAAAAAAAGAAACGCAAAAAAAAGTTGACAAAACGAACCCAGAAATCCGCACTGGCGCTATCGAAAACGCGGTTCGTCGTGGCTTCGTTCGGGCGCGCAAACCTACGCAACTGCCCGCGACAGTCAACGCGTAGCTCACGCGTGCAGCCGCTTCTCGAGGGTGCCTTGGTAGTGTCACCGATCGGACGGTGCGACCGATCTTCTCCGGCATGGAGTATTTTCCACGAATCGTCCGAAGTTCACGCGCTGATCTACTCCAGGCGTGAGCACGACAACCGGCCGCATCGACCGCGTTCGCACCCGCCTGCCTTGGACGGGCGCACCGAGGCCGACGTTCTGCGGGGGATTACGTCGAAATGGGCCCAACAGGATTCGAACCTGTGACCTCGTCGTTATCAGCGACGCGCTCTGCCAACTGAGCTATGAGCCCGACGTATTTGCTAAATTTCCAGGGTGATGATCGCAGGGCTCCTGCCCCTACGCACGCGGGCCGACCCGCCGGGCCACACCACGCCTCACACCCTGCGCGAAATGTAACCTACGTGCCCCGAAAGTCAAATCGCCGACGCCCACGACCCGGCCGGTCGAACCCCTGGCCCGTCAGCGCACCGCATGCCCGCGAGGACGCCCTACTCTTCCGGCGGCGGAACCGTCTCGTAAGCCTGCCCGCCCAGCACGACGACGACCCGCTCACCGAGCGCGAAACACCCCGCCAGCTCCGGGTGCTTCCGGACCAGGTCGAAATACCCCTCGGAGAACGCCTCGATCTTCGTCGTCTTCCGGTCCGCCTCGTACTCCGCGTCGATCCACCGCTCACCGACCCGGTACAACGTCCGCGAGCCCACGCGCTCGACCACCCGTTGAGCCCGTCCGTCGTCACCGCCCGCTTCGTTCCGCCCGCCGGACTCCTCGCGCAGGCGTTTCACAAGGTCCTCGAGCTCTGCCGCAGGAACTTCGGCCATCTTCATGGCCTGTCCCACTCGCGACGCTCGCACACGGGCCTTCTTTCGCGCCACAGTGTCGGGACCGCGCACAACCCCGCCGCCGGGCGCAGCAGCGACCATGTCGTGGAACTCTTCGTGGTCGGCGTCCCCGTCAAACGCATCAGCGAAGGTACGAAACGCGAGCGTATCGCGCCCGCCGCCACGCGACGCCACGCTTCCCGGCTCCGTCACCAGGTACGCCGTGTACGGCGTCACGATCCCGTATTTCGTCGCAAGCTGAACGATGGTGTCCTTCAGCTCCCTGTCCTCACCGTGCAGGCGAATCTGATCCAGCAGGTAACCGACCTTGCGCGTGGCCCACAGTTGAGGGAGGAAATCGTGTCTCCGGTCGTCGCTGGGGAACGTCGTTTCGTAGACGAACCGTTCGCGCCGCCCGCGGCGTACCCCGGTCAGTTCAACGGCTTTGTGGCCCACATCCCGGTACCGGCCGGTGACGACCAACTCGGTCCCACCGAACAGGTCGGTGAGCTTGGGTGGAAACACGTCGTGCACCGCAAGCCCACCGAACGACAACGCCAGGTCAGTCAGCACCGGCTGCGCGATCTTGCGGTAGAAGCTCGAAAGCCGCAGCTCGAGATTCTCACCCGGCTCGACATAGTCCCGCGCTCCGCGGTTCTGCTCGGCCAGCAAGTCCAACAGATGCGTGTTCACGTCGTACCCCACCCCGAAAACGTAGAGACGAACGCGACCGTCGTTTCTCTGCGCGATGTTCTTCAGAATCTCCTTGGTGTGTGTCATGCCGATGGTCGGCAGCCCGTCGGTCAGAAACACGATCAGATACGGTCTCGCGGTTTCCGTGGGCGGCGCGGAATCCAGGGCAGCCAGCAAGGCGTCGTTGATGTTGGTCCCTCCGATGGCCTGCAATCCGCCGGCGAACTCCCTTGCTGCCTTCACGTTCTCCGCGTCGGCGGGAACCAGGGTGTCGCGAAACTGGGTGGCCTCGTGTGAAAAGGGAATCACGTTGAACCGGTCTTCCGGGTTCAGGTTCGACAGGCAGAATCGAAGGGCGGTGCGAGCCTGGTCCATCTTCTCCCCGGCCATGCTTCCCGACGTATCCATCACGAAGCTGATGTCCTTGGGCAACGCGTCCGCGGCGCTCGTCTGCGCCGGCGGGGCAATCCGCAACAGGAAAAACCCCTCGTCGCCCGGCTCGCGATACGTCAAAACGGTCAACCCGAATTCCTTCTCGCCGAGGGCGTAAAACAGCTCGAAGTCCTTTTCCGGATAGGTGTTCTGTGCCTCGAAGCTGGCGGTGGCCTTGTAGTCCGTCGTCCGATTCACCGCCACGTGATGCGACGGACTGAAGACACTCTTGATCGGAACAGCACTTTGGATTCTCGTCAGCACACTGATCGTTCCGACCGGCGCACCCGGATGCCGCTCGGTTCCGAGCGGATACCTGTACCACACCAACCCGTCGTCGTTCTCGAGCATCTGGGTATACGACAGCTTGATACGGACTTCGGCCTTCGGGTTGATGGGGAAGATTCGGGCCCGAAACATCCGCGTCCCGAGGTATTCCAACAGAGCCGGGTCGCGCATACTGGCTACGATCCGCTCGTACTCCCGGCGGGCCTCCTCGACCCCCAGCAGCTTGCCCTCGATCTCCACGCCGTCGACGTACATGCTGAACCTGCTGAGGGCAATGTCGTCTTCGAGCGGGAAGACATAGGTTCCCTCGACGATGCGATCGTGCTGATTGAAGAACGTCTGATCGATTTGGGTGACAGCCACGCCGTCAACGATCGAAGTCTCCACCAGATGCCGGCGAAGTTCGAGCCGCACGTCCCGCAGCGGTCGCGGGCGAGGTCTGGGTCGCGGCGGCCTTGGAGGCGGAGGCGGTGGCGGGACGATCGGGCGTCGTGGCGGGATCGGTCTCGGGTCGATAATGATCGTCTGTGCGTCCACGCTGGCAACGCCGACGGCGAACAACGTGAGTCCCAGAATCCATATCCGAAAACGTCGAGGTGTCATGATGTAATCCTCCCTCTGCCCCCCGCGCTATCTGAACCCGTATCGGCAGCGAGCCGCGCTGAATCGTTCCGGAGGATTAGACTCGCCGCTTTGCCGGAAGTTTCACGAAATCCTCAGTCGGCGTCGTCGCGGGGCTTGGCCAGGCCTCGTCGCCCCCAGAAGTCCGGTACAGCCGGGGCGAGCTCCACGCTTTCGCCGATGCGAGGCGGGGTGAACGGAACGAACTCGCCCTCACACCACCGGAGCCAGCGGAGTGACGGGTCTTCAAGGGGAACGTCGAAGGTGAAGGTGACCGCGGCCGGCCGGCCGTCATCCGTCAGCTCGGTGACCTCGATGGTCAAACCGGTCAATTCGACCCGATGCCCGAGCGGCATGGGCAGGTGCAACCCGCGCATGAGCGTGTCGGCTTCCCAGCCGAGAAACCCGCCGTTGGGGCGAGCGACCAGCGTTCGCTCGTCGGGACGATCATACGTCACGCCGGTGAACCCCGGCGCGAGTGATCTCGTCCGTCGGGGAATCGGCAGGCCGTTCAGCTCCCGGATGATCGACATGTACAGGGCGTGCATGACGATCGGGGCGTTGACGATGATCACGTCCTGGTTCTCGACGGACTCATCCATCGGTGTCAGGACCAGGCACTGCTCGAGGAAGCCCTTCGCGCCGATCGGTGAGGACGCACGCGCGGCAAGCATGATCGGTGCGACCACGCCGTGCACGAACACGAACAGACCCAGCAACACTTGCGCCGGTATACGCCAGGCCACGCGGACCGGGCGATCGGCAACCGGCACCCGCACCACGCCGAAGAATCGAGCGAGCAGACCCATCGCACCCAACCCGACGAAAAAGAGCGTTCGGTCGGAAAGGAACGTCGTGCAGGGTGGAAAGATCGAGAGCACCATGCCCACGAACCAGAACCGCGCGAGCCGGTCACGCCGCACAACGGGGAACATGACCGCAACCAGTACGATCAGGAAGACCACCGCAACCCACCACAGCACCCGTCGCCCTTCGTCGCCCACGATGACCGCCACGTCGGACGGCGGGAGGGCCCATTGCCCGAGTAAGAGGATCGGGGCCCGCAGCACGAACAAATCCAGAAACCGCAACGGCTCAGCCACCGGATCAACGTACGGGCCCATCCCCCACAGACCGTGGCCCAGACAAATCCAGACCACCCGCCAGATCACGATCAGAGCGGCATGACACCACAACGCCGACAAGCTCCGCCAACGAGACGACGGATCGATGAACACCGCGTAGGCAAGGAGGAACGCGGCGACAGCCACGCCCGCTTCTTTCGACAGAAGACTGAGCGCCAAAAACACCGGCCCCAACACCGAGCCCGGTCGCCACCCGTCGCGCCGCCATCGATCGTGACAGATGAGTGTCAGTACGCCGAATACCACCGCGATCAGGGTGTTTCGGTTGGCGAGGAACCCGACCGGCATCCCGTGGGCGTCGTCGATCGCGAAAAACAGAGCCGCCAGCCCCGCGATCCAGGTTGCCCCCATCATGCGCCGGT
Source organism: Phycisphaerae bacterium (assembly GCA_050050135.1). GTDB lineage: Bacteria > Planctomycetota > Phycisphaerae > UBA1845 > UBA1845. The sequence continues at coordinate 10,630 of JASFUW010000101.1, forward strand.
AGAGGAGTGCCACAAGAAAGACAGCCGCCCCGTACCAGAGGATGCTATGCACGTGCATGAGAACCGCAAGATCCGGCCACAGCCAATAATCGAACCGGTGCGTCAACACGGTGACGGGCCGCCAGAACGAAGCTTTCAGCTCCGGATACGTCCACCACGGGGCGTCGCCCATGTCGATGAGCTTCATGTTGTGCGCCGGGTCGCCATCCAGAAACATGAACAGGTCAAAGGACGGTGCAGCGATTTCCGGGTACCGCGAACTCCCCTGCATCTTGAGTTGGTGCAGCAGGTCGTCCGCCTGTCGACCGACACCCAGGGAGGGCAACGCCAACGCCATCGCAAGAAGCGTGGCCATGATCGGCACGCGTCGACTCGACAGCCAACGCACCCATAGCCCAGGCCGAGTGCCGTCGTAGCCGCCATTAACCTGATCGTCTTGCACGAAGCTTCTCCGGAATACGCCTTTCACTCGCTTAAGGGCCCGCGCTGGTCCTCTCATCACTGGCCACAGTCTAGCGTAAGCGCTGAGGGATCGGCAGTGCGTGCGGAGGTCGAACCGCGTTCAGGCACGCGCGAGTCCGCCACGGTTCAGTTGAGCAACAAAAATGCCCTCACGAGCCGCGTGGTCGCGACCCGTGAGGGCGTTAGTGATTCCTAATCCATCCGCTACGTCAAGCTCATAGGTCGGGCGAACGCTCGACAAGTCAAGCTAACGCACGCCCGTATGCACCACGGCTACTTGTTATGCCCCTTCCCGCCGAGCTTGTGACCTTCATCGCCAAACCCGTCGGTGCTTTCGCTGTCCTCCGTGCAGTGGCCCGGTCCGATGAGTCCATTATTATAGTCGTCGAGCAGCCCAGCCAGTGCCAGGAACTGTGCACGAACGTCCCTGTTTTGACGCGATCGGATCTCGTTCGGCGTATACGTCTCGAACAACGTCGTGGCTTCGTTCCAGGCGTCGAGGACGTCGTCCGGCACAGCGGCCTCGTTGAGCGCGTTCAGCTCAGCCGCGATGTACTGATGCGCCAGAATGTAGTACGCATTCCCCCGACGCGGCGGCGTCCACAGCACTTCGTGGTACGTCTGCTCGCTGAGGAAGAACGGCGTGTCCGCACCGTTCGGCAGCAGTGCCCAGGTGTCGTCATACGGAGCGGGGCCATACTCCGAGTGCGTCTTCCAATAGCCTTGCGTCAGCGTACAGCCGCCCTCACACGGGACGGTGACTGTGACCGTCCAAGTGTCGTCGCCTGTCGTGCCGGTGTCATTGGTCACGAACGAGGCCGTGTTGTCGACTTCGTGCGTACCGCAATCATCCGGCTCTTCGTACGGACCTACAAACACACTGTATTCGACGACAATCGGCGCTTCGTCGGCACAGAACGTACCGATGAAGCCGACGTTCGTGTCAGTAACGTCAACACACTCGTCAACGACCGTAACGGTCGCATTGGCGAAATCGACGTCCGCATTCGCGCTCCCGCCGGCTACGTCACCCTCGGTACTCACTGTCGCAGCGTTCACGCGACTCGAAGCATCGGGGAGATCGGCTGAATAGGTGCACATGAGCGTCTCGGCCGCAGGCAGCTCGTACGGGAAACTCACGCCGCAGTCGACCGCGGCCGCGATACCCGGTGAGATCACGTCCGTCACGTCGGTGATCATCGCGGAGATCGGCGCCGGGTTGAAGGCTTCGATGTTGCCCTCGACGGCCCAATCGCCGTCGACAGCCACGGCATCAATCGTAAGCGTATAGTTGACCAGGTACTGCTGCCCTGGCGAGAGCGTCAGCTCGGTCTGGTCGGCCACCTTCTCGATCGACCACTCATACGTCGTGGTGTATGAGGTGCTCGCGTCCTTGGAGACCTCGAGACGGTACTCGGGTGGTTCCTCTTCGGTGACAGCGAGAGTCGACGCGACCCAGTTGAACGAGGCAGGCAGGTCGCCCGTGCCGTCACCTCGTGAGAATGGCTGGACGGTGACCAACGTGGGGTCCACGCTGGCGGGGATCGTTATGGGAAGCGTCAACGTGTCCCAATAGGCACCGTCGTTGCTGCCCAGCGGGTTCACCAGGGTGGTCAAAACGCCGCCAACGGTAACCTCGATGGCGTTGGGCCGGTTCATCTCGCCGACGCTCCCAAAGAACATGGCCAGGTCGGCAATTCGATCAGCCCCTGCCGGTCCTACTGTGTATTCCTGCATCACGGTGCCTTGCAGCGGCGGTGCGAAGTTGACGAACGCCAGGTCGCTACCGTCGCGAACGTCAATCGAAGTCGTCCCCGAGCCATCGTCATAAATGACCAATATGCCGGCGCCGTGATTCCCGGTGTCAAACGACAGCCCGCTGATCGTGAGCAGATTGGGACCGTCGGTGATCATCCCCGTGATGTCCGCGCGGTAGCTGGCGGCATGGTAGTCGTCGCCGTCAAACGTGAAGAACAGCGTTGGTCCGCCGATCAAGGTGCCCAACACCTCGGTGGCATCGACCTCGATCGTATCGTCCTCTTCGCCTAGAACGAACTCTCGACTCCAGTAGA
>JASFUW010000102.1:0-13103 GCA_050050135.1 Phycisphaerae bacterium
GCCCCAGAGCAAGCCGAACCGAAAACCGGAGGGAATTCGGCGAAAGCACCCGCGCGGACCCGTCGGTGGTACGGGTTGGTTCTCGGTCCGGCACTCGCCGCGGTCGTCTACTACCTTTTGCCTGGTGAGCAACTGAACGAGTCCGCCGACACCATCGGAGGTCTCTCCGAAAGCGGGCGGGCCGTGACATGCGTTGGCACTTTGATGGCCGTCTTGTGGATCACCGAAGCCCTCCCCATCGCCGTGACGGCCCTGCTTCCCATCACGCTGTTCCCCTTGTTGACGGGTGGCGGGGTCACGGTCAAAGCCGCGACCGCCCCGTATGCTCACGAACTGATCTATCTGTTCATGGGCGGGTTTTTGTTGGCATTGGCGATGCAGGAGTGGGGCCTGCACCGGCGGATCGCACTGCACACCATTCTCGTGGTGGGAACGCATCCGGTCAGGCTGGTCGGCGGTTTCATGCTGGCCAGCGCGTTTCTGAGCATGTGGGTCTCGAACACCGCGACCGTGGTCATGATGTTGCCCATTGCCCTGAGCGTCGTGGAGCTGGTGCGCCGGCAACTTCAAGGCACCGACGTGTCCGGCGCTTCGGCTCCAGACCGTCTCTCGCACTTCGCGATATGCCTCATGCTTGGCACCGCGTACGGCTCGTCGATCGGAGGCGTCGGAACACTCATCGGCACACCGCCCAATGCCATGCTGGCTGCGTTTCTGAGTCGAGAGTATGACATCGAGATTTCGTTCGTGCGCTGGATGGCGGTCGGCGTGCCCTTCGTCGTCGTTTTTCTTCCGATCGCCTGGTTCGTCCTTACGCGGCTGGTTTTCCCCATCCGTGTCGATCGCATCCCGGGCGGTCGCCATCTGATACGCCAGGAGCTTGACGCTCAGGGGCCGATGTCCAATCCGGAGCGGGCGGTCCTCGTCGTGTTCGGCTTGGCGGCGGTCGCATGGATGACGCGGCCTTTGCTGGTCGAGTTTCAGTTGCCCGGCGGTTCTCGGCCGTTTGCGGGTCTGACCGACCCGGGTATCGCCATCGGGGCGGCGATTCTGCTCTTCGTGCTCCCGGTAAACCTGAACAACGGCGTGTTCCTGTTGAGTTGGCGCCGGGCGAAGGAACTGCCGTGGGGCGTGTTGATCCTGTTTGGCGGCGGTCTGAGCCTGGCGTCGGCCGTGAAGACGACGGGCGTCGCGGATTACATCGCCCGAGGCGTGAGCGGGTTCCATGCCTTGCCGGTCCCGGTGCTCGTGGTGATGGTGGTTACGATGATCGTCTTCCTGACGGAGCTGACGAGCAACACGGCCACGACCGCGACGTTCCTTCCGATTCTCGCGGCCGTCGCCGTCGGGCTGGGGTACAGCCCGATGATGTTGGTCGTTCCGATGGCCATCGGCGCGAGCTGTGCGTTCATGATGCCGGTGGCGACGCCGCCGAACGCGATCGTCTTCAGCTCGGGCGAGCTGACCATCCCGCAGATGTGCAAGGCGGGGTTCTGGCTCAATCTCACGGCGATCAGCCTGATCATGGCGCTGACCTATTCCATCATCATCCGGGTGCTCGTGGTATCGGTGTCATAGTTGTGGCACTTCGGGTGGTCGTGCAGCGGTTGCTCAGTCGAAGTCGAAGGTCCGTTGCACGGGGGGCCGGGGCGTCGAGGTGAACGAGTCGCAGGGTATCGGTTCCGGGTCCGTGTCGCCGGTGAACCCGTACCTTCTCTTCGAGACCGCGAAGAGCTCGCAGATGCCGTCCCAGTAGGCTCCGCGTCCGCGCATCCGCTCGCCGAAGCAGTTGTCCGTCATGCCGCCGCCGCGCATGTCCCTGATCCGGTTGATGATCCGGTCAGCCCGAAGGGGCATCAGCTCGCGCAGGCGGTCGACGAACACCCGCTCGACGTTGCCGGGCAGCCGGAGTGCCGTAAAAGTGGCGCTTCGTGCGCCCGCGCCGGCGGCTCGCTCGAGAACCTTCGAAATGTCCCGGTCGTTGAGACCCGGAATAATCGGCGAGACGAGTACGCCCACCGGCACGCCCGCGTCGTGCAGTCGGCGCATCGCCTCGAACCGGCGGTCCGGCGGCGGGGCGAACGGCTCCAGCAGGCGCGTCATATCCTGGTCAGCAAAGGGGATGCTGAACTGAACGCGTGCGCCGCCTCGCCCGGCGAGATCTACGAGCAGTTCGGTGTCACGAACGACCAGAAAGCTCCGCGTCACGATCACGACCGGGTTCACTCGGTCGTGACAAACCTCGAGACATCGGCGCGTGAGCCCGTAGGACGCCTCCAGCGGTTGGTAGCAATCGGTGATGCCGGAGAAATTGATGCTCTCGCCGGTCCAACTCGGTTTTTTTAGGGCCGCACGCAGAAGTTCCGGCGCGTTGCGTTTGACGATCAGCTTGGTCTCGAAGTCGGTCCCGGCCCCGAGGCCGAGGTACTCGTGGTAGGGTCGGGCATAGCAATAGACGCAGGCGTGTTGGCACCCGCGGTATGGGTTCACGGACCAGCGGAACGGCAGATCGGGGCTGTCATTCTCCGACAGGATCGACCCCGCCGTTTCCTCGTAGACCTCGATCCGGGCGTCAGGCGGCGGTTCCAGCCACTCCCGATGCTCGCTCTCGTACGGATTCGGCGGGTTGTCCACACGCCGGAGGTTCATCCGAATTCCCCTTGCGATAGCCCGACCCGACGCACTATACTACATTCGGAAACTGTTAGGGTCAAGGGCGGAAGGGACTTGGGGACGCGGGGACGCAGGGACCGAGGGGCGAGGGGACGCAAGGATGAAGGGAGCCCGACGTTTCTCGGGACAGGCTTCGCGGTGGAGCGGTGGGGGGCGTTGGGTTTGCCTGGGTCTGCTTCTGGAACAGAGCCACCGCGGACCGCGTTTTTGATAGCGCTGGTGCGGGAAAATGGGTCTGCTCGGGATACTTTTTTCTCGGTCATTGTCGTCCGTTTCCGTCGTTACGACTGCCTTGCACGCGGGCGCGGGATGGGCGCTGGCGCGGGTCAGCCGCTGCAGACCATAACTTGACACGCGCTCGGTGTCGGCGGCCCATTCAACGAGCGGCGGCTGGGAACTGGGATCGAGAGAGAGGATGCGACGCAATGCGGGGCGGGGGATCATGGTCGCAGCCGCTTCCTTGCGCGACACGACTGCCGGGGCTTTGTCAATTCACAGGGTTGTGAATCTGTGAGTTTGCCGAATGCACAGGGTCCTGCGCGATAGGCGGCGATGTGGCGAGACCGTGAGGCTTGCGAGGCTCGGGTGCTTTGGCGGTTCGTGCGGGAAGAAAACCGTTGTTTCGCGCGGGGCCGTTGATAGGATGAAGTCGTTCAGGGCGTGATTTGGTGTGGAAAACACGGGCACAGTGCAGTCGGGGAGGCATAGGCGTGGCGAATCAGGTTGACCGGATCATTCAGGGCGACTGCGTCAAGAAGCTGGCGGGGATGGAGGCCGAGTCGGTCGATCTGGTGTTCGCCGATCCGCCTTTCAACATCGGGTACAAGTACGACGAATACAAAGACAAACGATCGTGCGATGACTACCTGGCGTGGTCGACGGAGTGGATCACGGCGGTCAAGCGGGTGCTCAAGCCGGACGGCACGTTCTGGCTGGCGATCGGTGACGAGTACGCGGCTGAGCTGAAGGTCATGTCGACGCGTGAGCTGGGATTCACGTGTCGAAGCTGGGTGGTCTGGTATTACACGTTCGGGGTGCACTGCACGACGAAGTTTACGCGGTCGCACGCTCATCTGTTTTATTTCACGAAGGACGCGAAGCAGTTCAAGTTCAACGACGGCGCGATCCGGGTGCCATCGGCGCGGCAGCTCGTGTACGGCGACAAACGGGCGAACCCGAAAGGGCGGGTTCCGGACGATACGTGGATGATGGCGCCGGTGCTTCCGCCGGAGGTGCCGACTCGTGACGGGTTCGTGCTGCGGCCTCAGGACATACCCGATCGGTTTCCGCCGCACGGCGACACGTGGTTTTTTTCCCGAGTGGCCGGAACGTTCAAGGAGCGCGAAGGCTTCCACGGCTGTCAGATGCCGGAGCAGCTTCTGGGGCGGATCATCCGGGCTTGCTCCAACGAAGGCGATTTGGTCGTCGATCCGTTCGCGGGGAGCGGTACGACGCTGGCTGTCGCGAAGAAGCTGGGGCGGCGATACATCGGGATCGAGGTTTCGAAACAGTACGCAAACGAATGCCGCGCGCGTTTGAAATCCGCCAGCCCCGGCGATCCACTCGACGGCCCCGAGAACGCCGCGACCAGTGCGCCGAACACGGCCAATGGCGTTATTCGTACGGCGGACGGGAAGCGGGTGAAACGTGGCAGCGCAGGACGGCAGTCGGGTGAGGAGTGTGCAAGTCGCAGTCAAATGGAGCTGTGGACGTGAAGAGGGTCTGCACTTCACAGGGGACGGAGGACGCTGCAGACAATCCCGCGACGTGGCCTTTCGTGCATTTCTTCGTACCTTTTCATGAGCTTGACGAGAAGGAACGTAACGGGTTGCTTGCGGAAGCCTTTTGCTGCGCACACCAACAACAGGTTGGAGGGGCTACCCGCGTACTTGGCGTGGAGCTTCCGAACAAGATCGATGCGATCGTTGAGATTGAGGGAAGGGAAATCGTCCTTGAGTTTGCAGGGTACTACCGGCGCGACGAGTTTCATGACGTGGAACGTGCGGACTCGACTGTCCGGGCGGGGCTATCCAAGGCATTGACGAATGCGGGTCTTGGACGGTTTCAGATAAGGATCTGGTGGCGGGAGGAGCCGCGGCGGAAGCGCTGTGCGGGGCAACGACCAACAGTCGGCAAGGTCCCGCGTCGGCGGGGGGACGGAGATGCGTTTGTTGGAGAGTTCGTCCGGCTTGCCTCGCGCGTTGCCGAAGAACCCGGGCTTGCGAGCAGACGCATCCTCTTTCGGCAGGACACGCGCACACCGCGCTCCATGCCCGAGAACCTTGTGGTACTGCCTGCGTCCGAGTTTCCAGTCCTTGCGGATCGGTTGGAATGGGTCGTGCTGGAACCGTGGAAGCACGAGTTCAATCCTGAGATTAAGACTAATGTGGACGTGCGTCGTATCGGACTCGATGAGGGACAACTCAGACGGGTTGTCTGCAACAAGTTAACGAAGCTGCGGAAGCACTATCGAGACCGAGCGTGGGGAAAGCCTGTTTGGCTTCTCGTGCACTGTGACGGCCATCCCTCGCCGTCGCGCATTGCACTCCCCCAGCGCCCTGACGCGATGCGTCTGATTTCCGAGTTGCTCCACGAGAGTGACGTTTCGTTCGACGCTGTATGGTGGGGAGAGAACATGATGGACGCGAACATGGCCGAGCTCTTTCGAGTGATCTGATGGATTGCTGAAGGGATGTGCGTGGGGCGGTTTTTGGGGCGGTGCCATGGATGTGTCTTTCTCAGTCCTCACCCCCACCCAGCCTCCCCCTGGAAGGGGGAGGAGGAGCACCGCACCACCACCCGGCCTCCCGCTGAGAGGGGGAGGGGTAGTGGCGCGCTCAGCACGCGGCGGAAACGGCCACTGAGGCTGAGAGCCGGGCGGGACGATGCGTGTCCGGTGCTGGTCTTTGGGGGTGCGAGCGAACTGCTCGGCGGAGAATATAGCGATGGACGACTCGCGTGAGCGGAGGCCGGGTGAGGAACTGCTCGAGTTTGCGCACGGAAAGCGTTATTCAACCGTCCTCGCCGATCCACCTTGGCGGTTCAGCAATCGCACGGGGAAGATGGCTCCGGAACATCGTCGACTTTCGCGCTACCCGACGATGGGGCTGCAAGACATCGTTGAACTTCCGGTGCCACAGCTTGTCCGTGAACGTGCACACCTTCATCTTTGGGTTCCGAACGCGAAGCCTACGCATTGGATGGGCACGCGCGCAGCCCACGCACCCACGTGACAAGATCGACCTGTCCATTGCGGAGCGGGTATCCCGTTTTCGCGGCGGCCGTCGAGGTGGAAGCAGATGCTCTCTCGGATGTTGCCTCGGAATTCCTCAGGCGTCTGCACAGGTAGCGAGGGGCAGACGCGCCGGATGCCCGCCCCGTAGGGGTGCTTGAGCTTAGCCCACCGATTCATCGGTGGGTAGTGCCGCGCCAACGACACGCAAGTCCCGTAGGGACGGTTGAAGCGCCGGCACACGATCATTCGTCCCTACGGGACTCTGCTTGTCCACCAACGCCAGGTTCCCAGCGATGAATCGCTGGGCTAGATTCGGATGTCCCTCCGGGACGCGGCCGCCCCAGTCGTGTGCCCCATTCTTCGCGGAGCGAAGGTCGCGGATCCCGACTCGTCGGGAGTGGGGGACGGACTGTGCGACACGGTACGGATGGAGCCTGCGTCATCGGTCCTTCCCCCACCCAATCCTTCGGATTGAATGGGGCACCAGCCCTCCTCCAACGTGGCGTCACGTCCAACCCGCACCGAGCGAACGACGAGTTCGTGAGAAGCTCCGAACGATCGTTCGTCCCACACCCCGCCAGCCGCACCGACCGTGTCGTGGACAACAGATCGATTCAATCCGTTAATCGTTCGCGATTCCAATGAACCCGGCCCGGCGTCCTCCCACACGCATTTCGCCATTCGTAATTCGCAATTCGCCATCCCCCGGTATGCCGCTTGCAGAGCAAACGCATAAACAGCCGCAAACGAGGGCCACGCGGGGTGAATCACCACTCCACGTGCGCCTTCACACCCACCTGCTTTGGGAGAACGCGATGTCGGACGACGGGAAGGTCTTTATCAAGAACCGTTGGATCGTGGTCGCCGGCGCGATCTTGATTCAGCTTTGCCTCGGTGCCATCTACGCCTGGAGCGTCTTCACGAAGAAGCTCACCTTACCGGACGGCGGGTACGGTTTCACAGCCGCCCAAGCCGCCTGGATTTTCTCCGCCGGTCTCGCCTCCTTCGCATTCGTTATGCTCTTCGCGGGGCGATGGCAGGTAAAGGTCGGTCCGCGCAAGGTCGCAGCCACAGGCGGTATCGTCCTCGGCGTCGGCTACATGCTCGGCGGGTTCGTCGGCGGCTCATTCTGGCCTCAGTTGATCTGTATCGGCCTCATCGGCGGAGCGGGCATAGGCCTGGCTTACGTCGTCCCCATCGCCGTCGGCGTCAAGTGGTTCCCCGACAAGAAGGGCATGATCACCGGGCTCGCCGTCGCCGGATTCGGTTTCGGAGCGACCATCTGGGTCAAGCTGGCTGGAAGCTGGTTCGGCGGCTTACTCAACACCACGAATGTCTTCGGCCTCCCCGGCGTCCAGAGCGTGTTCTTCATCTACGGCGTAGCCTTCCTCGTCCTGGTCCTGCTGGGCAGCATCGTCATGGTCAACCCTCCCGAAGGCTTCAAGCCCGCTGGTTGGTCCCCCGACACCGGCCCCGCCCTCAACGGCTCACCCACCGGAACCCTCGAGCTGAACGCCCGACAGATGGCCGCCACACCGCAATATTGGGGCTTACTCCTGATGTTCACCGGCTCCGCCCTCGCAGGTCTGATGGTGATCTACTGCATCCGCCTGTTCGGCATCGACAGCCTCCAAGCCAACGGCGTCGTCACCGACGCCACCCTCGCCGGCACCATCGCCGGGACCGCGATGGCCTGGTACGCCATCCTCAACGGCCTCGGGCGGATCATCTGGGGCACGGTCTCCGACAAGATCGGTCGCAAGACCGCTCTGTTTCTGATGTGCCTCATTCAGGGCATCATGATGCTGCTCTTTTTCAAGATCGGCGGCACCAAAGCCGGCTTGATCGCGGGAGCCTGCATCATCGGCTTCAACTTCGGCGGCAACTTTGCTTTGTTCCCCGCAGCCACAGCCGACTTCTTCGGAAACAAGAACGTAGGCTCGAACTACCCCTGGGTCTTCTTGGCGTACGGCATAGCAGGAATCGCCGGACCACAGGTCGCGGGTTATTTCAAGGATGCAGCGGCAGCCGGCGGCGCCGGCGTTGACGCCTGGAAGACCCCGTTCCTGATCGCCGGCATCGCGTGCCTCGCAGCCGCCGCCCTTGCCCTGATGCTCCGGCCGCCCAAAAAACCGGAAGCGGCCGAGCGGCACCCCGCGCCGGCCCCGGCATAGACCACAGGGTTCATCACCATCGTACTCGACACGGGTCCGCCCCAGCGGGACCCGTGTCCAGCTTCCCCTCTTACGAAGGGGCGACTGAGGGATCCGGTGCGCCAACCAACCCGGCGGGTTGCCGTTCGTGGACTCCCGTGATCAGGATAGCCGGGTAGGGTGGGGGACGGAATCCGTCCGCACGCAAGTTGCATCCCGGAGATACCGTCACGCCTGCTAAACCAACTCATCTGGATGAGTTTCGACCCGAATGGTGAGCGCAAGCGACCCAGCTGACCCACCAGCGCCTGTTCTGCTAGAATAGCGCGACGAACGGCGGGAATCGGAGACAGATCGTGAATGCCGAAGAACTCGTGAAGCGAGTACGCCAACGGCCTTTCGAGCCGTTCCGGATGCACGTGTCAGACGGTCGCAGCTTCGAGGTTCGGCACCCGGAACAGATTATCGTCAGCCGGCGCTCCTCTTACGTCGGCCTCGGCGGCAACGGCGACATCCCGTTCCAAAAGGTCGCCCTCGTCTCCAACATCCACATCACTAGCCTCGACCCCCTCGATGGCGAGGACAAGAGGTAGCCGCCCGCGCACCCTCCGCGCGGTGAGTGACGACTTGGTTTGCGGCGAGACCGTTCCGGGCTACCGCACCGTAAAGTACGTGACCGCGTGCCCTTCCTTCGCCTTCCGCAGGTTCTTGACACCCGCAGCCATCAGGTACGTGCCTGGCGCCAGGCGAGGAATCTCGAGCACCACATCGCCCGTCGAGTAGTTCCGGATCACGAAGTTCTTCCCCGGTTTGAGCAGCGAATACTCTCGTCCGACCTCGAACGTCCCCTTGACCGCGCTGAACACGTACGTCACCGTCTGCGAACCGCCCACGTCGACCGGTTGCACCACACAGCTGAAGTCCCTCGGGTTGCCCAACAGCGGATCGTACGCTTCGACCCTGAAGGTGGGTGACGAGCTGACCGGGGTCCCGATGGTCCACTGACCCTGCGGGCTACCGTCGACGTCCAAAAATCGCCCCGCCTGCCCGTCAATGTAGATCCACGCCGCAGGTCGAAGCCAGTCGTCCAGGTCCGGCTCCCCCCGACCTGCGAGCGCCGTCGGGTTGTTCTCCGATGTCAGCGTCGCCCGCTGCACCGGCTTCGCTGGACCGTCATTGGCGATTGGGCGTTTCTGTGAGCTTTCGCATCCCAGGGCCGCGACTAAAAGACCGGCCGTCAAGACAAACGCAGCTATATTCGTTCGCATGGCAACACCTCAAAAACCTGTTGATCTCCGCTACATAACGGTTATCGGTGCCGGACGCTATGGCGCTTACTCCATCCTGTCAACATTGCCTGGAACGTGATCCGCGGCGTGTTATGGGGCCGACCCGGCTCTCGCCAAACCGCCCCGGACCCGGTCATCCGCGACGATGCCGACATCCACGCCGCCTCCCTCCGACGGCAGGTGTAGGCGACCCCTCCCGAACCCGTTTTCCGCCGTCGTCCTCCTCAACCGCAGGTTCCTGTGCTGGAACGCCCGATCGTCGAACTTCCATCCCGGTGGAACGACCGAACCTGCCCGAGCGACACTTCGCCGCAAACCCCGCCCCGCGAACCACCCAAGTCCCGTAGGGACGTATGAGGTTAGCCCAGTGATTCATCGCCGGGATTCCGGCGCCCCACAAGCCGCCCCGGTTCCGTCATGACGGCTGAACCGAAAACGGCAACGTTCACAGCCGCACGGACACGCGGTCGCCACATCGCGCACGGTCATATAGAATTTGCGGCGCGTTCAATCGAGTTCGCCCGATCCACCACAACGCCGGACGGTTAGCGTACTGATGCCCCCGATCACCTACAAAGACGCAGGCGTCGACGTCAACGCCAACACCCGCTGGGTGGCTGCCATCGAATCCGCGATGCGCAGCACCTACAGCCCCCGCGTCGTCAAGGACCGCCACGGAGGTTTCGCCGGCCTGTTCCGCCTCGACTACGATGAGCAGCTCTTCCGCCGCAACTACCGCAAACCCGTCCTCGTCGGCTGCACCGACGGCGTCGGCACAAAGGTCCTGATCGCCAAGCAGATGAACCGGCTCTCGACCATCGGCATCGACCTAGTCGCCATGAACGTCAACGATTTAATAACTTGCGGCGCCGAGCCGCTCTTCTTCCTCGACTACCTGGCCGTCAACCGCTTGGACCCGCACCGCCTGAAAGACATCATCGAGGGCGTCGCCGCGGGCTGTCGCGAAGCCGGTTGTGCCCTGCTCGGCGGCGAAACCGCAGAGATGCCCGATCTGTACAGCCGGGGCGACTTCGACCTCGCCGGCTTCGCCGTCGGTGTCGTCGAGCACGGCCGCGCGATCGATGGGCGACGCGTAGCCGCAGACGACGTCCTGGTCGGCCTCCCCTCCAGCGGCATCCACGCAAACGGTTATTCGTTGGTCCGCAAGCTCATCAAGACCGCCGACCGCCACCTCGACGAGTTCCATGACGAGCTGGGCGAAACGCTCGGTGCCGCCTTGTTGACACCTACGCGCATCTACGTCAACACCGTCCGCCGCGTCCTCCGCCGCTATCGTGTCAAGCGGGTCATCTCCGCCATGGCCCACATCACCGGTGGGGGACTGAAGGAAAACATCGCCCGTGTTCTACCCCCGCGCTGTGACGCCCTAATTGATAGGTCCGGCTGGGACCCGCCGCCCATCTTCGACTTCCTCCGCCGCCTCGGCACCACGAAATCTGAGATGTTCAAGGTCTTCAACATGGGCGTCGGTTTCGTCTTTGTGGTGAGACCCTTTTACGTCGAGGGCGTCATCCGCGTCCTACGCCGCGCCGGCGAAAAACCCATCAAACTAGGCCGAATTGAGCCCGGCACCCAACGCGTCCGCTTCAAGTGACCTTCCGCCGCCCTGTTCCCCAGTTGGCTGCCAAGGCGACGGCGTGCGCCTCTGCCTTCCCCCCTTGCCAAGGGGGGACTGAGGGGGGTTTGCCTGGGGAGGAAAGCGTGGGGGCAGTCCCTTGACAAGAGGCCGCCGACGCAAATATTCCCTGGTGGTGTCAACTGAAGGCAACGCGCCGATGCGGGTCTATCAGAGCCCGTACAGCCGCCAAGCATCCCGCTGAAACTCAAGGGAGCGAACTCATGGCGAACGCAGCAACGATTCTCATGTCCATCACGGCTAGCGGTGCGCTCACTGGTGCGCTGTTATGGCTCACGAAATCCTGGATCAGTGAACGTCTCAGGAACTCAATCAGACACGAGTACGACCAGAAACTCGCGGCATATCAGGCCCAACTCAAAGGTGAACACGACACTCAACTGGAAAGGCTCCGCGCCAACTTGCAGATCGCTGCTACAGAGCACCAGTACGGTATGAGACGCTCCATCAAAGGGTCGCGGAAACGATCGCCGAAACTTATGCTCGTCTTCAACATCTTTATGGGACAGTCCAAGGCTATGTGAGTGACGTGGGCCACACCACTGATCCCTCCGACGAGGAGTTCCGCGGAATGATCGCGAAAGCCATCGGTGAATTCCGGGAGTACTACCGCCCTCGGCGCATCTGGCTACCCATTACCACAGCCGACCAAGTAGACGAGTTCGACAGAAGGCTCGCGAGCATCGCGCGAAGGCATGCCCGCGTGGAGCAGAAGCTGGCCAAGGGAACGGAGGACGAGCGGTGGATTGAGCGTGCACAGGAGATCGCCGATTTGATGGCTACTGAAATTCCCGAGGTATTCAAGGGGCTTGAGACTCAGTTCCGAAGGTTGTTGGGTTCCGAAGCCGCTTCGTGAGGGATCAAGAACGGGATATCTGATCCATTGGACAGTTGCGCCGCAACCCGCGACGCCGGCCGCGCGTCAGCGTGCGCCCCGTCATTCCACTGCGCTTCGGAAGTCCGTCTCCCGCAGTCGCAGCACATTCGAGTAACAATCCTTGACAATCCTTGTTATCACAGGTACAATTGGTGACGAAGGAGAATCGACCCGATGAACGTCTCCCTGACACCAACACTCGAAGACTACGTCCAGCGCAAAGTCGCCAGCGGGCTATACAACTCAGCCAGCGAGGTCATACGAGAAGCGCTGCGCGTCCTTGAAGAGCGCGACCAGTTGCGTGAGGTCAGGCTCGATGCCCTTCGCAAGGAAATCGCCCTCGGCACCGATCAGCTCGACCGCGGCGAAGTCAGCGAGTACGACGACCGATCCTTGCCCACCCTCGCCGCTGACGTCAAGGCCAAGGGCCGCCGACGCCTTGGCACCAATAAGAAACGACGGAAATGAGTCGGTATCGTCTGTCCCGGCAGGCCCGACTGGACCTCGACGACATCTGGCTCCACATCGCCCAAGGCAACGTAACCGCGGCGGATCGCTTCATCGACGCCCTGGCGGACAAGTTCAGAATATTGGCCGACGAGCCCGGTGTTGGCCCCCTCAGAAGTGAACTCGCCCGAGGTGTTCGCAGCTTCCCCCTCGGGAAATACGTCATTTTCTATCGCGCGATTCAAGACGGCCTCGAGATCGTGCGCGTGCTGAGTGGGTTCCGTGACATCTCGGCGCTCTTCACGACCGAGTGATAGTGCGTATCGGCGCCGCCCCGTCCCCCGAGACCAGGCTCTCACTCCGCCGCGAACGGATAGACCACCTCGTAGTGGACCACCTTCTCCGGTTTCTCGAGCAGATACGGATCGTCATCGGGATAGTACTTTGCCTTGTCGATATCCGGTCCGGCGAACGCCTCGACACTCGCCTGCGAATCCCAAAGCGAAATCAGAAAGAACTCGGCGGTTTCACCGTCCATCCGCCGAAACAGCCACGCGCCCCGATTTCCGGACGTCCCGGCAATCTCCGGAATCCCCGTCTCGAGCACCACTTTGAGATAGGCGTCGGCATGCGCTTTGGTCGTTCGTCCGCTCCACGTACGCGCAATCATCGTTCTACCTCCCTGTCAGTTTACACCGACGATTCGGTCGCCTTCTGTCTCGCGACGACCGCCCCGATACGTGGCCAACACACGCATCCCGTCGGCTGCCTC
>JASFUW010000103.1:0-13054 GCA_050050135.1 Phycisphaerae bacterium
CGAATCGGGGTTGGGGGACGCCGTGTCCGCGCATGGCGCCGCAGGCGGGCTTGTTGGTCATCACGCGGTAGCCGTCGTACTTATACGCGGGAAAGTGATAGAGGGTTGGCACCACGCTGCCGGCGTAATAAGCGGTGGCGACGCCGAACGACGAATAGGCACCGCCGTCGAGGTGAATCTCGCTTTTGAAAGCCTTGATCTTACCCTGACGATCGACGCCGAGCTTGAACTTCATGTGCTGTTTGTGCCGGCCGCGTCCGTGGTGGAACATGTCCTCGCGGGAGTAGATCATCTTGACCGGTCGACCGGTCCTTTTGCTGAGAATGGCTGCACACAGGTCGAGGGGGGTGGTCTCGGCCTTTCCTCCGAATCCGCCGCCGACTGCCGGTCTGATCACACGAACCTTGCCGAGGGGGATGTGCAAGACGTGAGCCATCATGTATTGAACGTAGTGTGGCACCTGGGTGGCACTGTAGAGGACGAGCGTGCCGTCGTGGTCCCAGGTGGCGATGGCGGCGTGCGGCTCCAGCGGCGATTGGTAGACGTTGTTGCCGGTGAACGTCTCCTCGCGGACGTGGTGCGATTCGGCGAACCCCTTCTCGACGTCGCCGAAGGTGTGGTCGACATGGGTGTTTATGTTGTTCTTGTAGCGTTCGTGGAGCTGGGGGGCGCCGTCGGCGACGGCTTCGATGGCGTCGAAGACGGCGGGCAGCTCCTCGTACTCGACGTCGATCAGACCAAGAGCCCGCTCGGCTGTTCGTTCGTCAATGGCGACCACCGCAGCCACCTCGTCGCCGACGTGGCGGACCTTGTCCTTCGCGAGCACGTATTCGTCGTAGCGGGGCGGCGAGACGCCGTACGTCGTGTCGGGGACGTCTTCGCCGGTGATGACGGCGACCACGCCGGAGAGCGCTTTCGCTCTCGTGGCGTCGATCCGTTTGATGCGTCCGTGGGCGACGGGCGAGCCGAGGATTTTGCCGTAGATCATGTTGGGCAGCGAGATGTCGGCGGTGTAGACGGCTCGGCCGGTTACCTTGTCGGCGGCGTCAACGCGGGGGATGGATACGCCGACGGTGTCAAAGTTATGACCCTGAGCCGCAGACTTTAGGCTGCGCGGATCTTCCTTTCGTGCGAAGTCTTCCGCGTTGGACTCTCCGCGCGGGCCGGCGCCCTCGGCTCGGGGGGAACCGGCGTAGCTTTTGTGCCGTTGAATAGCGCGTAGGATGCCGCCGTAGCCGGTGCAGCGACAGAGATTGCCGGGGAGGGCGTCCTTGATTTCGTCGACGGTGGGGTCCGGGTTTCGTTCGAGCAGGGCGGTCGCAGAGATCACCGTTCCAGGCGTGCAATAGCCGCACTGGATGGCGCCTTCGTGAGCGAAGGCCTTTTGCAATGCGGTGAGCTGGCCGTTCTTCGCGATACCCTCGATGGTCGTGATCGATTTACCCTCCACCTCGCCGGCGAGGAGGAGGCAACTGTTGGCGGGTTCGCCGTCGATGAGCACAGTACACGCACCGCAGTCGCCGACGTTGCAGCCTTTTTTGGTTCCGGTCAGACCGAGCTTGTTTCGCAGCACATCGAGCAGCGTTTCGTGCGGTTCGACGGCGACGGTGTATGGATGCTCGTTGATGGTGAATGTGCGTGCGACGGCCATCAGTTCGACTCCTTCGTCCGACGAAGTGCCTCATTGAGCGCCCGCTGCGTGAGGACGCCGACGAGCGTCCTTCGGTAGTCGGCGGAGCCCCGGACATCGCAGATAGGGTCGGCTGCGTCCATGGCGGACTCGGCGGCGGTGCGGAAGGCTTCGGGGTCGGGCGGTTGTCCGGCTAACTTCTCGCCTGCCGCCCTCGCCATCGCGGGAACCGGGGCGACCGCGCCGAGGACGATCCGGGCTTCTTTGATGGTGCCGTCATCCGTCAGTTGTAGGCTGGCGGCTACGGATGCCACTGCGATGGCATTTGCATTCCGCAGGGAGAACCGGACGTAGGCGACGCCGACGCGCGGCGGGACCTTCGGGACGATCACGGCGCTGAGCACTTCATTGTCGCGGCGGATGGTCTGTCGGGCGCCCGTGAAGAACGAATCCAGCGGGACGTTGCGTTGGCCCGCGGGCGATAAGAGCACGATGGATGCGCGTAACGCGGTGAGGATCGGCGGAAGATCGGCGCAGGGAACGGCGCTGCAGATGTTGCCGCCGACGGTGGCGACGTTTCGTATCTGGGGGATCGCCATCCTGCGCGTGGCGTCGAGCAACGCGGGGAAGGAGTCGCGGACAAACGGGGAGCGGTCGAGTTCGGTTACGGTCGTGAGCGCTCCGACGCGGAGCCCGCCGCCGTCGTCCACCACGCCGCGCAGCGACTCGATCCGGTTGAGCGATATCAGGTGGCCGACGTCAACCCGGCCACTTTTCAGGTCGACGATCAGGTCGGTCCCGCCAGCGAGGAACCGGGCCGAGGGCGCGTATCGCTGCATTTCCGTAGCGGCGTCTTCGAGCGTCGTGACCTCGTGAAGCTCTATGTCGGGGATGTACACGGTTGGCACTCCTGAGGTGCGCTCACGTTTTGCCCTCGAATCGGGAATCGCGCCGACCGGGCAGCGACCGACACGCACCCGTCACGACTGATCGCCCGCCACGCCCAGGACGCCGCCGAGGAACTGCGAAGAAATCTGGTTCGCCACGGTCGTGGGCGCCCAGCCGGGCTTCGGTGTGTACCAGCGGTACAACCAGTTCAACATGCCGAAGAGCGACATGGTGGCCACGTGGCGGTCGAGAGAGGCATCGGCGGCGCGGGCATCGAGCACCCGGTTGATGATTCCGCGAGCGATGTCGTAGTAGTCGCGGCGGAGCTTGTTCGTTTCCTGATAGGCATCCCCCGTCAACGAGTCGAGTTCGTGTGAACAGACCTTGAGGGCGGCCATGTTGGCGGCGAAGTAGTCGACGTGGGTGCGGACCATGACCCGAAGCTGTTCGACGGGATCGGCGACGCCGTGGAGTCGTTCCCGCAGACTGCTGAGGAGCGAGTTGAACGTGCGAAACTGGATAAGGAACAGCATCTTCTCTTTGCTGTCAAAGTAGTGATAGAGCCCGGCGAGGCTTACCTGAGCGGCTTTGGCGACCGAGCGCATCGAAGCGTTCGCGTAGCCGACGCGGGCGATGAGCCCGGTGGCTGCTTCCAGGATGCGGTTGACGCGGTCGTCGTAGCTGGCCCGGAGGTCGGAGCCGTGTTCGCGGGTGGTCTGATTCCGGCCATGCTCGAACGCTTGTTCTGGTTTCTTTGAAATCACGAACACGGGTTCCTAAGTCTAGGCGTTCAACAGCTCGATTCCACTATGGCTTCGGCGTGGTGCTGTGTCAAGTGAAAAGGGCCGAAAAAGTGCTTGACGGCTGTATTGACAGAGTGGATAATGGGCCTGCATCGATCCCGGTGCAGGCGGCAATGGGGAATCGTGGCCGGGTTGTCGACCTGGAGCCAATCGGACGGACGTACGTTCGGTTTTCTGCGGGCTCGGGCGTGCGGTCGCATGCCGGAGTCCGGGTCGAGTGTCCCTCTAGACGATCGGAGTAGCCGCCCATGAGTCTGTTCCCCGCGCAAAAAGCCGAATCTCTGGGCCTCAAAGAGGTCAACTACGAGAAGGGCGACTGGGTTGCCCGGATCGCGATCAACCGCCCGCACAACTACAACGCCTACAGCACCCCGTGTCTTCAGGAACTGGCCGCCGCCTTTCAGGACGCTTCCTGGGACGACAACGTCGCCGTCGTGGTGTTCACCGGTACGGGTGAGCAGGCGTTTTGTACCGGCGGAGACGTGAAGGAATACCAGGAGAGCTATACGCAGAAGCCGCGCGATTACTGGAAGTACATGTGCTGCTTCAAGGCGTACATCGAGTCGATCGTCAACTGCGCCAAGCCGGTGATCGGCCGGCTGAACGGGATGGCGGTCGGCGGCGGGAACGAAAGCCAACTCGCCTGCGACATCGGCGTGATGGCCGAGCACACTTTTATCGCCCAGGTCGGAACGAATGTCGGGTCTGTGGCGTGCGGCGGGTCGACGCAGTGGCTTCCCATGCACGTGGGCGACCGCAAGGCCCGCGGCATCCTGTTTTTGAACAACCGCTACCCCGCGTACACCTCGCTGGCGATGGGGTTGGTGAACGTGGTCGTGCCGACGGTCAAGGGACCTGACGGATTCGTCACGAGGTTCACCGGAGGCCGCAAGTACCTGGCGGACTGGAACACCGACCCGTGGGAAAACCCGTTCGAAAACCGGGTCACCGCCGAGCAGATCAAAAGCTCGCTCAAGGGCAAGGACGGGTACTCTGTCGATTTCTCCGTGATGGACGAGGTCGTTTCCGAAGTTTGCGATCAGGTGGTCAACAAGTTCTTCGAGTGCACGCGGTACACGAAGGCTCAGATCAACTTCTGGAAAGAGCTTGCGTGGCACTCGACGGCCGGTCATGCCCGTGATTGGCTTTCGATCCACTACACGAGTCTGGAGCCGTACGAGGGTATGACCGCGTTCGTCGAGAAGCGGAAGGCGGATTACGTCGGGATGCGGAAGCGTGCGGCTGACCCTGCGGGTTCGAGCGAGTTTCTGTGGGGGCCCTACTCGAAGACGTGCTCGAAGTGTGAAGCCAAGGGGATACCCTCGCACTTCGAATTCTGCGGGAAATGCGGGACGAAGCTGGGTTGAAATGGACGTCTCCCTGTTCTGAAACGACTGGAACAACACGATGCAACTTGAAGGCAAGAGAGCGATTGTAACCGGCGGGAGTCTGGGTATCGGGGCGGCGATCGCGCGGGAGCTGGGTCGCCAGGGCGCGAACGTGGCCATCAACTATCGCAAGCACGATACGGAAGCGAAGCAGGTGGTCGCGGACATCGAAGCCATGGGTCGCAAAGGGTTGGCGGTGAAGGCCGACGTGTCGAAGTTTTCCGACGCGGAGAACATGGTCGCCCAGGTGATCGAAGCGTTCGGCGGACTGGACATCCTGGTCAACAACGCGGGGGTCAACCGCGACAGCGTGATCTGGAAGATGACCGAGGACCAGTGGGATCAGGTCATCGACATCAATCTCAAGGGGTATTTCAACTATATACACGCGGCGGTGCCCACGTTTCGAGAGCAGAAAGGCGGCAAGATCGTCAACGTGACGTCGATCAACGGGCTGCGGGGCAAGTTCGGGCAGACGAACTATTCCGCGTCGAAAGCGGGAATCATCGGATTGACCAAGGCGCTGGCCCGCGAACTGGGGCGGGCGAGCGTCAACGTCAACGCTGTGGCACCGGGGCTGATCGAGACCGACATGATGAAGGACGCTCCGGAGAACGTCAAGGAGGCGGCATTGGCGGAGATCGTGCTCGGGCGGCTGGGCCAGCCCGTGGAGGTCGCGAGCGTCGTCGCGTTTCTGTGCAGTGAAGCGGCTAGGCACATTACCGGTGAGGTGATTCGCGTCGACGGTGGGCAGTACATTTGACTGCCGATCGGGGATTGCGGATCGGAGATTGACGGATAGCGCGGGTCTTACGGACTCGTTTTGACACAGAGATCGCGAGAGGAGAAACACGTGGAGCTAACTGACGTCGTAGCGATCAGCGCGGTGCGGACGCCGATGGGGCGGTTCGGCGGGACGCTCAAGGACATTCCCGCCTACGATCTCGGCGCGGTGGCGATCAAGGCAGCGGTGGAGCGGGCTGGGATCAGTGCGGACACCGTCGACGACGTGACCTTCGGAAACTGCCGTCAGGCGGGCAACGGTCCCAACCCGGCGCGGACCGCGTCCGTCCGAGCGGGGATACCCATCACCGTTCCTGTGCAGACGATCAACATGGCTTGTCCGTCGGGGATGCGGTGCATGGCCATCGCGTCGCAGGCAATCCGGCTCGGCGAGCACAAAACCGTCGTCATCGGCGGCATGGACTCGATGAGCACCATCCCCTACCTGCTGAAAAACTGCCGGTGGGACGGGTTCAAGATGGGTGACAAGACGCTGCTCGACGGGTGGGCGGACAGCATCGACCCACTCTGCGGCGTCGGGATGGGCGCGACGGCGGAAAACCTCGTCGACAAATACAAGATATCCCGCGAAGAGCAGGACCAATTCGCCGTCGAGAGCCACCGCAAGGCGGCGACGGCCCGGTCGAGCGGATGGTTCGACGAGGAAATCGTCCCCATCGAGATACCGGCCAGGAAGAAACAACCGGCTATCGTGTTCGATAAGGACGAGACGATCCGGGCGGACACGAGCGTCGAGAAGATGGCGAAGCTGCCGCCGGTGTTCAAGAAGGATGGAACGGTCACGGCGGCGAACGCCTGCGGTATGTCCGACGGAGCGACTGCCATCGTGTTGACATCGCGCGAGCACGCCAAGGCGCTCGGGGCGACACCGCTGTTCTCGCTGGTCGGGTATTCGAGTGTGGCCGTCGAACCACAGACGATGGGCGAAGGACCGGGCGTCGCGATCCCCGCCGCACTCGAATCGGCCGGTATGAAACTCAATCAGATGGACCTGATCGAAGTCAACGAGGCGTTCGCCGTGCAGGTTCTTGCGAACGAGAAAGTGCTCAAGTGGGATCGAAGCAAGCTCAACGTCCACGGCGGTGCGATCGCGTTGGGACACCCGACGGGTATCAGCGGGGCCCGCATCGTCGTGACGCTCTATCACGCCCTCAAACGGACCGGCGGCGAACTCGGCATAGCCGGTATCTGCGGCGGCGGCGGGGTGAGCATGGCCACCGTGATTCGAAGGGAGTCATGAAGACGATGAGCGACGGCAAGTATGAGTTTCTGAAGCTCGACGTCGCGGACGGGATCGCGACGATCACGATGAAGCATCCGCCGCTTAACGTGCTGCATAATCCGATGATGGCTGAGTTCAATGCGGCGCTCGAGTCGTCGCTATCGGGTGACCAAGTTGCGGCCGTGGTCATTCGCGGTGAGGGGAAGGCATTCAGCGCCGGCGTCGACGTGAGCGATCATACGGCTGAGAAAGTCGGCGACATGATTCGCCTGTTCCACGGCATCTTCAGGAAGCTTGCTGCGTCGGATGCTCTGTCGATCGCGGCGGTGCAGGGGGCCGCGCTGGGCGGCGGGTGCGAGGTTGCGTGTTTTTGCGACATTGTCCTGGCATCGGACCGTGCCAAATTCGGACAGCCCGAGGTGCAGGTGGGCGTTTTTCCGCCGGTTGCGGCATGTGTGTTGCCACTCCAGGTGGGTATCAAGAAGGCCGTGGAACTCAATGCCGTCGGTATGACCATTAGTGCTCAGGAAGCGCAACAGATCGGACTTGTGAATCAAGTGTATCCGACGGATGAGTTCGATGCCAGGGTCGAGGCGTACCTTGCCGGCATCCGCAAGCTATCACGGCCGGTGGTTCGCTCGGCGAAACGGGCAACGATCATGGCCGCGCGTGAGCAGATTCTGGAGCACTTGGAGCGAAGCGAAAGACTGTACCTGGAAGACCTGATGAAAGTGGCGGACGCCCATGAGGGTATCGCGGCGTTTTTACAAAAGCGAGTGCCCAAGTGGGCACATAGGTAGGCCCGTTAATTGGCGATTGGGGATTGTGGATTGGAGATTGAGCATCGGGGCATCACGATGACGCCGGAAGATTTCAAGAAACGTACCAAGGAATTCGCTCTCCGTGGAATCAGGCTGGCGGAAGCACTTCCGAAGTCGTCGACTGGATTCGTGATTGCGAGACAGCTTCTTCGATGCGCAACCTCAGTAGGGGCCAACTACCGGTCCGCTTGTCGGGCGCGGTCTCGTGCAGACTTCGTTGCCGAGATGCGAATCGTCGAGGAAGAATGTGATGAGGCAATTTACTGGATGGAACTTCTCGTCGAAACCGAACTGGTGGAACCAAAGCTGCTTGAGCCGTTGATGGGCGAGGCCGAAGAAATCCTCTCTCTCGTCGTTTCGTCGATCAAGACAGCTCGCGCGCGGGGGAAATCCCCAATCCGCAATCGGCAATCCCCAATTGGAAACAAAGTAGCACCTGGTGAAAGGGTCAGTGGATGAAAGCAGCAGTATTTCACGGAAGCGATAAAGGGTTGAAGATAGAGGATATTCCCGTTCCGGAGATCACAGACGATCAGATTCTGGTGAAGGTGGCGGCGTGCGGGGCGTGCCATACTGATTTGCACTACCTCGAACACGGGGTCCCGACGTTCAAGAAACCGCCCGTGGTGTTGGGGCACGAGGCGTCGGGCGTTGTGGAGAAGACCGGCGCGAACGTTACGAATGTGAAGGCGGGTCAGCGCGTGTTGATCCCCGCGGTGCTAACCTGCGGGCATTGCTCGGCCTGTCGCACCGGACACGAGAACGTGTGCTTCAATATGACCATGCTGGGAAATCACCTTGACGGGGCATATGCCGATTACGTGGCTGTCCCCTCCAAGGACGTGTTGGACCTGCCGGAATCGATCCCGCTTGAAGAGGCATCGATCATCGCGGACGCGATTTCGACGCCGTATCACGCCGTGAAGAATCGCGCCCAGGTCAAACCCGGTGACACGGTGGCGATCTTCGGGTGCGGCGGCGTCGGGATCAATGCCGTGCAGTTGGCATCGGCTGCGGGCGGGTCCGTGATCGCCATCGACATCAACGACCGCAAGCTCGAATGGGCGACTCAGTTCGGTGCTGCGGAGACAATCAACGGGACCAAGGTCGAAAGCGTAAGCAAAGCCGTCAAGAAGCTCACCGGCGGCGGGGCCGACATCGCGATGGAGGTCATCGGGAATCCGGCCACCGTAGTGGAAGCGTTCGAAAGCGTTCGCGTCGGTGGGCGGTTGTGCGTCGTCGGCTATACGCATGAGAAGATATCGATCGTAGCCGGCAAGATCATGTTCAAGGAACTCGAGGTCGTGGGGTCGCTGGGTTGTCGTCCGGTCGACTACATACCGCTGATTCGCATGGTCGAACAGGGCAAGATCGACCTGAAAGCACAGGTAACGCACCGCTTCGGTCTCGACGAGATCGGCAAGGCGTTCGAGGTGATGAAGGAAGGCGTTTCGTTGCGATCGATCGTGGTGCCCTAGAGGAGTCTGGCGGCGTATGCTGCATGACGGTCAGCTCGGTGTTCATCCGCCCGGTGCGCTGGGCGTGGCGTTTTTCGTTCACGCCTCGGCTGACTGTTTCATCGGTCGCGGTGGTGACGGCATCACGCAGCCGCTCAAGGAACGCGGCGTTCTGAACCTCGACATCCAGGGCAAGCCGAAGGCGGTTCCTCTTCGCGACCGGATTTATGCGAATCTGCTGGAGGCGGACGCCCTCGATCGGATGCCCGAGGTGCTGTTCGTGTGCTGTAACCCCGATCAACTCGGGCTGTTCACCGAGGAAATCACGCGCTACCTGGAAAACCTCTCGGAACGCGGGCGGTTGAACTCGGCCGACGACGTTCGCGGCGAGGTTCCGATCCTTCTGATCCTGCCGAACGGCATTCTCACCGAGCAGACGGTCCAGACGTTCGATGACCAGCTCAGTGAGGCCGTCCTGATGAAGCGTTTGCCCACGGTCACGGCGGAGATGAAGGCCGCACTTCTCGATCGGGTGGTGCGCGGCATTTCGCTTCAAGCGGGCGGGCGGCGCGGCAGCGGGGGCGAGACGGTTTACCTTCTCGAACGAAAGGGGACGCTGGTTTTTGCGGGCGGAGGCGACGCGGAGCGCGAGCGTATCGAGTCGATTCTTCAGACGCACGGTTACCCGGCTACCCATGCTCGGGGCGTGCCGGGTACGCGGATCGAATTCGACAAGGCGATGATCTCGATCGTGCTGAACGTCGGCGGTCTGATCCATACTGCCAAGTCAACGGGTGAGCTGATCGACCTTCGCATGGGCGATTTGTGCAAGGACCCCACGAAGGCGGACTTCGTTCACCGCATCACGCGGGCGGTCTTCGACGTCGGTCAGGCGTGCGGGGCGTATCCCTCGGATGCGACGTACGACGAGGTGTGGCGGACGCACCGGGCGACAATACTCGCTCATGCCGGGCACGTGACCAGCTCGATCAAGACGTTCCGCGATGCACTGGCGGGCGGGCTGACGAACGTGGCGTTGTTCTCGAACGAAGAGTGGATACTGACACCGCTGTGTCGCTACGCAGCCAATGCCGGGTTGAAGGATGAGGAGGAGCTGTTCCACTCGCTCAAGCGTCAGGTGCAGGAGTCCATGGCCAACGCGATTCACTTTCGCGACCGGCAGGCGAAGCAGGGCAAATCGAGGATGGGCAAAATGAGACTGAGCGCACAGCGAAATTTCGCGATGGAAGTTTATGAGGGCGAGTCGGACGAGATGGTGCTGGTCGGGACCATGCTCGACAACGATCACCTGATCAAGCTCGAGATGAGCATCTACCTTCCGGACGAACAGATCACGCGCAGCAAGCTCGACATGATCCGCGTGCCTTTCCCCGTGTGCCGCGAGGTCGAGCATCTCGCGGATCGGCTGATCGGTCTGCGCGTCGAGCGCGGCGTGCTGAACGAAATTACACGCCGGGTCGGGGGGCACGTGGGGTGCTCACACATCAAGGAGCTGGCGACCAACCTGGTCTACTTCGCGGCGCAGGGTCTGATCAGGAGGCGGCTCGGCGTCGATCCGATGGGCACGGACTACAAAGTCAAACCGCCGGAGGAGCGCTTCAAGATGACGAAGGAGCTCCTCAGTGATTCCTGCCTGGCGTACTGCCAGACGACGGCGTTCGGGCTCGATGAACAGATTGGTATTCGCAAACTCGGTGAAGAGCACGTCAGTTCCATCCCGTTGGGTGAGTATGAAGAGTCGCTCGGAAGCGTGCTGAAGGACCGCGCCGAACGCTTCGGCGACAAGGTGTACCTTCGCTATCGCGAAAATGACGATGTCGTGACACTTACGTGGAAGCAGTTTGCGGGAAACACGTTCCAGATTGCGCGGCATCTGCTCGGGATGGGTGTGCGCAGCGGCGACCGGTTCGGCATGGTGTCCGAGAACCGGGCCGAGATGTTCATGTTCGAGCTGGCGGCCATGTCGATCGGGGCGGTCACGGTTCCTGTCTTTGCGGGGTATCTTCCGCAACAGGTCGCGTACATTCTCAACAGTGCCAAACCGAAGATGGTCGTGGTGTCGGGGAACCATCAACTCGACAAGATCGAGGCCGACAGACACAAGGGGATCGAGAGATTCTACTGTATGGACTTCGATGCCGACTCGAAGAAGTGGGGTGCGAGGGATTTCGCCGAGCTGCTGGCGACAGGCGGGGTGTCGGTAAAGGAGCTCGACAAGCAGGTGCAGTCTGTCAAAGCCGACGATCTGTGCATTATCATGTATACGTCCGGGACCACGGGCGCTCCCAAGGGCGTACGTCTGGGGCACCGCGCGCTGATCTCGCAGCAGAAGGCGATGTCCTTGATGTGGGATGTGAATGAGAACGACGTGTACATGAACTATCTGCCGTGGCATCACAGCTTCGGCGGGTTGTTCGAGCGGTTCATGACCCTCTACAACGGGTGTGAACTCTGTCTGGACGACTCTCGTGGAAAGAACATCGACCGACTGATCGAGAACTGGCGGGCGTTCGACCCCTCGATTTTCTTCAGTGTGCCCCGCGTTCACGACCTGCTCGTGAGCAAGTGCGAGGAATCTCCCGAACTGAACCGTGTGGTTTTCGGCGGGCGATTGCGCTTCGTGTTTACGGCCGGTGCCTCACTGCCCTCGCACGTGGCGGAAGGCTATCGCCGTCGTGACATACCCGTCCTCGAAGGATGGGGATTGACGGAGACGGGGCCCTGTGTGACTGCGACGGACAAGGAGTCCGGGTGGAAGAGCGGTTACGTGGGCCAGCCGCTCCCGGGCGTATCTGTTCGCATTGACGGTGAGGGCGAAATACAGGTCAGAGGCCCCAACGTGATGGAGCGTTATCTGGATAACCCCGAAGATACCGCACACGTGATGACCGAAGACGGGTGGTTCAGGACGGGTGACCTCGGGGACTACAGTAAGGACGGACTTCGCATACTCGGGCGCAAGGATGGGACCTTCAAACTGACAACCGGAGAGAAGGTGCATCCGCTGCGGATCGAGATGGCGTTGGTGGGTGAGTCGCACTACATCAGTCAGGCTGTCGCCGTTGGGAGTGGGAAGGACTTCGTGGGCGCGCTGATCTACCCCGACCGCGGCCACCTGTTGGAATGGGCCGACGCACACGGCGTGTCACAGGATCGGGTGCTGACCGATCCCAAGATCCATGAACTGTTCGCCGCAGAGATCGATCGTATCAACGCCATGATCGAGATCAAGTACGAGCGCGTGAAGCGTGCGGTGTTGGCGGGCCGCGAACCGACCCTCGAGAATGGTGAGCTGACGCCCTCCGGCAAGCTGATGCGCAAGCGGGTGATCGAGAACTTCCAGAAAACGCTAAATGCGCTGTTCGCTGAACCGGCGCCGGAGGGTGTTATCGAGATTCAGCACGAATCACAGAGGACGGTAACCAGTGAAGTCTAACGGATTTCCGCATGTTGTCATCGCCGGGGCGGCTCGCACGCCCGTCGGCGTCAAGTGTGGCACGCTGGCGAGCTTCTCGGCGGAGGACCTCGGCGTCTTCGCCGCGGAAGAGGCCATTCGTAGAAGCGGCGTGGATCGCGACAAGATCGACGCCGTCATCGGCGCCAACGTCTATCAATACACCGCGCCGGGGTCGCAGGATATCTACTTTCCGCGCAACATCGCCCTGCGGTGTCATCTTCGGGTCGAAACGCCGGGGTTGCTCGTGCAGCGTATCTGCGGGTCGGGATTGCAGACGGCGATCTGCGCGTTGCAGCAGATTGCTCTGCCCAGTTCCGTCGACGACGCAAGCGTTGTGCTTTGCGTCGGCGGCGAAACGATGTCGCGCGTACCGCAGATCATCCGGTCGCCGCGCCGATCGGGCGCCGCGTTCTGGGAGTTCGTCGAGGGCGGCAAGGTCGAGGACGCCATGCTTGCGGGTCTGAACCACGACCTGGCTGAGACCGCGATGATGCGCACCGCCGACGAATACGGTGCCGAACAGGGTGTCACGCGGCGGGAATGCGACGAGTTCGCGGAGCTTT
>JASFUW010000104.1:0-12951 GCA_050050135.1 Phycisphaerae bacterium
TCTAGGCGCATATGCTGCTGGCCGCGTTCATGCATCGTGCGAATCCGGGAATCGCCGAGATGACGCCGAGTGTCCCGCGCCGGACACGTGTTACCTCCGCGTTACGCTGCCGCCAGGAAGTCGGCTGAACAGAAGAAGGGGAACGAGGTATAATGCCAGTGCCGCGGCACCCGAGACCATGTATCCCCAGGTCATGCCGATCGCCACGGCGGCGGGCGTCGCAATGACCGAGGTGAACCCGTTTACGCTCCAGACCCATGGGACCAACGCCGGTCCGCCTTCGTGCAGACGGGCCAGACCGGCGGGCATGGGAAACCCCATCAGAAACCCTAACGGGGCAGTCGCGATCAGCGCCGCGGCGCATCGAGCGAAGAACGACAGGGAGCCGACCGCGCGCGCCAAGCTGCTCGCCGTCGCCAGTTCCACGAGACCTACGGCAATCAGTGCCAAGAGGGCGACAATGATCATCACGTCTCCGCCGCGTCGGCCTGCGGCGCGACCCCAACGCCGTTGCACGACCAGGCTGCCCGTCCCGGAGAAGAAAAGGAAGCCCGCGATGGTGACGCCGGCCGCGACGACCGGATCGCCGATCATACGGGATGCGAGCGAAAGGAAGGTCATCTCCAGGAGCATGAACGCCAGACCTATCGCCGCGAAGTAAAGCGAGGCCGGGCGCCAGCCGCGCAGGGTCGACGGGAAGCGGAACACCAGGAGCGGGACCCAAGTAAGACCGGTCGCGGCCGCGGCGTTTACCGCGATCGCGGCGAGGACGAACAAGAACGCGAGCTCGGTCCGCGTGAGCCATAGATCGCCGTAGGCCTTCCTGAATGCTGAGACGGCGTTGAGCTTGCAGAAGTTGAAGAAGAACGGGCGGTCGTCCATCGGCGGCCGAATGTCGAACGACCAGTCGCGGAGAAACCCGTCAACCGTGGACGGATCGAAAATCCGTGCGGCGCCGAAGTGATACCAGTCGCCCGTCCCATCGGGCGCGGATTCGAGCCGATCGGGGTGGTTGAGTTCACCAGGGCGCACGCCGGGAAACCAGACGGGCGTGAGCTCCCGCCGATCGCAGAGCTTTCGAACGGCTTCGATTTGTTCGACTGTCCACGGGGTGACGCTCGCCATCGTGCACACGGCCAGATAGTCCCGGATGATCACGATGTGGCGGCCCACGTCCACGACGCCCGTCCGACGCAGGGCAGCCGCGATCGTCGCAAGCAGTTTGAGGTTGTCCCTCGGCGGTGTTTGGATGCCGCGCGTCACGGCGAGGACCCCGCGGTCCGTGAGCCGACGGAGGGTGGCGGTCAGGCCCTCCACCGTAACCAGATGGTTCTCCGCCAGTCCGGCGGCGCCTCCCGAGCCGGCGGCGGACGACTGTAGTCCGGCAAGGTCGATCAGATCGTAGCGTCCCGCGGCGTGTTCGACGAAGTGACGCGGTTCCGTGGTGATCGGATTGACCGCGCGCCGGTTCAGCACGGCGCCGCCGTGAGACCCCAATGCGTCGCGCATAAGTGCCGTAATGTTGGCATCCGGCTGAACCACGTCGATCGACCGTGCCCGGTGTCGAACGGCCAGCCAGACGTTGGCGCCGCCGGTCTCCCCCAGAAGCAACACCCGTGGATCGGGTGGAAGGAAGGCGTATGGCGAAGCCATGAGGGTGTGGTCCATGACCTCGGCTTGCTCGGGCAATTGGACATCGAGCACCGACCCGGCGAGATGCCCGTCGGAGAGCAGGAGCGAGACGGGCGGTGGGGAGGAGCCGACGGACAAGAACGGAAGATCGTGGAAACGGTCGCTCCGGTATGCCTCCACCATGGCGCGAGGACCGTACGCGGTCGCCACGCGCTGCGCCTCACCCTGCTCGAGTAGAAGCGCTACGCGGCTTCCGTATTTGTAGGGGTCCATGCGAATGGCAGGCGTCCCCAACGCCAGGGGTAAGACAGCGAGCGCGACGCACGCAGCCCAGACGCCCGCTCGAACTTCCCAACGCCCCGGCTGGAGCACGGCTGAACCAAGAAGAACCAATGCCCCCCCGACCCATGGCAATAATGCAGGCGGCGCGGTGTACATGGCAGACGTGATCACGGCGAGCCCGGCTGCGCTTCCGAACAGATTCGCAGCATAGACCTGTGCGACACGACGTCGGGCATCCATCAGGGCCAGACCGATCGCACAAGCCCCGAGACAGAACGGGATGAACAGCACCGCCCAATAAATCAGCCACAGACCGACCTGCTCCCAGAGCAACACGGGCGTGATGCGCGATTCGACCGGAACGGACCCCACGAAGGTAACGCAAAGGGGCATGGACAGTCCGCACGCAAGCGTGAGGGAAAACAGGGAAGCCTCACCGCGGTGCAGAAAGAAGGAGCGAAACAGCGTCAGCACCGTGCCACTGGCGCCGAAGCCCAACAGGGCGATGGTGATTACGAGGAACGCGAAGTGATGCCAACTGGCGACCAACAGGATGCGCATGAGCGAGAGCTCGAAGGCGAGCAGGCCGGCAGCTACGAAGAATGCGACCCAGGCAAGCCGCCAGTTGTCCTGCATACGGGCCGGTGCCGTCACGGCTAGTCACCTCGGTCGTTGGCCCGGGTCATGGGAACGAAGCGGACGGGTAGCACCGTTTTGGATTCGCGCTTGCCTTCGGGCGTCTTGGTGACGACGATGAGACGTTGGACTTCATAGGGACCGCCGATCGGTATCACGATGCGCCCTCCCGGTTTTAGCTGTTCCCAGAGCGGCGGCGGAAGGTGACCGGCGGCGCACGTCACGATGATGGCATCGAACGGGGCCTGCTCAGGCCAACCGAAGTAGCCGTCCGCCCGGCGCGTCTTGACGGATTTGTATCCCTGGGCTCTGAGCGTCTTCGCCGCCCTTTTGGCGAGGGGGGCGATGATTTCGATGCTGTACACGTAAGGCGTAAGATGAGCGAGGACCGCGGCCTGGTATCCGGAGCCGGTGCCGATCTCCAGCACCTTTGACTCGGGGGTGAGTTCGAGCAGTTGGGTCATCAGCGCCACGATGTAGGGCTGGGAAATGGTCTGCCCTTGACCGATCGGCAGCGGGGAGTCGGCGTAGGCATGTCTGACCTGCCCCCGCGGGACGAACGCGTGACGTGGGACGGTACGCATGGCGTCGAGCACGACCTTGCTCTTGACGGGGTTGCTGCCACCCCACGGCCGTTCGATGGTCTTGGTGACCATTTCGTTCCGCTCTTTGACGAACGCGGCGGATGCGGGCGGTTGCGGATCATCAGGCTGCACGTGGTGAACGTTCTTCGCTTGGTCGTCTTCCGGCGCTGCCGATCCGTTCTCGGCGCAGCCGGTGATGGGACCCAACAACCCGAGGATCATCACAGCGAGCCGCGTTCGGGCGTTGGCGGACGGATGCCGTTTCGAGTTATACATCGGGCTTATCCTGGGGCGAGAACCGGTCATGACACTTCCAGTACGCCGGCTCCTCGAATCTCGCTGTTTTTGAGGGCGAGCAAGGCCTCGTTGGCGTGTTCGAGGGGAAAACGCTGCGTGGACGTACGAATGGGAATCTCGCCGGCAAGTTTCAAGAGCCGCTCGCCGTCGCGTCGGGTGGCGTTAGCCACACTGCGAACGACGCGCTCGTCGTACAAGTGCTCGAGGTAGTCGAGTTCCGGGATCGGCGACATGTAGATGCCCGCGAGGACCAGCGTGCCGCCCTTGTCCATGATTTCGAGCGCGTCCCGGACGAGCGGGCCGGCGGGGGCGAAGATGATGGCGGCGTGCAGCTTGTCGGAGGAACGTGGATCGCCCGCGCCCGGTGCGGACGGGCCCGCCCACACCGCACCGAGCTTGCGAGCCAGCTCGCGGTTTGCTTCACTTCGCGTAAAGACGTAGACCTCGGCACCCCAATGTCGTGCCACCTGTATGGCAATATGAGCGGCGGCGCCGAAGCCGTACAAACCCAGGCGCCGGACGCGGCGGTCGGGTCTTACGCCGCTTGCCTCGAGCGCGCGGTAGCCGATGATCCCGGCGCAGAGCAGCGGGGCAGCCTCTTGGTCCGGGAAGGCGTTTGGGATACGGTAGGCGAAGTGCTCGCTGACTGTCATATACTCAGCGTAGCCGCCGTTGACGCTCCAGCCCGTGAACCGGGCGGACGTACACAGGTTCTCGCACCCGCCAGTACAATGGTAGCACGCGCAACACGTTTCGTGCAGCCAGGCGACGCCGACCCGTTCGCCTACCTGGAAACGAGAGGTTCCTTCTCCGGTCTTAGCCACGGTGCCGACGATCTGGTGTCCGGGAATGACGTTGGGGCGCTGCATGGGCAGCTCGCCCTCGACCTCGTGCAGATCCGTCCGACAAACGCCGCACATGCTCACGCGGACGAGCACCTCACCAACACCGGGCGAGGGTCGGTCAACGTCCTCGAACCGCAGCGGGCGCTCAGCGATCGGCGCGGGCGAATGCAAGACCATTGCTTTCATATGAAGCGCTGCTTTCCGAATGTCGAACGGCGAATTGCGAAAGATCGGGGGCGCATTCCCAATTCCGGATTCGACATCCGCCGTTCAGTCTTCGTCTTGCCAGAGCCGACTCACGCGTGCATACGTGTCGGACTCGATATCAACCACACGTTCCTCGGACTCCTGACCGTCCCCCTCGGTGGTGCGCACCTCAAAGAGCGACCTGGTTTCGTCGTTGATGAACCGCGTGCGCTGTGCGTAGCCGTGGGCATCACTCAGGCCAAACCGCCGATGGTAATAGCGTAACGGGAAATACACGTAGAGCCAGTCTTTCGCCCGGGTCATGGCGACGTAGAACAGCCGTCGCTCCTCCTCGACGCCTTCGTCGTCGCCGACGGCCATATCCGAGGGGATCATACCGTCCGCCGCGTGGATGACGTGGACGATGTCCCACTCGCATCCCTTGGCGGAATGGATCGTGCTCAGCGTCAGATAGTCCTCCTCGAGGAAGGGGGGCTGGGCCAGGACCGACGTAGCCTTGGGTGGATCGAGGGTCAGATCGGTGATGAACCGACCGCGCGATCGGTATCGGCTGGCGATCTGGCTTAGCTGCTCGATATCGCGCAGGCGAATCACCGCGTTGTCGAAAATGCGCTCGCAGAGCGGCTCGTAAAACCGGCGCACGATCTCGACTTGAGTGGGCACGGGCGGTTCGGCCGGGCGCGTTCCATCGCCGTCCGGCATCTCTGTGTCGGACCGTTTGACATTCGCACCGCCGCAGTTCGCCAGACAGGTTCGGAGTCGTTCGAACTGCTCTCTCGCGGCCGGCGGTACGGTCGGGGGATCGTCGAGGAGCAGTTTCAACGGGGAACGTGGTGCGGCATCCGAGCGGTCATCCCTCCGGGTACGCGGGTTCTCTCCGGGCGACGCCTCGCGCACGCCCAACGCCTCCATGATTCGCGCCGCGGTGCGCGGGCCGACACCGTCGAACAGTTGGAGAACCCTGAACCAGCTTATCTGATCCAGCGGGTTTTCGAGAATCCGCATGATCGCCAACATGTCCTTGATGTGTGCGGTCTCGACGAACTTGAGTCCGCCGAACTTGTGGAACGGTATGTTGCGGCTGGTGAGTTCCACCTCGAGTTGGGCGCTGTGGTGGCTCGCTCTGAACAGAACCGCCTGGTTCATCAACGGCGTGCCCTGCTCCAGGTGTTCCAGGATGTACCCGCACACGACGGCGGTCTGCTGGTTTTCGTCGAGGCAGGTGGTCAGCACGGGTTTCTGGTCGGACGCTCTTTGGGACCAGAGTTCCTTCGTGTATCGCTCACGTGCTTCCGACATCACGGCGTTGGAGGCGGCGAGGATCGGTCCGGTCGAGCGGTAGTTTTGCTCGAGGGTTACGATTCGGGTACCGGGGAACTGCTTCGGGAAATCGAGGATGTTGCGGATCGTGGCTGCTCGAAACGCGTAGATGGACTGGGCGTCGTCGCCAACGACCATGATGTCTTTCTTGTTTTGTCGCATACCGCGGAGTATCTCCGCCTGGACGGCGTTCGTGTCCTGATACTCGTCGACAAGAACGTGGTCGAACCGGTCGGCCACCGACTCCCCGACGCCGGGTGCCGATGTCATGGCACTCCAGAAGAGGAGCAGGTCGTCGTAGTCGAGCAGATGCTGATCGCTCTTTCGTGCGACGTAGAGATCGAAGATTTCCTTGATGGCCTGCCGGTCGTCGTCGCACCAGGGGAACTGACGTTTGAGCGTCTTGCGAAGTGTTGACTGCGCGTTGACCATGCGCGAATAGATGCCGAGCAGGGTCC
Source organism: Phycisphaerae bacterium (assembly GCA_050050135.1). GTDB lineage: Bacteria > Planctomycetota > Phycisphaerae > UBA1845 > UBA1845. The sequence goes on from JASFUW010000104.1 coordinate 6,262, forward strand.
GTTTGCGGGGGAAGCGGCGCTCCTTCTTGGCGAAGCCGAGCTCGTTCCGCAGGAGGTTCATCAGGTCGGCTGCGTCGCCTTCGTCCATGACGGTGAAATCGCCCGAGAGGTTGACAGCGGAGGCGTAGGTGCGGAGCAGTCGGTTGGCGATGGCGTGGAACGTTCCACCCCAGACCTTGGCGGTCACGTTCTCGTTCGATCCGCCGATGGCGGCGCCTGCGCGGCGGAGCATCTCCGCGGCCGCCCGACGCGTGAAGGTCAGAAGGAGGATGCGATTGGGGGGAACGCCGCGCGTGATCAGGTGAGCCACGCGGCAGGCGAGCGTCTTGGTCTTGCCGGTTCCGGCACCGGCGACCACGAGGAGCGGTCCGTCGCCGTGCGTCACGGCGTCTCGCTGGGCGGGATTCAGATCAGTCAACCAAGAGTCCACGAGAACTTCCCGGCGGCAACGTCGCCGCGAACCGGACCGCGCGGTCTTCCGGCGTTGGGCACCCGTGTTTACCCCATTCGCGGCGGCGCCGCCACCGGCGAAAATCCGAGTCGTGTCACGGGGCGCACTGTCCGAAAATATGGATGCCGACGCGATCCCGGGAGCGGCCCGCTCGGTGCTCGGAGCACCGCGGGATACCGAGGTGGAGACGAGTTACGTGACGACATGGCCGACGCGCTCACATTAGAACGATCTTCCCGAGTCCAGGGGGAAACCTCACCACGCGACGATGCGGCTCGGACCGGGTGCACGCACGTACGGACGCGGCGGGTGCTGATGGTGTCGCACGCGTTCCCGCCGGCCGGCGGTGTCGGCGTACAGCGGAGCGCCAAGTTCGCCAAGTACCTATCGGAGTTCGGATGGCATCCTGTGGTCTGGTCGGCCGGTCGCATCCGGAACCTGCCTTACGACCCGAGCCTGCTCTCGGATTTGCCAACGGATTCGATCCGCCACCATCTCGGCGCGGTCAAGGACGCCGCACGGCCCCGGATGTCCGAGGCGCTCGCCGAAACCAAGTTCGGCGATTGGTGGTGTTACAGCGTGAGGCCGGCTGTGAGATGGCGGGCGGAACGAGCCCTCGGACTGGTGACGGCCCATTTCACGCCGGACGATCGGGTCCTCTGGGCGGCGCGGAGCGTCAGGCCGCTACTGAGACTGGTACGTTCAGAGCAGATCGACGTCGTTTACTCGACATATTCCCCGGCCTCGAACCACCTGTTGGCCGGTTGGATCAAGCGGCGTACGGGGTTGCCCTGGGTTTCGGACTATCGCGATCTGTGGGTCGATGACTACTGCTACGCCAAAGGCAAACTCCGCGAATGGGCCGATCGGCGGTTGCAGCAGAGGATGTTGGAGGAGGCTGACGCGGTGGTGGCGGTCAATGAGGAGCAGGCGGACATTCTCGCGTCGCACGTGCCCTCGCAGCGTGACAAGTTCTTTACCGTCCCGAACGGCGTCGACCTGGCGGACTTCGACGGGATCGACCGCGCCGAGGTCCGTGAGCGCCTGCACGGTCCCGAGCACCGGTTCGTGCTGACCTTCACCGGGCAGTTCACGTCTCGCCGGGTGAGTGATGCATTGTTCGATGCGGTCGGTTCATTTGCCGGACGGGTCCGAAAGGAGGCACGAGAGTTCGAGCTGCGCATCGTCGGCGTCATCTCGGCGGAACTGCGCCGGCGCTTTGAAAGCGCGCGGATCCCGCTCGCCACGACCGGCTTCCTACCGCACGATGAGGCCGTCGAGCAGATGATCAGCGCCGATGCGCTCTTGCTGCTCACGCCCACGGGGAGGAACGCGTCGACCTTGACCACGGGAAAGGTCTATGAGTATCTGGCCGCAGGTCGACCGATCCTGCTGGTCGGGCCGGAAGAGAACGTTGCACGCCGGCTCATCCGTCGGTTCGACGCAGGTCTCTGCGCCCGGCCGGACCGTGATGAGATACTGGGTGCGCTCGAACGGCTATGGCAGGCGTGGAGCGCCAACGCACTTCCGTCGATGTCTCGTCGCAAGGAGCTCGAACCGTTCACCCGCCGGTACTTGACCGGCCGCCTCGCCCACATCCTCGAATCCGCGCGGCGATCCAACTCGAGGTTACCCGCGCCCAAACCGGTAGCCCGCAACCCGTGAGTCGCAACTCGGCGTCTGGAACTCGTGATTCTCCTCCCGGTTGTCTATTCGATCTCCCAATCCGGGATGCGGCCGGGCGTCCACGGCGCTCCGGCCTGCTCGAGGCTGGCTTCCACCTGAGCCAGGTCTTGCCGAATCAGCGTCTCGAGTTCACCCAGGACCACGGCAAACTGGCTGCCCGCATAGAGGTACGCTTGCTGTTGCGTCTGCGTGGGCGGCGAGGTCACGTTCCATTGGGTCGCGTGCCGCACGCGGTCGTAAATTGACGGCGGTGCACTTTCGTCGCGTTTGCGCCTCGTGCTGTCACCCGTCAGCTTTGTGCGGATGCGATTGAGGCTCTCTCGCAGCGCGTCAATCTCGGCAAGCACCGTACGATCGGCGGCCGGCGTATCCACGAACGCCTTACGAATGTGATCGATCCGGCTCTTCGTCTCGTCCGCGACCTTGATCGCGCCGCGTACGGCGCGTTGGAGCCGGGCGACCTTGTTCTGGAATGCCAGAAGTCCGGCACGATCTTCGGCGGCGAAGGTGGCCAGCTCGAGCGGGACCACGTCGAAGGGCACGCTCTCGGTGAGGTTCGTGATCTCTCCGTCGACCTCCTTGGCCAAAGTGACGGTATAAGTGCCGGGAAGCGCCAAGGGCCCGGATGGGGGCTTCCACCACGGCGGTCGGTCCGGCGGCGGTTTCAGGGCGGTCGGTCGAGGCGCCGGGTATCGCAGGTCCCAGGCGACGCGATGGATGCCTTTGTCCCGTGATCCCTCGACGCGACGAACGGTCTGTCCGGCGTCATCTCGAACGATCAGCACGATCGAAGGTTCTTTCTCTTCGTCCTCCAATCGCAGTTCGTCGAGCGTGGGATAGCGGGGGTCTGCGCCCGCCTTGATGGTCTTCTTCTCGGCCTCTTTACGTCGTTCGCGGCGCGTGGTGAGCTTCCCTTTCAGGTAGTACGTGAAAACCGCGCCGTACGGCGGGTTCGGTGCGGCGTAGAAGGACGCCCCCTGCGAGCCGAGGCCCGATGAGCGACCGAGGCGGCTCGTTTCGATGTAGCGGTACGGGTCTTCTACCGCAAAGAGTATCGCATCGTTTTCGAGTGCCTCTTCGCTGACGTGGCGAAGGGGCGTGTAGTCGTCCAGAATGTATATGCCGCGTCCGAAGGTTCCCAGAACCAGGTCGTTTTCACGGGGTTGGATCTCCAGGTCTCGGACGGCGATGGTGGGCATACCGCCGGTGAGCTTGATCCATTTCTCACCGCCGTCGATCGTGAAGTAGGCCCCGAACTCGGTACCGACAAAGAGCAGATCGGGCTCGACGTGATCTTCGCGGAGCGCGTAGACGATGTCGCGCTCGGGAAGGTCGCCCGTCACCGAAACCCAACTGCGTCCGCGATCGGTGCTCATAAGCACATAGGGCAGGAAGTCCCCGCGCTTGTGGTTGTCGAAGGAGGCGTAGACCGTGTCGGCATCGTGCTGCGAAGCGGTCAGACAGCTTACGTAGGCCATGTCGGGAACACCGGGAAACAGCTCGATGCGTCGCCAGGTTTCGCCGCCGTCTTCGGTCACGTTGACCACGCCGTCGTCGGTGCCGACGTAGATCAGTCCTTCGACCAACGGTGATTCCGTCAGTGCCACGGCGTTCCCGAAGATCGACGTGTTGCGGTGCTTCGAGACGGCGTCGACGCTTTGAATTCTGCCCATGACCTTCAGGGCGTTGCGATCGAGCCCGCGATCGAGGTCGGGACTGATGGCGGTCCAGCTTGACCCGCGGTCGTCAGACCGGAACAGCTTGTTGGCCGCGATGTACAATCGCGTGTGGCTGTGCGGACTGATGATCAGCGGGGTGTCCCAGTTCCATCGGTAGGGTTCTTCGCCCGGGGCCTCGCGGGGTTTGATGTCGACGCGCTCGCCGCTGCGCCGGTCATGACGGACCAGGCCCCCGTATTGCCATTGGCTGTACACGATCTGGGGGTCCTCCGGATCGACCTGTGTCTCGTACCCGTCACCGCCAACCGTGATGAACCAGTCTTCGTTGGTGATGCCCGCTCGGCCGGTCGTTCTGGAAGGGCCGCCCTGCGTGTTGTTGTCCTGCGTGCCGCCGTAGACGAAGTAGAACGGCAGGGAGTTGTCGACGCTCACGCGATAAAACTGTGTGACCGGGAGGTTCGCCTTGTAGTCCCAGTTGGCACCGCGGTCGAAGCTCTCGTAGACGCCGCCGTCGCATCCGACGAGCAGGTAGTCGTTGTCGTTCGGGTCGATCCAGAGCGCGTGGTCGTCGACGTGTTTGTGACGCCGCGGCATCGCCTTGAAGGTCTTGCCGCCGTCCTCGGTCACGTGCATCCGGGTGTCCATCGTATACACGCGATCGACCTCGACGGGATCGCAGATGATCTCGTTGTAGTACTGCGGACTGGTTGTCATGTACTTGTTACGCCTCTCCCAGCTTTCGCCGCGGTCGGTCGAGCGAAAGAACCCACCCTTGTCGTCGGCGGCTTCGATAATGGCGTATACGACGTCGGGGTCTGCGGGCGAGACGCATAGTCCGATGCGTCCCTTGTCGACGCCGGGGATGCCGCTTTCGAGTTTTCGCCAGGTGACTCCCGCGTCCGTGGATTTGTAGATCGCTGATTCGGGACCGCCGTTGATCAGCGTCCAGACGTGCCGCCTGCGTTGATAGGCGGATGCGTATAACACGTCGGGGTCGCGCGGGTCCATGTGAACCTCGTTGACGCCGGTGTCGTCGCTTATGTGGAGAATGCGTGTCCATGTCACACCGCCGTCCGCGGTTTTGTACAATCCCCGATCACCGCCCGATCGCCACAGCGGTCCTTGTGCCGCGACGTAAACGACGTTCGAGTCCCGCGGGTCGATGAGAATCTTGCCGATGTGCTCGGAGTCTTTCAGGCCGACGTTGTCCCAGCTCTTGCCGCCGTCGCGCGTGCGATAAACGCCGTCGCCGAAGGACACGCTCCGCTGGCTGTTGTTCTCACCGCTTCCGACCCATACGACGTTCGGGTTGTCCGGGTCCATCGCGGTGCAGCCGATCGAGAACGCGCCATTGTCATCGAAGACCGGATTCCACGTCGTGCCTGCGTTCGTGGTTTTCCAGACGTTACCCGAGCAGACGGCCGCGTAGTAGCGCGAGCGGTTTTCGGGGTCGACCGCAAAATCGCAAATACGTCCCGACGTCAACGCCGGCCCGATGGATCGGAATTTCAGCCCGGAGAAGGTTTTCGCGGAGAGCGGTTCGTCGGGGGATGACGCTCGCTTTGACGCTTCGGACGGGCTCGCGAGCATGTACCCGGCCGCACCCGCCACTAACACGACAGCCCAAACGATCGACCGCACGATTCTCAACATGGTTCCACTCCCGGACATTCGCCCTGCTTTTGTCCCCTGACACAGCCGGTGATTCTCCCATCGAGTCGAGATCCCGCAAGGAGCAACGTGGCGGGACACCGCCGCGGCTGACATTATCGGGACTACGCGTTTGATCGGTTGGTCCAGGCGCCATGTTGAGCCGAGAATGAGGCGCATCGGACACGCCGTGGTTTTTTTCGGAAAGTGTGGGTGAATGTCCGCTGATGGTCAGGGCCCCCACTCAGACCGTCGCGCGATCGAGGACCGGCTTCGCGTATCGAGTTCAACCCGTCGGGCGCTGAGCCCTTGAGAGACCAAAACGCTCCGTTTCCGGCGACGACGGCGTCAGCAAAGGGTTCACCGACTCGGTTCGGCGGCCAAACGGCGGTCGGGTAGGCTTGCGGTCGGGTGCGCCCATCCACCGCTCGTCGTCGGGGCTCGATCTGTTCTCGCTTTCCAAGAAGTGCCGTATCTATGTCACCACATCGGGTGCTTCGATGGTGCCAATATAACGACACCGCAGACCATCACAGTTGCACGGTAAGGGACCGATCGCCGCGCGTGCTGACGCGTTGTTGCGCCCGTGGACGAGCGCAGCGTCCGCGTAAAGTGGTAGGCACTTGGCACTCTGGGGAACTTTCGATTGTCCGCAAACAAAGCAACTCGTTAAAGCTGCGATTTAGTGAAGGGCACATACGGCCCGATAAGGCCGCCGTTTTGCGCATTGTCAACTTCTGTCGCGCTTGCGCGAGCGCCCGCCAGGCGCGCATCACTTTCCAAGTGCTTGCCAACGTCGTATAATTGAGTGAGGATAAGCAAGTGAGTTCTACGACACAACGGCGTTTTGAGTCGCACGTCGCGTAGTGCGAGGCCGGGATTCGTCGGGGCGTTAGACCCGCCCATCTTCGGTCACGTGTCTGTAGCAAGAAGTTAGGAGGACATCAGTGCATAGAAGCGTTCTACCTCAGTGGGAGTTGCGTACACCACCCGGACGCAGGGTCCGGTATATCCGCGATGTCGAGAAGATACCCAACATCCCGCCCGAAGAGCGCGAAAAGCTCAGGCAGGTTGCCAAGCGCTATGCATTCCGCGTCAACGATTACTATCTCGAGCTGATCAACTGGAATGATCCGGCTGATCCCATTAAGCAACTTATCATACCGCGCATGGAGGAGCTGAATGATTGGGGTAAGCTGGATGCCAGCAATGAACGTGCGGTGA
>JASFUW010000105.1:0-12860 GCA_050050135.1 Phycisphaerae bacterium
CGGCGCGAGAACTGTGCGGTCAGCTCATCGTGACACAACGCGGCACGGATGCCGTGGACCTTGTTCGCGGTGATCGACATCCCGATGCCCGTCCCGCAACAGAAGATACCCCGCTCGGTCTCACCGGATGCCACAGATTTGGCACCCGTCAGGGCGGTGTCGGGATAATCACAGCTCGCCGGGCTGTCGCATCCGAAGTCGACAACCGTGTGCCCGGCCGCCTGCAAAAAGCCCTTGATCTGTTCCTTGGCGTGATAGCCGCGGTGGTCACAGGACAACGCCACGTTCATACGATCACCTCCTGCAATCGAGATTGGAGCCCCTGCTCCACCATCCGTGCACACTCCTCGTAGTCGCTTTCAGAGCCGCCGACCGGGTCACGAACGTTCTCGCCATCGACGAGAAGCGAAACCCGATCCGCAACCGACGGCTCCATGCTCAACACGGCGTCTCGGTGTCCCTCGGTCATGACGAAGATGTGGTCCGCCTGCTGCAATTGGTCTGCGGAAAGAGGTGTGGACACGTGGTCTGACAGGCTGACGTCGCGACGGTTCATCACCGCGACCGCATGATCAGACGCACCGCCGCCGCCACCCGCGGTTCCGGCGGACGAAACTTCGACACCCCGCTCGGGCAGCTCGTCCACCGTGCAGCCCAGCCGATCCACCAACATCTTCTTCGCGAGCCCCTCGGCCATCGGGCTTCGGCAGGTGTTGCCCGTGCACACGAAAAGAATCCTGAGTTTCGTCATCCGCCGTACGATCCCTGCATCATAGACGCCCTCGCGAATCACTTTATACGACGAAGCGTCCACCCGCACAATCGTCGACGGTCGGGCGTATTTCGTCGGTCCGGAATCAACAATAAGCTCGATCTTGCCTCCGAGGTCCGCGAGGATTTCAGAACCCGTGACCGGCGGAGGTTTTCCCGCGAGGTTCGCGCTGGCGGCCACCACGGGAGCCCGCACGCTTCCCAGAATCGCCGCGGCCACGCGATCGTCGGGACACCGCAGGCCGATCGTGTTTTTGTGATAGATCGCGGAGACCGCGGAGCGATCCAACTCCGCGACAGCGGGGGCAGTAGACGGATTGTCCACGTCCACGATGAGCGTGAGCGGGCCCGGCCAGGCCTTGAGAATCAGCCGATGTGCAAGACCCGGAAGAGACGGCGCGTAGGCGAAGACGTCGTTCGGCGCCGCGATGTGTACGGTGAACGCACGGTCGGGTCCGCGCGCCTTCACCGCGCGAAGCCGAGTGACTGCCTCCGAGAGATCCGCCCGTGCCGCAACGCCGTACACCGTCTCGGTCGAGAACGCCACGAGGTGGCCGCGGGACAGTTCGTCCGCTGCGCGCCCGGTGACCTCGGCGAAAGTCGATTCCTCATCGAGTTGGATCAATGCCGTATTCATGGGAGGCCCGCGAATACGCCAACGGTACGTCGAATGAATCGGCTGTCAAGGCGACCCCGGCGCCCCGGGGTCGGCGGTACCTGGCGCGGCGTTGCACACGGACTTGAAGCAACAAGTGCGGTCAGCGCGCCGCGGTTCGGGATCGTCGCGCGGCCCACGCGAGGTAGCCTTGATGAATGATCGCACCCAACACGATCGCAAACACGGGTTCGATCGGCGAACGAAATCTGATCTGCACGTGCGTGAGCAGATAGACGCAAGAGAACACAGCGATCAGCGCCGTCAGCCAATGCACGTCGGCTTGCAGCCTGCGGGCAATCAAGACGTAGCCGGCCATGATAATCAAGGACTCGCCGAGAAGGAAGAACATGACGACCGCGCGCCGCGGGTGCTTGGGCCAGCCGCCGGCGCCCCGCTCCGCGTGCGTGAATACCGTGCCCGCGAAGAAGTCGATCGCTCGGATTCCGACCAGTTTCAGGTAGCGAAGCGGGTCTGCGGCGATCGCGTCGATCGACCGTTGTCGACATTCTTCCAGGTAGCGGCGCTCACCGATCGACGCGATCCGCTCATGGGCCGCGTCGTTCATCAGCGGGAACTGACTCGCAAACACAGAGGCGCCGTGTCGGTCGGCCTCCGTGCAGACGCCCAACCACAATTGGAGGGCAAAGCCGTTGCGGATGTAGACCAGCTTGCCGAGTTCGGCGTAGTTGCGAACGGTCCACGGCCCGATGACAGCGGCCCAGCCACATAGGCTCAGCGTAGCCGCCCTCGCGATCGGCTGGAACCGCCAGCCGTGGATGCGTGTCACAGGCCACAGAACCAGCACCGGGTATCCGATGGTCAGCGCCGGATTGAGCAGCGCAACCAGACCGAGCCACAAACCGTAAGCAAGCCAGTACCACCACGGCTTGCGCTGCTCGCCCAGACGACTTGCCATCCAGACGCTGATCACGACCGCGACCGTGAACAGGCTGGTGTCCCAGATATACTTGGTAAAGCCGATGAGCAGCGGATTGGCAGCGACAAGTGCAGCCGCAATCCAGCGACCCCATCCACACCGCATTCGAGTCGAGACGGCAAACGTTACCCACACCGCCAGCGCGTTTGCCAGAACGTTCAAGAACTTCAAGGTGAATATCGCGGCGTACGACCTGACCCCGAACAGCTCGAAGAGGCCTGCGACCAACCCGATGTAGGCAGGCGGCATCATGGCCGACGGCTCGGCGGGAACGGGTTCTCGGATCAACGGGCTGACGATGGTCCCGCCGGTTACCAGTCGTTCACCGGCGACGAGGTATTCGATGTAGTAGTCGCTCGTATACCGCCCGATCCCCTCTCCGCCCGTGCAGCGCCAGAGTCCCAGCCCGAAACCGAGTAACACCAGAAGTGCGATTGCGATGTGAGTCTGGGTGCGTTGCACGTAAAGAACTACTCTCGAAGGGCATCCGGATGACGCCCGGTCAGGGCACATGGGTGGAAGAGGTCCCTCTACGATCACTCGCGGCGGCTTTTCGTCGGGTCCGCACCCAGTGTACTGCGATGGCGATCAGAAGCACGCCCCCCAGCCCGATCAGAGACACGTATTTGTCACTAAACGGCTCGGTGCCGGGAAGTTCCACACCGGCGACGACGTGCTCACGCCCGTCGGACGTGTGGACCACAACGTCGCCGGTACCGCGGACGCTCCTTCCGGTTGCAACCTGCATCGCGAACTCGGCGGACCGGTACGGGGGGATTCCGTCATTCGGGGCGTCGACCCAGGCGGTGCAAAGCCCCGGCTTGGTGGGGACCCCGACGTTGACCAGATACGTACAGTCGATATGCCAACCGTCCGGCGCGAAAAAGAGTGTCGCCTGGTGATGAGGGAATTCGACGCGTGTAACGCGCAGGGTCGTGTTGTTCGTCACGGTCCACGCGTAGTTGTGCCCGGTTTTGTCTGCACCGCCCTCGATGTCAATGTGTTCCTCGGCTGCTGCGGCGCCGGCGGCAAGCAGCGACAGCGCGGCGACATGAAGCGACCTTCGCCGCCGGAGGAATCGAACCGGAACACTCCCGAGCATCGGCAAGGTGGACACGAAGAGCAAGTCCCACCAGCGCCCCCTCGAAGCGACGGCCGCCATCGAGCCCATGGCGGCGCCCCGGGAAGGCGCGGCGCGTCGCCCGGTTGAGTCCTGAAGGGGCAGCATAAACGGCACCGTCACGAGACTAGCGCAACAGCGTGTCCGGATCGCGCAGGGGAAGCAGCTCGACGTCACCAAATTCATCGAAGCGCAGGTAGAGGGCGTTATCGTGTCCGCCGTGACGGATCGCGGGCGCATCACCGACGCCGAGAATTACCAGACGGTGCGGATGCAGGTGACGTTGAGCGACCCGCAACACGTCCTCGGGCGTCACACGCTTGACATTGTCGATGTAGTTCTGCCAATAGGCGGGGTCTCGACCGGTGTACTCATCCGACACGTAGGTCTCCAATACCGCCATTTTTGTCGAGAAGCGTTGAGGGAAACTCTCGACGTAGAACGCGATGAACTCGGCAAGCTCGGCGTCGTCGACCCGTTCGTTCCGCAGGCGGTCGATCTGGTCAAGAACGAGCTGCGTCGCGTAGGCGCAGGAATTGCTCTTGCTCTGGAACCAGCACCTGAAGTCTCCGGGGTAGTAGACGCCCTGGTCGAAGCGGCTTCCGGTGTTGTACGCGAGCCCTTCGTCCGAGCGGATTCGGGTGAACAACCTGGACTTGAACCCCGCCCCGCCCAGGATTCCGTTCATGACGCGCAAGGGAAACTCGTCAGGCGTGCCCCGTTTGATCGATTTATGGCCGATCGTGACCCGACCCTGGTTGACGCCCTCCTTGTGCATCAGATAGACGCCGGGCTCGGGTTCCTCGACGGGTTCCGGGAACGACGTCGGGCCCGTCTCACCGACCGGCCAATCCGCGAACAACGCTTCCAGTTTTCGCAGCATCGCACCCCGGTCGAAATCGCCCGAAACCGCCAGAATCATGTTGCCCGGATGGATGTATTTGCGGTGGAATGCCACCAGATCGTCACGGACAATGTTGTTGATCGTACGGGACGAAGGGTACCAGTTCGAGAAATGGCCTTCGCCGTTCATCATGAAGCCCCACTCGATTCCCGCGATGGATGCGGTCGAATCGTTTCGGCGCTTGACGTTTTGCAGCATACGCTCCTTCGCGAGACGAAGGCGCTCCGCGTCGAACCTGGGGTACCGCAACACGTCGACCAGCAATCGCAGCGCTTCGTCCACATCCTTGGACAGGCACGAAAGCCGGACCCGCCCGCGCGTTTCCCCGATGTTGGAGGACAGCGAGGCGGCGAGAAACTCGAGCCGTTCGTCCAATTCGGCGGGAGAAAGGTCCTTGGTTCCCCCGTCGCGCAGCTGCTCACCGGCCAGCGATGCCAGACCGATCTTGCCTTCGGGGTCTGTGGCGGATGCTGCGCGGAGGGTAACCGTCAGGTCGAACGTCGGAAGCATGCGGTCTTCCGCGATATAAACCACCGTCCCCGTGGAGAGAACCTCGCGAAGCTCCGATGGCGGCGGCAGCTTGAAGTCCAAAGGGGCGTATTTCAGCTCGTTCGGATGAGCAGGCAGCGGCTGCTGGGCTTGAACGAACCCGCCGACGCACAGCACCACCGTCATGGCAAAGGCGCCGACTTGGTGTTTCCGGTTATCGTGCATTTCGGTCCAACTCCTTTCGGCTGGAAGTCCGACGTCTTGTGGTTTCATTGATGACCGACTGCGGTCTTAGGGACGACTGTTATTCTCCCTGCTCGTTACCTTGCGGGGCCTTCTTGGCCTCCTCCGCGGCCTTGAGCTCTTCGGCGCGTTCCCTCATCTTGCGCACCATGTACTCGATGGCGGGTTTCTGCTGCTCCGGCACGGGGCGCTCGTCCATGGCGGCCTCGACGAGTGCCGCCCAGGGTTCCAGTTGCGACGCCTCCATGGTCTGCATCCGGTCGACCCAGCTTCGGAACCGTTCCTGCACCTCGGGCGCGAGCGGTTCCATGAGAAGGGCGAACTCGGCCTCTTCGTCCGGCGGAACGTCGGTCTGCTCCTCGGTCTCTTTCGTCAGGTAGATCGCGGCTGTCCGCGTCTTGGGATCGAGGTATTCATTGACCACGCGGCGAACGTCGTCAGCCGTCACGCCCATCACGCGCTTCGGCGCCTCGTTGATGTAAGTCCAGTCGTACCAGGTGTCGTACATGCCCAGCCGGAACATCAGCCCGATGGTTCGTTTGAGCTGCCGGACGGAGGCGGCGAGGACCTGGTTTTTCACTTTTTGCAATTCGCGCTCCGCGATGTCGCCCGTCCGCAGCGACTCGATCTCCTGGAGTATGAAATACTCGACTTCCTCGGGCGTGCGGCCTTCCTTTACGGTGGCGTTGACTTCAAAATATCCCGCGTATTTTCGTCCCTGGTTTCCGGCCCACGGTTCGCCGATCGCGGCGTCCTCCTGGGCGATCAATCGCTTGTAGAGGCGGCCGGTCTTCCCGGAGAGCAGGTCACCCACCACGTCTAGGGCGGCCTCGTCGCGGTGGCCCATGGCCGCAGTGTGATACCGCAGCGCAACTTTCGGGTTGGTGTCGGCCTCGGCGTAAAACCGCCGCTCCGCGATCGGTTTGGGTTCTTCGGTGATGACCGGTTCCGGGATCTTCGGACCGCGCGGCAGACGCCCGAAGTATCGCTTCGCCAGGTTGATCGCGTCGTCGGTCTTGAAGTCACCGACGAGCACGACCCGTGCGTTGTTGGGCGCGTAATAGGTTTTATAGAAGTCGCGTACGTCCTCGCGGGTGATCGACTCGACTTCCGATGCCCAGCCGAGGACGGGAATGCCGTAGGGGTGTGATTGCCAGAACAGCGCCTCGAACGCCTCGTCGAACTTGCCGGTCGGTGTGCTCTCGACACGCAGGCGCCGCTCCTCGCGAACGTTGTCGCGCTCGACGTAGAACTCGCGCATCACGGCGCTTCCCATGCGGTCGGACTCGATCCAGAAAAACAGCTCCAGCTTGTTCGCGGGCAATTGCACGAAGTAAATCGTGAGGTCGGCCATCGTTCCCGCGTTGAGCATGGCGCCGCCGTTGGTCGAGTAGAGGTCCGCCAGCTCGTTGTTCTTGATGTAGACACGCTCGGCGGCGACAAGCTCGTCGTATTCGCTCTTGAGCGTCTTGTATTCGTCGGTCCACTGGTTCGGATCGAGAACGTCGTCGATCTCTCCGCGGCGTTTCATGAGCCGCATCTTGTTCATTTCCGCGATCATCTTCTTCCGCAGGGCGTCCTGCTGCTCGATGTACGCGCGCTCGGCCTGGTAGTCTGTGGTTCCTATGACCTTCGAGCCCTTGAACATCATGTGCTCGAACAGATGGGCGATGCCGCTCTTGCCCCGCGGATCGTTGACGCTCCCCACGTCGTAGAACACGCCGCAAGCGACGATCGGCTGGTCGTGGCGTTCGACGAGCAGCAGCGTCAATCCGTTATCCAGCACGACCTCCCGCGGTTGAACACCCGCCTGGGCGCCGCCTTCCTGACCGTGTGCACACGCGACCCATACCGCTCCTGCAACCACCGCAGACAGAAAGAGACGCCCGGAATGTCGTCTCGCTTCCATTCGTATTCTCCCTATTCACGTTGAAAGCAACGTCTTTACGCTCGACTTACGAATGTAGACGCTCCGGATGTGGCTGGCAACCGGCGCAAACCGCACGCACGGATGCCGCAGGTCTCGCGCGGGGCAATCAGCTGTGAGCCCGGCGCAAAGAAGCGCCCCCGGATCCGGAAAGCGTCCGGGGGCGTCGAGTCGGTTATGGGAGGCTCTTGCGCTGGCGTTTCGGCGTCGACCCGGGTGACCGGGGACCCGCGGTCAGGCGTCGTCCGGCGGCGTCCAAAGGCGAAGCTCGGATATTTCCGCCGCACCGCTGATCTGGTCGGCCTGATCTTCGGGGATACCCCGCCAAGCGGAGTTCAACACCACGTACCGCTTCTCGCCCGGCATCAGGACGCCCCGCCAGTCGTCACAGACAGCGACCGGAGTGGCCACGACTTCGGTCCACTCGCGGATCGGCAGCCCATTGCGGTCCAGTGCGGCCACGCGAACCGCCAGCATGGAAACCGTGCGAGCACCCTCGTTCACGATCGTGAGCACGGGGCGAACGCCTCGCCCGTGGTCGTCCTTCACGAAGTTGACGCTCACGTCGATGTCCGACGCGTAGTCCGGCACGCGCTCGTGGCTGAGCGCATCGCCCAAGGCGTCCGGCAGCGACTCCATCAGATCGGGCAGCGAATCGAGCGTCTTGATGACCGTCGAGTCGGCCAGCCCGAGCACGTCCGCTGCTCGTGTGTTCACGATCGTCATCGCATACAGCAGGACCGCTGCGGCCGACACGATCCCCACGCCCGCAACACCAAAGATGCCGAGAAACAGTGCCGTCAACGGTGACATGCGCGCCTGGTGCGTCATGGCTTTGCTCCGTCCAAAGATCATCATCCCGTCTCCACCTAACCGCCAGTGCGGCTGACCCGGTGTCAATCAACAACAAGCCCGGATTCGGACCTCGGCGGGGAATATTCGGCAGAACGTGCGGAAGCGCCCGTGATCGATACAGAGAACCGCGCCTCCGTCCTTTTTCGAGGCGCACGCCTTGAAATCAGGAGTCGCGATTTGTTACACTATCGGTCGCTGATAGGGGGCGGCATCGGGCCGGCTTGTGCGGCGCTGCTTCCATCCATGGGTCTACGACGATGGTGGTGTGCCGGTGTATCGCTGGGTGCGTGCGCCGCGAATGACCGTCCAACCCGAGGAGGGCATGGTTCCAATGGCACGGAGACTGAGTTTTGACGTATTGGTGGTGGGTCTGGTGATGGCGCTGCCCGCGACGACGTTCGCGTTCCGCGCCGGGCCACTGGCGGGAAAGAACGGAAGCACCGCAAGCGGAGGTGCCTCGTGCACGGATTGCCACGGCTCGGCGAGCGGAAGCGGGTCCGTGGCACTTCTCGGCGCTCCGACAGAGTACGCCATCAACACGGTTTACGACCTGACGGTCCGAATCGCGGACCCGGTCCAGGACGGTGCCGGGTTCCAGATCAGTGTCGAAGACGCGGCCGGTGGTCACCGGGGCACGCTGATCGTCACCGACGTCGTCAACACGCAGTTCAACCCCGCCGACGCGCACTGGGTGAACCACACCGCAGCTGGTGTCGACGATGCGGTTGCCAACTGGGCGGGCATGGGGAACGCAGCCGCGTATCACCTGCAATGGCAGGCACCGTCGTACGACGCGGGCGAGCTGACGTTCTGGGTCGCCGGAAACGCCATCGACAACAACTTCAGCAGCAGCGGCGACTTCATCTACCTGACCAGCCAGACCGCCGACCTCGACCTCGCGTCGATTCCGACGGTGTCACAGTGGGGCCTGGCTGCGTTGACCATCGCCGTGCTGTCCGCGGGCACGGTCGTCGTCCGGCGTCGGGCAACCGCGACGGCTGTCGCTTAAAGGTTCGGGCGGGCGGTGCTACGGGCAGGCCGTTGCGGCACTCGCCGTCGCGGAGCGTGCCGCGCGGAAGCGCTGATTTTCGGACGATGTGGGAGACGCACGTATGTCGGCTCGCGCCGGTACGTTTGCATGGGTATTTGTCGTGGCGGTGTTGACGCTTCCGGTGTCGACGTTGGCGCGGCGCGGCGGCCCACCGCAAGGGGTGAACGGCAGCATCGCCAGCGGCGGCGACTCCTGCCTGATGTGCCACATTTCGCTGCTGGGCAGCGGCTCGCTGGACATCATCGGCGCTCCGACCGCCTACGCCATCAACGAGACATACGATCTGACGGTGCGGATCACCGACCCGGTGCAAGCCGGCGCCGGTTTCCAGATCAGCGTCGAGGACTCCGTCGGCCAACACGTCGGCACGTTGCTCTTGACCGATCCGGTGAACACCCAATTCAACACCGGCGACGCGAACTGGGTGAACCACACCGAGACAGGCGTCGACAACGCCGTCGCCGACTGGGCTGCGATGGGAGACGCCGCCGAGTATCATCTGCAATGGCAGGCTCCCGCTTACAACGCAGGAGCTTTGACTTTCTGGGCCGCGGGCAACGCCATCAACAACGACTTCAGCAGCAGCGGCGATCGCATCTATCTGACGAGCGAGACGGCTGCCTTCGACGTGACCTCGGTTCCCACCGTTTCGCAGTGGGGTCTCACGGCGTTGACCATCGCCGTCCTGTGCGCGGGCACGGTCGTCGTGCGTCGGCGGGCAATGGTCGCCTGACTTTCGGACGGCCGCCGGTTCCAGGCAGAATCAGACGGGCGTGACGCCTGAAGGACCCGACTGACGTAGCCCGTGCGTGCGGGAACAGCTCCGCTGCATCGGCAAGTCGCTCGCGGTGTGGACCCCTATGTGTGTGCGGCGACGCCCAGCTCGAGCGTGATCGCCGCTGACGAACTTTTACACTTTTCACAGGGCGGAGCTTGGTGTATGTTCAGGGTTCGTTCGGGCTGACCGCCGCGGTCCGCGACAGCCCCTTTTTTTGGAGAGAGGATCCATGACAAAGCCTGTTCCCGAAGGGTTCGGTACGGTTACGCCCCACATGTGCGTCAAGGGCGCGGCCGACGCGATCGAGTTCTATAAGAAAGCGTTCTCCGCCGAGGAGGTTTGCCGCATGCCCGGTCCCGACGGCAAGTCGGTCATGCACGCGGAGCTGAAGATCGGCAACTCGATGATCATGCTGGCCGACGAGATGCCCAACGCCGAGGGTTGGCGCTCGCCGAGCAACCTGGATGGCACCAGTGTGACACTGTCGCTCTACGTCGAGGACTGCGACAAGGTCTTCCAGCAAGCCTTGAGCGCCGGGGCCAAGGTCTGCATGCCGCCGATGGATACCTTCTGGGGAGACCGTTATGGCAAGGTCACCGACCCCTTCGGCCACGAATGGGGCATCGCCACCCACAAGGAAGACCTGACGCCCGAGCAAATCGGCCAGCGCGCCGCGGAGTGGTTCAAGAACGCCGGCTGCGGTCCGAGCTGACCGCGACGCCGATGCTCCCTGACTCCCCTCCCGTTCAGGTCGGAGATCCCGACCCCTCGGGAGAGGGACCGGGGGAGGGTGAAGACGCGGGGATGCCGAAGGCCGGGAAGCCATCCGGACGCGCGTTCCAAGACTCGCTAATCAACACGAACGAGGGCGAGCGGCCATCGCGCCGCCCATTCTTGTGTCCTCAATACGGCCGCATCACTCCGCCGGGTTTCATGCCCAGGGCGGACGCAGCAAGGCGCGGCCCTGTTGACCATACCGCAGTCCATATGGCCACGCCCCCATTCATATCGGGACTTGACCGTTTCACCTACCACTCTGCTGGACGCCCGACACGTACCATTGAAACTCGAAGGGTAAACGGGTACGGTACTCCCTCGGTCTCGGCGGTTCCCGGCGGGACATGGGCTGAGGCCAAGGGAGGTAAAGATGCAACAGTTCTCGCCAGTCCACTCGGTTGTTACGTTGGTAGTGACGTGTTTCCTGCCACTGTATGCGTACGGCGGCGTTCCACTTGCCAAGCTTCTTCCCGAATCCGGCGACGAGGCCGACTTCGGGACCGCTGTCGCGATGAGCGGAACGACCGTCATCGTCGGAGCACCTGCGGTCCTTGGCACCTCGCCCCCGGCCCCTGGTGTCGGTTCGGCGTATCTGTTCGACATCTCCGATATCACGAACGGAACGCGCACCCCTTTCCAGGCTGACGACGGCGCACCCGGTGACGGGTTTGGAATATCCGTGGGCATAAGCGGAACCACAGCCATCGTGGGTGCCGTCGACGCCGACGATACCCCTGCACGCGCAGGCGCCGCCTACGTCTTCGACGTCACCGACCCTGCAGACCCGCAGCAGACAGCGAAACTCATCTCCGACGACAGTGGTATCTACTGCAGCGGAGTCGTCGCGATTAGCGGCACGACTGCCCTCGTTGGGGCATTGAGTGCCACAGGAAACTTAGTGTACTTGTTCGACATCTCCGACCCCGCGGACCCGATCCGGTACGAACTTCGCCCCGACAAAGGCCATGCGGGTGACCAATTTGGCAGCTCCCTCGCAATCAGCGGCACCAAGGCTATCGTGGGAGCGATCAGCGACGATGACAACGGCGAAGACTCCGGGGCCGCGTATGTCTTCGACGTCTCTGACCCCGCGGACCCCGCGCAGGTCAAGGTTTTCGCTGACGGCGGGGTCGGGGGTGAATTCTTCGGCGCCTCCGTCGCGATCAGCGGCACCACAGCCGTCATTGGGGCTCCTGCCGCTTTCGGGGGAGCGGCCAGCTCGGCGTACCTTCTCGACCTCACTGACCCGGCAAACCCTACGCAGACGGAGCTCCCTTTCGATGGCGGCACTGCGGGCCAATTATTCGGCTTCTCCGTCGCCATTGGCGGCACAACCGCCATCGTCGGGGTTCCCGCAGTTCTGGGCGCAAGCGGCAGCTCGGCCCACCTCTTTGACACCACTGATCCCGCAAACCCTCTGCAGGGCGCGAGGCTCATGGCCTACGACGGGAACGCGGATGACGCGTTCGGCATCTCCGTTGCGACGAGCGGCAACATCGCGCTCGTCGGAGCCGCGGGTGACGATAAAGCTGGCGTGAACGCCGGCTCCGCATACCTCTTCCTTAAGTTCTCCGCGTTCCCGAACTGCATGACAGGTCCCGGGCAACCGGTCAGGAGCGAGTGCGCGCAAATAGACCTGGATCTGAACGGTACGGTTGATCTGCGTGATTTCGGTGTGCTTCAAGTGTTCTCCGGCTCCGAATAGCCACTGGCCCCCCGTTCTGCTACGCCGTCCGTACCGCGCCATTGGTGACCACACCGAATCAGCCGGTCTCACCTCGAATCAACTCGGTCGCCTTGCCTCGGCAGCGGGCGAAGCCCGCCCTACCAGAAATACCAGGGCACCCACAACGAGGCGACGTTGTCGACCCGTGCCACCCGACTGGCGTCATTCGCCACCGCCATCTCCTTCCCCACCGTCGGTCATCGACTCGGACCGCGACGCCATCTCGGACGGCGTTGATTCACCATAACGGTTCGCAACAGAACAACGACCGCTAGCTTGCCATGTCTTTTGCGAACGCGCAGCGTCGAATGGATCGGAACGACAGGTTAAAGCCGCACTGCATCAGAAGAACATGGCTCGAAGGTCGCTGGACACATGCAGGAGCGGCCCAACGGAGCCGGCGAACAGGCGTGACTCCGAAAGACAGATGCCGTCCTCGACCGAATCGAGTGGATCATTTCGGTCAAGTGATGTCTCGAACTCTGACGACTGGAAGATGTCGGTGCGAAGTTCCCGAGTGCTTCGTCGACGACCTGCGACGCGTGGAAAAGGAAATTAATCGTTGATCTCCGGGCGCCGTGGGGGGTAAGATGGCGGAGTTGGGAGCTGACGTGGGGAGAATCT
>JASFUW010000106.1:0-12842 GCA_050050135.1 Phycisphaerae bacterium
ACCCATCAATCGCGGAGACCGGTGTCGCACGATCAGCGCTCCAGTACGTTGTACCCGCGCCCTTTCTCGGACTCGTCCAGTTTCAGTCGCGGCTGGTCGCGAAATCAGGCAGCGTCTACTTCGCGGGCAAGCTCTATGAATCGGGCCTGTGGTACCTGATGATCGTTTCTTTCATCATCAAGACGCCGATCCCCGTCATCTTGTTGCTCGGCGCCGCTGTTTTCCACCTGTCGAAGAACGTTCGCCGTCTGCGCGGCGAATGGCTCCTCGCATCATTTGTATGCGTCATACTGTTCGTCTTCTCCTATCTTTCCAACGTCAACGTGGGGCTGCGGTACATTCTCCCAATCTACCCCTTCGTACACGTCCTGATCAGCGCCTGGCCGGCGAAAGCCCTTGGCCGGTCGCGGGCGTTCGGCATCGTCGCTGTCCTTCTCGGCGGATGGTACGTCGCATCCACCGCAGCCATCCATCCCCACTATTTAGCCTACTTCAATGAAACGATTGGCGGACCGAGAAACGGATACCGCTACCTTGTCGACTCCAATCTTGATTGGGGGCAAGACCTTGAGGGTTTGCGGGACTACGTAGCGGAAAGCAAACTCGACCGCATTGCTCTTGGCTATTTCGGCAGTGGGGACGCCGCATACTACGGGTTGAACTATGAATACCTCCCGTCGGTGGGCTTGGCGCCGAAAGAGCCGGGCCAAAAGTGGTGGTATGAAGACGGAGCAGACAGTCAACCGATCTTCATGCCGAAGAGCCCACTGTTGGCAGTCAGTGCCACGTTAATGGGGCGCCCCGGGTGGATACGCGGAGAGTGCTACGAGGTATACGAACGGCTACGCCGATGCGAACCCGTCGACCAAGTCGGTTATTCCATCCTCCTTTTTGACAGTGAGTGCATCAGGCCGCAGTAATTACCTGACAGCGCGGAGAGCTGACTATGCAGACCGCCGGTGTGAACACTATCGCAAGAGACGACACGCGCAACAGCGCGGCGCCTGACGGGCAAAGCGTGTCCGAGCACACGTCGCTCGTCGACGTCTCCGTTGTCTGCCCCTTCTATAACGAGGGCCAGATCCTCGAACCCGTGGTCACAACACTACTGGAACACCTAGACCGTCTCGAGGCAAGATGGGAGTTGATCATCGTCAACGATGGCAGTACCGACGATGGGGGGGCAATCGCCGAGCAACTGGCCGAGAGGAACGCGGAACTCTCCTTGGTGACCTACCCCGTCAATCGAGGTCGTGGCTACGCCCTTCGCCAGGGAATCGCCCGAGCGCGAGGCGACGTCATCATCACGACCGAGATCGATCTGTCCTGGGGCGAACACGTGGTCGAGCGACTGTACCACGCCATCAAAAGTCAGCCGGACGTGGACATTGTGATCGCCAGTCCGCACCTTCCCGGTGGAGGGTACAAGAACGTGCCGGGTAAGCGCGTCTTCCTCAGCCGTCTGGGCAACCGGATCATCCGCACGTGCATGAGCAACGCGGTGACCATGAACACCGGAATGACGCGCGCCTATCGCAGGGACGTGATTCGCGCTCTCCCCCTTGAGGAAGACCGCAAGGAATTCCATCTGGAAGTCGTTCTGAAGGCTCAGGCTTTCGGGTATCGACTGAGCGAAATACCTTGCGTCCTGGAGTGGAAGGCCCACAAGCACCAGGGTCAGAGCGTCCACCGGAAAAGTTCCACCAAGGTCAACAAGCTCGTCGTCTCACATATGCTGTTCAGCCTGTTCGCCAACCCCATCCGCTACGTCTGGGGACTCAGCGCACTGTCGGGCTTGTTCTCACTTGCCTTTCTGATCTGGGGCGTCGTGCGCTTTCTGTCTTCACTCGTCTCTGTATACGTACTTATCATATCCCTCTCGTTCGGGATCATCGCACTTATGTTCTTCACGTTCGGCGTCATCGCCCAACAAGGGAACATGGTGCAGCGGGAACTGTGGACGCTGAAGCAGGAAATGAGGAAGCTGAGAAGTAAACTCGAGCAAGAGGAGAGTGATGGACCTGCCATCAACAAGTGACGGGGCGTATTTTTTGGGGACCACGGCAAGATCGGAAACGGTGTCGCGCGGTACACCAATCGCAGCCGCGGCCGAACGGGCCCACTGGCCGGCCGTCGTGCATGTGGACCTCGACGGTGCGCGACACATCTACAAGTCGCATGGCTGGGAATACAGCTATGTGGACGACCCACTCTTCAACAGCGGAATGGCCAACCTGCTCGATTTCCTCGACGAAAATGCCATTTGCGCAACGTTGTTCGCGATAGGATCGGACACCGACGATGTGCAGAAGCGCGAATGGCTTGAGGAGGCGCGCCGCCGCGGTCACGAGATCGCCTCACACAGTCTGACGCACCCGCGACTAAACACGCTGAGTTATGAACAGAAGCGCCGCGAGATCGCCGAAAGCCGGGAGCGACTGGAAACCACCCTCGCTACGACGGTCCGTGGCTTTCGAGCGCCCGGCTACTCGATCGATCGTGCGTCGTTGGAGTTGCTGGAACAGTATGGATACGGATACGATTCGTCGGTCTTCCCGACTTCCGAGTTTGCGAAGCGTCTCAACGCGCCCAGTGTGCTCGGCGTACCGTACAAACCGTTGTTCGATCGGCAACTGACGGAGCTGCCGCTCCCGAATTACAGACCCGCCCCCTTTCCCTTCCATCCGAGCTACAGTCTCATCTTCGGGCAGACCTACTTCGCGTGGGGACTGCGCAGATTCGCTCGCACGAAGTCCCCTTTGGTAATGCTGCTTCACCTGACCGACTTCGCAGACCCCCTACCGCGCGAGCGGTTGCGCGGCCTCCGGTCGAAACTGTACACGCTGTCGCATCTGAGTGCACGAGTGAAGATCGCGCGCTGCCGTCGCATGGTCGACCTGGTTGGGCAAAACTTCGAGCTGACGAGCACGGACGACTTGCTGGACCGCGTCGAGCAACAACAAACCAGAACGGAACCCAAAATACTCGCCATCAGTACGACACACGAAACGGGCTCGGCGGTCTTCGAAGGGGACCGACTGAAAGCCGCCATCAGCGAAGAACGGCTCGACCGCGTCAAGTTCTCGACGAAGTACCCGCCCACGCTGAGTATGGACGAAGTCATGCGTGTCGGTCAGGTTGACCCGAGCGAAATCACGGACGTTGTCATAGCTGGGCTCCCATTCCGCACACTCATAGGCCGGATGTTCCGAGGCCAACTCTGCGATGCCCTGGACTTCCACGGAATCATCGACTACGTACCCCACATGTGCAAGGCGTTGTACCGCCTCTTCTACCTCTACCGTGCGGCGCGGTACAATTCCGTCTGCTCAGTCCTGCGCAAGAGATACGGCATCCGGCCGCGTCTTCACTTTGTGGAACACCATCAGTGCCACGCCTCGGCGGTCTATCGCACAGCCCCCTTTGACGACGCCCTGATCGTGACCGCCGACGGCGTGGGAGACGATATCTCTATCACGATCTCCACGGGCCAGAATGGCAGAATCGACCGGCTCGCCGCAATACCCTATCCCCACTCTTTCGGACAGTTCTATACGGCCTGCACCCAGGCCCTAGGCTTCCGTGGCGGCCGCCACGAAGGAAAAATCACCGGACTCAGCGGCTTCGGAAAGGTCGATCCGGATCTCTATCAGCGCATACGCGCCACGATCCGACGCTCCGGAAAACACTTTGCCCTCGACAAGCGGTACTACTCCGAAGGAATCGTCCGCGGCTTCTCGATTTCCAAGATGCGCAGCGGTGAGAGTCTGTTCGACGCACTACAATACCGAAACTACAAGACGCCGCTGAAGAAGCTCATCGCGAACGAGCCTCGCGAGAACGTGGCCGCAGTATTCCAGCAAATTCTGGAAGACGAGTTGGAGGCCCTCGTCCGCCCGTATGCCGAACAAATAGGACTGAAAAACCTCGCGCTCTGCGGCGGCCTGTTCGCCAATGTGAAGGCCAATGAGGACCTTTTCCGCCGTTTGAACATGGAAAAGGTCTATATCTTCCCACACATGGGTGATGGGGGACTATCGGTCGGGGCGGCGCTCGAGCTGCTGCAAACTCGCCCGAAGCCCTTTGACGACGTCTACTGGGGACCGGAGTTCTCGGAACGCGAGATGGAGTCAGCCCTGCGTGCGGCCGAAGGTAAAGGGCTAAAGTTCAGGCGGGAAGACGAAATAGAGCGAACGGTGGCAGAGCGTCTGGCGGAGGGCAAGGTGATCGCCCGGTTCAACGGTCGAATGGAATTCGGACCACGCGCACTGGGAAACCGTTCCATTCTCTATCGTGCTTCCGATCCAACGGCGAACAAATGGCTCAATGATCGACTGAAAAGGACCGAGTTCATGCCGTTCGCTCCGATCGTGATGGCCGAGCGGACGGGGGAGCTGTTTCTGGACGGAACTGGAACAGAGCACGCATGCAAGTTCATGACGATCATTCTTAAGTGCAGTGATTATACCAAGGAACACTGTCCCGCAATCGTCCACGTCGACGGAACAGCGAGGCCACAGTGTGTGACCGAGAAGATCAACCCGAGTATGTACCGCATACTCGCCCACTATGAGTCGATCACCGGCGTCCCGGTGCTCGTGAACACCAGTTACAATATGCACGAAGAGCCCATCGTCTGCACGCCCGAGGACGCCGTCAGAGCCTACATGTCATCAAGGCTGGACAACCTCGCAATGGGACCCTTCCTCGCATGGCTTCAGTCGTAAGGGCAGAACCGTGGAAACCGTACCCGACAATCTAGCGACAACGAGCAGCACGGAGAGTTGCGCGAACGCAGCGGAGGAAAGACGCGCGGCGGACGTGTACCTCGCCCCGATACTGCGTGAAGCCCCGCGCGTCCTCGGTTTCATGGACCGCGAGCCGTTCAGTCCGACACTTGGGTGTATGGACCGCACCTACTGGGCCTGGAAGTTTACCGACTTTGCCGGCTCCCGCTTCCAGGAGGGGCTCTGCACACTCAGCTTCCTGTACGGCGAACAAGTCGACGACAACCCTTACAACGCAAATGCAAAACTGCTCGGCTGGATCGCGAACGGGTTCGATTTCTGGGCGAAACTGCAGCGAAAGAGCGGCGATTTTGACGAAGCCTACCCGTTCGAGCGATCTCTTGCCGCCACCGCGTTTACTTCCTTCTACCTGTCAGAGGCGTGGAACTTCCTGGACGGGCGGCTTCCTCCCGCATCCGCATCTCGATTTCAAAAGGCCATACACCGCGCCGCCGACTGGCTCGTGAGAAACGACGAGACGCATGGCTTTCTCTCGAACCACTTGGCCGCCGCCGCCGCCGCCCTGTACCACGCCTACCGAATCTGCAAACAGGAGCGGTTCGAGCAGCGAGGGAAGTACTTCGTAGACAAAATTCTCAGTCACCAATCCCGTGAAGGTTGGTACGACGAATACGGCGGAGCCGACCCGGGCTACCAGACACATGGGAGTTTCTACCTGGCCCGGATCCTGCAACTGTCGGACAGTGGGGAGCTGGCCGACTCCCTCGATCGCTCGTTCGACTTCCTCGCCCACTTTGTTCATCCCGATGGCAGCCTGGGTGGCGAGTACGCGAGCCGGAATACACAGACGTATTACCCGGCGGCGTTTGAAATGATGGCAGAGGACAGCGCGTCAGCCGGCTGGATCGCGAACGAAATGAGGCCCTCCGTCACCACACTGGCTGCGGCGGGTCTTGGAAGCGTGGACCGTTACAACCACTTCCCCCTGCTCAACAACATGGTCTTCGCATACCTTGCACGTTCCCAGCGCGCAGGTGTACCCTTGGAGCCCAAACCGCCCGATCGGTCACCGGGAGTCACACATTTCGAGGAGGCGGGAATCGCCAAAATCCGACGACCCGCTTACGAGCTGTACGTCGGCCTGACCAAGGGCGGCGTCATCAAGGCCTTCGATCGCACCAGAGAACGCCTTGTCTGCAACGACTGCGGATACCTCGGGCGAACTCGGAAGGGTGACCTGATGACCAGCCAGTGGCTCGACCCTGCCTGGCGAACGCTGGTAACAGACGACAGGATAACGGTCGAAGGGTGTTTCTACGGCATCAGCAAGCCGATCATGAAGCCGCTCTCGTTTCTCGGCTTCCGGATCTTCAGCCTGAGCGTCGGACGCCTCGGCTGGCTCGCCCGCTGGCTGAAGAAACTGTTGGTCAAGGCGCTGATCTACAGGCGAAAGGCACTGGCGATCCGGTTCCGCAGAGAGATTATTCTGCGCGACAACGCCTTGACTGTGCGCGACGAGATCAAGGGTGCGCCCAGCGTCCGCGTCCGCGAGCTTCAATGGGTCGACACATTCACGACCATTCATATGGGCTCGTCGCGCTACTTCGTTCCCAACGACCTGAATGCACCCGCGGCTGACGCGGGCGGCGACACAGCAAGCCTCGATCCGACAAGACTGGCAGACGGTATTACCGTGGAGCGCACGGTCACTTTCGATCAATAGAGAGTTCCGCACGTGTGTGGCATTTGTGGATATATCGGGCTGAACGACGAGTCACTGCTCGTCCAGATGACGGAGATGCTGACGCATCGCGGTCCGGACGATCACGGCTACTTTAAGGACGAGTCCGTCGGTCTGGGGCATCGCCGTCTCAGTGTGATCGATTTGTCCACAGGCCACCAACCCATGTTCAGTCCCGATGAATCCTCAGTCATCGTGTACAACGGCGAAATCTACAACTACCGCGAACTGAGGGATTCACTCGAACAGCGAGGTCATACCTTCCAGACAGCCTCGGACACTGAAGTTCTCCTGCGACTATGCGACGTCGAAGGTCCCAACGCCCTGACTGAACTGAACGGAATGTTCGCCTTCGCAGTCTACGATCGCAGGGAACGCTCGCTCTTTCTGGCACGGGACCGCATCGGCATCAAACCACTCTACTACCTCGAGCTCCCCGGTCGGTTTCTCTTCGCGTCGGAAGCTAAAGCGCTGCTGTGCTACAGGGACTGGTCGCCCACGTTCAATCCACGAGCCATTCACGATTACCTCGCCCTGCGCTACGTCCCCGGCGACCGGACGGTCTTCAACGAGATACGACGAGTCCCCGCGGGGCAATACCTCATCCACCGCAACGGCCGCACGCTGCTTCACCGATACTGGCATCCGCCTGAGCATGACCACCCTACTCACCGAAGTGAGGAAGAATGCCTCGAAGAGTTGGGCAGCTTGATGGAAAAAAGTGTCCGCCGGCGCTTGATCAGTGACGTGCCTCTGGGTGCATATCTCAGCGGAGGTCTGGACTCCAGTACCATCGTCGGCGCCATGGCAAAACTCGTTTCCACGCCCATCAAGACCTTCTGCGTCGGGTTCGACTACAAGCACGACGAGCTCAACCAGGCCGCAGCCACCGCGAAGTACCTGGGTTGTGATCACCACGAGATTCCATGTCGCCCAAAGGACGTGTCACTGTTGCCCGACATCGTGCATCATCTGGACGAGCCGATGGGCGACGCCATCATCATCCCCATGTTCCAGCTCTCCCGCGAAGCCAAGAGACACGTCACCGTCATCCTCACCGGCGAAGGCGGCGACGAGATCTTCGCCGGATACCTGTTCCACAAGGTCATGCGGCTGGGCGAGACCTACCGCCGAATCGCACCGAGTGTCCTGCGCTCGTGGGTCCTTCAGCCCCTGTTGACGTGCATGCCCGCGAGTGTCTTGAACATGGCGTTCAAGTACCCCGCTGAACTCGGGCGACGCGGCAAAACGAAAGCACTGGACTACCTTCGGCTCCTCGATCCGACGGAAATCGACCGAGCCTATCGACATTTGATTTCGCTTTTCGACCAGCGCGACACCGCGGACCTCTACACCCCCGCCTTTAGTGAAATGTTGAACGGGGCCGTCGGCGCGCACGCGTCCGTGTGTGGATCGCCAAAGTCGACACGCGGGGCCTACCTCAACCGGCTGCTCGAACTTCAGTTCGATCACTGGCTACCCGATAACATGCTCCTGCGTCAGGACAAGACGGGCATGGCCCACGGCATCGAAGGGCGCGTGCCCTTTCTCGACCACGAGCTTGTCGACTTCGCCATGCGCCTTCCGCCGCACCTGAAACTCCACCGACTTACCGGGAAGTACCTTCTTCGTCGCTACGCCGCCGGACTCCTCCCCAAACCGGTCGTCCAACGTAGGAAAATGCCGTTCTACGTCCCCATCGAAAACTACTTCCAGCAACAGGACTTCGAGGACTTGATGGACGACCTTCTCAACGACGACGCGGTCAGACGACGCGGACTGTTTCGGCCCGCCGCCGTGGCCCGACTACGTACCATGATGCACCGGCGCGAGTTTCTCTTCGTCAAACAGGTCTTCAGCCTGATGGTCCTCGAGCTGTGGTTCAGGCATTTTGCGGACAAACCGCCGACTACAGGCTTCACGACGCAGAGTACAGTCGAGTTGGCTTCCCGCACCGTCGAGCTACGCAGCTCCACGGGCCCTCGATCCGAGGAGAGTCTTCGTCGATAGCGGGGGTCATTGTTGGTCGTAACGGCACGGAAAGAACAGAGGGTATGCGCAACAACCATCAGATGCTCCGGTCGAAACGGTAGGGGCTTCTGCGTATGAGGCGGACTGGCGCAGCGTGGATCGAAGAGTAGTTGGAGACGAACTACCCCCAGAATGTGCAGCGGCACAGACCCCTCAAGACATGGGTGTGGCGCCTTATGCGCTTGTTCGTTTGCCTCGGCGCGCTGGCATTCGTGGCTTCGGGTTTGGAGTGGACCCAGTTGAACCGCGCGTGGGCGCGCAGTGATAAGTTCCTACTCGCAGTTGCATTTACCGTCTTCCTTCCAGTCTTGTTCTTGCAGTCACTGCGGTTCGCCTGGATGCTGAAGGCACAGAGTATCCCGTTGGGTTATTGGGAGTCGCTCAAGCTCTCCTGCACTGGGAACTTCCTCAACAACTTCGTTCCCGCCGGCCTGGTGGGTGGAGACGTCATAAAGGCGTACTACGTTGCACGCCACACGGCCCAGAAAACCGAGGCAATTACAGCCGTCGTGCTCGATCGTGTGGTGGGCCTGTTCGTTCTCGCATTGATCGCTCTGGTCGGGCTCTGCGTGACCATCGACTGGGAAGTCCGGTACCTTGGCTGGGCGTCAGGCGCTGTCGCTCTCGTCGCGCTAGTGACGTTTGCGGCAATCCTGCTGCGGCGCACAGATGCGGTACTGTCTGCGAAGCAATGGCTCAGACGCGCCCCGGGCGGCGAACAACTGAGCAGGATAAAAAGTGCTACGCTCCAGTTACACGACCGTTGGCCTCTTACGCTCGCCGCAGTGCTGGCCACCGTCGTCTCCCATTCCGTCATCTTGAGCGCCTTTACCGTCGCGGCAATCGCGCTCGGAATGTCCTCCGACTTCGTGGTCCACTTCGCTTTTCTTGCCATCTCGCTGGTCGTCGCGGCCATACCGATTTCCCCCGCCGGGCTCGGAACCATGGAAGCCGCCATGACCTTCCTCTACGTCCGCGAGGGAATGGGTGATCCGGAACAGGTCATTCTGCTGGCCCTCTGCCTCCGCGCGATCCAACTGCTATGGGCCTTGCCCGGCGGAGCATTATTTCTGACGGGCGCTTGCCGACCTCGACCGGTGAACCTCCCGAAACTGGAAACAAACGCAGTGGCCGAGATATAGGTGTCTCCAAGAAGAACGCCACCCGGAACCGACCCGGTGATAGACCTTTCCATCGTCATTGTGAGCTTCAACACACGCGACCTTCTGAGAAATTGTCTCACCTCGGTCGCGGCGGGCGGGGGCAACCTTGAGGTCGAAACGTTCGTCGTCGACAATGCGAGCGCTGACGGATCGCCCGACATGGTGGAGCGAGAATTCCCCTCCGTACGGTTGATCTGTAACGACGTGAACAGAGGATTCGCAGCCGCAAACAACCTCGCCATCGAGCAGGCGACAGGCCGATACCTCCTCCTGCTCAACTCCGACACCGAAGTCCAACACGATGCCCTAAGAACGCTCGTACGATTCATGGATCAACACCCGAATGCCGGATACTGCGGACCGCGGCTCATCAACCCCGACGGTTCTCACCAACCTTCTGCACGCAGGTTTCCGACGGTCCTCAGCGGAGCCTACTCGCTTCTCGGCCTCGCGGGCCGACGACCGGAGAGCAAACACACACTCGACCTCCACGCATCTCACTCCGACCGAGGGGAGTTTCGCTCCGGCTGGCTGTGCGGCGCATGCGTGGTCGTTCGCGCCGAAACCGCCCGTCAGGTCGGTCTCCTGGATGAGGGCTTCTTCCTCTATTTTGAAGAGACGGATTGGTGTAAGCGAATGGCTGGCGCCGGCTGGGAGGGCTGGTTCGTCGGCTCCGCCGAGGTCATGCACCTCGGCGGTCAGAGCGTTGACAGCAACGGCCCCGCACAACCGTTCTCCGGCGATCATCCGGTCCACTGGGTCAACAGCCGCAGACGATACATGCGTCGTTATCACGGCTTGCCTGGAATGCTTCTGGCCAACGCTATAGAGATCGTCCTATATGCCGCCATCTGGATTCGTCACTCATGGCGGCGCGGGCAGCGAAACCGAACCAAAGCACAAAGCGCCGCCAGAGCCATCCGATACATGCTCGCTGCCCCAACCGCAACGTCATGACCCAAGGCGACACCATACCCGCGACGGACGCGCAATCGCCCGAGGTCAGCGTCGTAGTCATTGGCCGCAATGAGGGTGAGCGACTCAAGCGCTGCCTCGGCTCGATCCGCGCCGCCGACTACCCGCAAAACAGAATAGAGCTGCTCTACGTCGACACCGACTCCACCGACGACAGTTGTTCCGTAGCCGAGTCGCTCGGCGCGAAGGTCATATCCATAACACCCGAACGCCGAAGCGCCGCCGCAGGACGAAACGCCGGCTTGGCCGTCGCCCGACACGAACTGGTTCACTTCCTCGACGGCGACACGATCCTGCACCCTGCCTGGCTCGCCAAAGCCGTCGAGACCATCATCGAGCCGGATGTCGCTGGCGTCTACGGGCGTCGCGAGGAGATCGCGCCTGACGCAACCCTCTACAACTTCTGGATGCACCACGATTGGTACGTACCGCCTGGTCGCGTCGAAACCTGCGGCGGTGACGTCCTTTTCCGTCGCGACGCACTCATCGAAGCCGGCGGTTACGACGCCTCCCTGATCGCGGGCGAAGAGCGGGACCTCTGTTTCCGTCTCATCCGCGACCAGGGCATCACCCTCATCCGCCTCGACGAACCCATGACACGCCACGACGCCAACATGACGCGCTTCGGTCAGTACTGGCACCGCTGTTTCCGATCGGGATACGCCTACGCACAGGTCGGCGCCCGATACCCGGGCCTTAAGGCATGGCGGCACACCTGCGCACGCAACCTCGCCCACGCCCTCGTCGCCCTCGTCGTCATCGGTCTGACCATCGGGCTTCGTTCCGTCATACCGCTGGCGGTCTGGCTCGCGCTCCTGTTCCTTGCCATCGCCCGCGACGCCGCGCGCTGCAGACCGCAGGTCGGCTCGACACGCGGAGCGATTCTGTATGCGCTCCACCATTACCTTTCGAAAGCACCGACCATCGCAGGCCATCTTGCCTATTACCGCCGCCACCTCTTCGGCGGGCGACCGCAGGCATTGATCGAGTACCGGGGCACCGCTCCGCCTCGACCGACGAATCCGGCCGCCGTCGCCCAAACCAACGAGGGCGCCTCCTGATCATGTCCGGACTTTTCGGGTACCTCGATCCTCAAAGCGATCTGCCGCCCGACACGGTCGAGAAAATGGGGCACGTGATGGCTTCCCCTGCCGATCAATCCTTCTCGATCTTTCGCGCCCCTCGCGTCGGCATCGGCTGCATCAGCAAACGCATATACCCCGGCGAGGGAGACCTGCTCGTCGGCGACGACTCCGACCGCGTGGGAATGTGCTTCGGTCGCCTCATCGGGCTCGGCGCCCACGATGGAACAAGCGACGCCGCCACTCTGGCGCGCAAGGCGTTTCTCGACGACGCCTCGGATTCCTGCCTGGCTTCAGCCAACGGCCCCTTTGCCGCCGTCGTATGGGATGAGCGTCGCGCCACCCTCGAACTCGTCACCGACCGCTACGGCATGTATCCGGTCTACGTCGCCAACCATCAATCAGCCGTCCTGTTCGCCACGCAGATCAAGGCCCTCCTCGCCGTCGGCGTGCTCTCTCGAAAACTGAATCCCGTCGCACTGACGTTAATGACCACCATCGGCGAGTTGGTCGGCGAGCACACTCCGCTTGAAGGCGTTCGATTGCTCCCCGCCGCTTCGCGAGCCACCTTCACCCACCACGCACAATCCGTGACCCGGTATTGGCACTATTCATTTACCGACCGTGAGACCGACCTCGACCAGACCGCCCGCCGCCTCGGCCGGCGACTCGAGGTTGCGGTCGAGCGAATCTGCTCCACGTCCGGCACCGTCGGCGTCCCGCTTAGCGGCGGGCTGGACTCCCGCGTCGTGCTCGCGTCGACGCCGGATCCGTCAACCGTGCCCAGTTTCACCTGGGGCATCCCCGGCTGCCGTGACATGCGCTACGCACCGACCGCCGCACGGATACTCCAAAGCCCGCATTATGCCTACGAATACGAGCCGGACCACCTCGAACGGTCCGCCGCACCCGGGGTATGGATCACGGAGGGCCAGCTTCCATCCACCGACTTCCACGTCCTGCCCTTCGTCGACCGGATGGCTCAGCACTGCAACGTCGTCCTGAACGGCTACGCGGGCGACGCCGTCCTCGGGGGAAACTTCACAAAGGCACCTTGGTGGCACGCGGCTGATCGAGCAAACGCCGCCGCCGCACTCTGGCA
>JASFUW010000107.1:0-12833 GCA_050050135.1 Phycisphaerae bacterium
TGGCTTTGGACAACCTGTTTATCCCACGAAGGGCAGCCTTTTGCCATCTATCTGGTGAGAAGTGCGGGCTAGTTCATGTACTATGCGTGCTGCTGACGTTCGGAACCTGCTGAAGCAAGAGCCGTTCGAGCCCGTCCGCCTGGGGTTGTCGGACGGGCGGGCGGTTGTCATTCGTCATCCCGATCAGGCTGTCGTGTCGGAGCGACATCTGTACGTCGGGCTTGCGCGCGTCGAGCGATCCAAGCCGCTCTCGACACCACGGTCAGGAGATGTCTTCGCTCCGGATTGGCTTTTGGTCGGTCTGGTCCAAATCAGCCCGGCTGAACCCGCCAACGGCAAACGGAGGTCGGAGCCGTCGCGAAAACGGGGAGCGTGAGCTTCCGTCTATGCCGGCGGGTCACGGGCGATGCCATTCGTCACAGGCGGGGCAGAGGGGATTGAGGTCGAATCGGCCTTTGCGGTGGGCGTCTCGCAGGGCGTTGAACGTCGCGCCGTTCCAGAGCTGTTCCAATGAGTGCTCGCGGAGCGAGCCCAGGGCGTGTCGGCCGTTGAAATCCTGGTCGCACATCGTCGCCCGGCCGTCCGCGAGGACCATACAGCGGCAGCGCAGTCGGCGGCAGCCGACGCGCGGCTTTGGTGCCATCTGTATGACGCTGCGGTCCTCGAACTGTCGGGCGTAGTGGCTTACTCCGTGGATGGTGACCGCTCCGAGGCGGCGAATCCACCCGTCGTGGAAATCGTCCAGTTCGTGCACGTTCTCGCGAGCCTTGACCATGCTCGGAACCACGATGGGCTGGACCGCTTGTCGCTGTCGGCGCATCGCGCTCAGTTGCTCGACGCGGTGAAGCACATCCTCGAGGCGTGCGGCGGAGGGATCGCTCGGCGATTGGAGTCTTCCATACAGCTCGGGTGTCCAAGCATCGAGTGCGACCTCCAGGACGTCAACGCCGTGGTCGAACATGGCTTCGATGTGCTCGCGCGTGAGGTCAGCGCCTCGCGTCCGGACGGCCAATCCGAAGAGGCGCTTCCCGTCCGCCTGGACGCCGCGAATTGAGCGAAGTACTTGCCCGAACTGCGGGTGTCGAAGCGGATCACCGAATCCACCGAGAACGACGAGCGAATCGTCGTAGCGGATCAACTCGCCAACGATGCGCTCGACGATCTTCAGGTCGATCGGCCCGCGTTTCTCGACGCGTGATCCGCGCGGCACGAGCGGGGCGTCGGGATAGGGATCGTCGGTCGTCAGCTCGATCTCGACCTCGCGCGGGCTCGGTTCGGTGGTCGCGGATTCCTGCTGCGTCAGCCATCGGCCGATCGTTTCGAGGTCCGGGTCGTCGTGGTCGTCGAGCAGTGATACCAGACGCCGGAATGACCGCTCAGTGTCGGCTGTCAACCGCCCCACCGCGTACCGGACTTCCGGCGGAACCTCGAGGCAGCACGTCTGAAACACGAGGTCTTTTTGCGGTGTGTCGGGCTTGTATGAGAGCACCCAACCCAAAGGGACATTCTTCTCGGCGAGTTCGCGCACGAGCGGCGCGTCCAGGACGATGCCGGCCAGTCCCGGCGGTGCCTGGGTGAAGGTCAACCGACTCTCGCGCCGGGCGGTCTGATGGTGTCGGATCATGCGGTCGATGAGCGCGACGTCTACCAGCGGTGCGGCTGCGTGCACGCTCAAGACGGCGTCGGCCTCGACCGAGTCGAGCAATTCCGCGAGCAGGCGACCATCGACGAACTCCTCGAAGTGCGTCGTTCCCCCGATGCCCCCCCGCCAACCGTCCAACGACCATTTGCATCCGGTTCGCGCCAACGACGCCCACGCGGGCGGTGTCGTGTTGACCGGTATAACGAGCGCGTCCGCATCGCCGAGAAGCCGTTTGCATCGCGGGGTCTGAGTTTCGGGACAGAGGACGTGGACCGATTCGACGCCGCGTGCCCCGGCAACCCGATCGACGGTCCGTCTGAGCACTGGTATTCCGCGGAGTTCGTCGGTGAGTCGGCTCCTCGTGCCGAGCGGTGTCACTTCGAGGTCGGCTAAGATCGCGGCGATCGTTTTCATGTCTTCTCCGCCGCGTCGACCACTCGACGAAGGGCCTCGTCGAAGATCGGCTTTAAGTCGACGGCTCCGTCTCGGACGCCGCGGATAAACTCGATATCGCGGGCGATCTGTCGCTTGGCGCGCTCGGCGTCCGCAGCGCCCGAGGCGCTGGTGTGCCGATCGGCCGAGAACCGGCGCAACTCGGCCAACTGGGCGTAGGCGTTGATGATCAGGTAGGCCCGGCTCTCGTTTTGGACTTTCGACCGGAGCTCGTCGACCCGAACCAACCGCCTGTTGAACGCTGGCGGGTCGTGCGTGAGCCCGTCCAGCTCGTGCAGCAACTCGAGCAGCTCATCGCAGGTCTGGACGGCATCATCGAGCTCGGTCAGCCGTAGGGTCAGCTCCGCGCGGGTCGCCTCGAGCCTGGCGCGGTCGCGCCAGGTCGTGGTCTTTCGATAGGCGAAGCGGTGGGGGTCGATCGGTTCGCGGCAGAAGGTCTCCGCCACCTGGCTGAGGGACATGACGTCGGTGCCCTTAATCGTCGCACCGCCTTCGGTCGCGTTGATCACGCGATTGGGCGCGGCGGCGATGTCCTTTTGGAACTGCTCGAGGTAGGTGAAGAGCAGCTCGTCGGTGTAGAGCGTGCCGCCGTCGTTTCCGGGGACCTGTTGGAGGATCGGTCTGTTGCGTGCAATCCGCTCCCATTCCTTGTGCTCGATGGTGTTGAACCGGTTCAGCTCGCTTCGCCACGCCCGGTGGATTTCGACGCCGGGAACGTAGAAGACGTGGCCGGTGTATGCCAGGTCCTGACCGACGAAGACAATCGGATTGCAGCCGAGGTATTTGGCGAGGTAGAACGCGAGATGGGCCACGGTCGCCCCGGCTTCCAACATGCCTCGTGCCCCCAGTTCGTCACCGATGACCAACCGTGCCCAGCTGTTTCCCAAGAGGGACACGGGGCCGGGGTAGTGGTCGATGACGTGCCACGTCGCTTTCGGCTCGGCGACCAGGTGAACGTCACGCAGATCGCCGACGTTCTCGAAAAACTTCCGCGACATTTCGTGGAAGTCGAGGCTGGTGACAAAGTCAGGGACGACGCCCCGTTCCAGCAGCGGTTTCAAGGCGGTCTGGACGGCGCACAGAACGGCGTGCCCCTTCAGTGGGGCGAGTTGGTCGATGTTTCGAGAGAGGGACGGTCCTGCGGAGATCACGATTGCCGGGTCGCCGGCAAACCGGTTCCGCTGCATATCGATCGGCGGCGTGGTCACGTAATTCACGAGGTTCATGGCGATGTTCTTGCACGTGATTCGCGAGTTCGAGACCAGCGTGAGCAGTGACATGCGGGTGAAGGTGACGAACTCGGCGATGGCTTTGATGATGCGGCCATAGGCCTTGCCCGCTACGCGCAGCGAGGGTTGGTGTCGCACGAATTCGGCGCCGAGCATCATCAAGGCGCTGTGGTCCTTCAATCGCTGGTGCAATCGCGTCTTGTCGTCGTCGTCGAGGAAGAGCAAGCGTCTCGATGCGATCAGCTCCGCGAGATCGGTGCATCGCAGCGCGGTTGCGATCATCGGGATCGAGGGTTCGATGCAGAGGATGAACGCGTCGCCCTTCAGGCGGTCAGCCAGGGTTCGGACGTGGTAGCCAAGCCCCAGGCCGGCGACGACGAAGCAGAATTTGTCCTCCATCGGAATCGAGGCTGCGAACCGCTTTGCTTCGGCGAACGGGTCGTGCCGGCTGTGCAGGTATGCCTTGGCGCCGTCACCGGTGTCCACCTGCACGGTCCACTTCCCGCTGCGGGTTTTTTCGAGCGGCGGGCGGTCGTCGTCGGGGACGGCAGCCACGCGAAGGGCGAGTTGGGGGTCAGATCGGGACAGGGCGCGCATGTTGCGCTGGAGCGTCGCGTTCCCGGCTTCCGTTCCGGCCATCTTCTCCATACGGCGCGTCTCCTGAGGCTTACGGTCCCGAGAAGGTCGAATCTCGAGGGAAGTCGGTGAAGGAACAGCTTAGCGACAGCGCTTTGCGGAGCCGACGCTCATATTCGCTTCGCGGAATCTGAACTGCACCGAACCGGCGCAGATGCTCGGTCATGAACTGGACATCCAGCAAGATCAACCCGCGTTCCTTCATGCGCTCGACGAGGTAGACCAGTGCGACCTTCGAGGCGTTGTCGAGTGTATGGAACATCGATTCTCCGAAGAAGGCGCCGGCGATGGCAACGCCGTAGAGCCCGCCGACGAGCTTCTCGTCGCTCCACGCCTCCACGCTATGGGCGAACCCCAGCTCATGCAGTCGGCGATAGGCCTGTTTGATATCATCGGAAATCCAGGTTCCTTCCGATCGGTCGGCGCAGGCGTGAATAACCTGATCGAAGGACTGGTTGACCGTGAGATGGAAGGTGCCCCTCTCCCACACGGTGCGCAGCGAGCGCGATGTTTTGACGTGGTCCAGCTCGATGATCGCGCGCGGGTCTGGAGCAAACCAGTGGATCTCGCCGTCATCGTCCGCCATCGGGAAGATTCCGCTGGCGTAGGCGGACAGCAATCTATCCGGCATGAGTTCCGGTAGCATGGTGGTTTCCGGGTTCCGAGGACGGCGCAGCCGCTGGCGGTTATCGCCGGCCGGCCGACGCGAGAGCCGATGTTAGCGTCGCGCCCATGCTGCGGGCAAAGGCGGGCGAGAATCCGGCTGTCGACCCCCAGGGGACACCGGTGTGTGCACGTCGCGGTAGCGTCGAGCGGATCCCAGGCGCGCCGGCCGCTGCAACCCGCCGGGCCGAGACCGGTTTGTCGTCGGGCGGAACACCTCCATCACGCCGAGCACCGCGGCCGTGTCACGGAGTATGCGGTGCGCGCGGCTTGATCCGTGCGGCCGTGCTCATATTTGTGGCCGGGTGCAGGAGCCGCTTCAATCGCTCGGGCCGCGCACGATGAGGGTGTCGTTCTGGCCGCCGAAACCGAAGCTGTTGGAGAGGGCGATGCGGACGGGGGTTTTTCTGGGCTCGTTGGGGACGTAGTCGAGATCGCAGTTGGGGTCGGGGTTTGCGTAGTTGATCGTCGGCGGGACGACGCCGTCGCGGATGGCCAACACACAGGTAATCAGCTCGACGACGCCGGCGGCGGCGATCAGGTGTCCCATCATGCTCTTGATGCTGCTGATCGCGACTTTTTTGGCGTGATCGCCGAATAGCCGGCGGATCGCGAGTGTCTCGATTTTGTCGTTCTCTTCCGTTCCGGTTCCATGCGCGGAGATGTAGTCCACATCGGTCGGTCGCAGGCCGGCTGATTCCAACGCGGCCTGCATGGCTGCGATCCCGCCCCGACCCTCTTCGTGAATGTCGGTGATCCGGAAGGCGTCGGCCGTCGAGCCGAACCCGACCACCTCGGCGAGCACCTTTGCCCCGCGGCGTTTCGCGTGCTGGAGTTCCTCGAGAATCACGACGCCCGCCCCCTCTCCGAGAACGAACCCGTCTCGTGTGCGATCAAACGGGCGCGAGGCGGTCAGGCACGAATCGTTCCGCGTGGACAGGGCGGTGAGCCGGTTGAACCCGGTGACGCCCAAGGGGTGGATCATGCTGTGGGTGCCGCCGGAGATCATCAGGTCGGCGTCGCCGTAACGGATTATGTGGGCGGCTTCTCCGATCGCCTGGGTGCTGGCGGCACAGGCGGTCAAGGTGTTGAAGTTCGGCCCTTGGGCGTTGAACTGGACCGCCAGGTGGCCGCCTGCGCAGCAGGGTTCCTGTTCCAATTCGTTGGTGGCGTTGAAGACCTCGAGGGCGGTTTTGGCCCAGCGCACGGTGTCGAGGGGCATGAGTTCGCCGCCAGCGTCGATGCACCCCGCCAAGCCCGCGGCTGCACACGGGTCAAAGTCGTTCGGGCCCTCGCCGCCGCCGAGGTAGACGCCGATGCGCGTCGGGTCGAGCGTGGTGCACGCGCCGAGGCCGGCGTCTGCGAACGCTGCGGCGGCTGCGCCGAGTGCAAACTGCGCGTTGCGGCTTGCGCCGCGGTGTCTTTCCGCATCTTTGCCGAGGGAGGCGTCCAGCGAGAACGACTTCACCTCGGCGGAGAATGAACTGGGGAAGGTTCTGGCGTCGAACAGCGTGGTCGGAGCGATCGCACTCTCGCCGGCAAGGAGCCGTTTCCACACGGTCTCGACGTCATGCCCCAGCGGTGTCACGCAGCCCATACCCGTAATGACGACGCGTCGCTTCACGGCCTACTCCCGATACTCCCGGATCACCAAGGCTGCGCTCTGGCCACCGATCAGTGCCGTGCCGACGCTGACCGCCTGTGTAATTTTCGCATCCACCGGATCGCCGTGGACGAACTGGAACGTGCAGTCCGAGGCGAGCGTATCGGTGTTCAACGACGGCGGGACGGTGTTATGGTATAGTGCCATGACAGCGGCAGCAAAGTCGATCGCTCCCGAACCGGCTCCGTTGTTGCCGACGGCACCGCGGGTCACCATGGCCGGGACCTCAGCGAGCCGATCGCCGAACACGTCCGTCCACGCGGCGGTTTCGGCCTGGTCATACGACGTGATTCCCGTACCGAAGGGCGCGACCAGATCGACGTCACTCGAGGTGGTCCCGGCGTCGGAAAGGGCGTTGCGAATGGACAAGGCGATGCCGCGACCCTTTTTGTCGGGCTTCGACCAGCTTTGCACGTTTGTTCCCGCGCCAAAGCCGGCCACTTCCACGTAGATTCGGGCGTTTCGCTCGCGGGCATGGTCGAGCGATTCCAGAATGACCAGTCCGCCACCTTCGGCGGCGGCCGTCCCCTTGGATGCCGCGCCGAACGGTTCGATTGCGTTTTCGGGCGCGTTGTTGGACTCGCCGTTGAGCCACCCGAACAACCACGGGCGGATCATGGCCATCGGGTTGACCTTGCTTTCCGCCCCCCCGCAGATGCACACGTCGGCGTCGCCTCGGGCGATCGTTCGGTATGCTTCGCCGATGGCGATGTGACTGGAGGCCTCGCCGCAGGTGATGGTGTTGGAGGGCGCTTGGGCGTCGTGCACGATGGTCACATGGCAGGCGAGCATGTTCGGCAGGAACTTCAACAGCCACAGCGGGGTGAGGTTGTTCATCCCCTCGGCGCCCCACTTTTCGAGGCTGAACTTACGGTTCTCATCTGCGGAGGTGCTCAGCGCGCCTGCGAGCTCCGGCAGGTCGGCACAGATCAGGCCAGCGCCGATATTGGCACCGAATCGCCTGCTATCGACGTTCGGCGGGTCGGGCGCCTCGCCGCGCTCGACCAGGCATTTCGTACCCAGGCCGGCGTCTTTCACCGCGTGGTAGGCGGAGACGACGGCGATCTGGATGTCCCGAGACATAACCTTGGCACTTTTTCGATAGGTCTTCGGGATGTAGTCTCTAAGGGAGAACGCGGGCAGCTCGCCGGCGATCTGGGCGGGGAGTCCGGACGGGTCAAAGTCCTCGATTCGTCGAAGCCCGCATTGTTTCTGGAGCAGTGCTTCCCAGAACGATTCGGGGCCGATTCCGATCGGCGTTGCGACCCCCAGCCCGGTGACGACGACGCGTCTTTCGTTACCCATCGGCCGTCTCGCCCCCACCCTGCCGGTTTTGCCGGAACGCCTTCAGCAGGTCCATAAACTGCCCGGTAAATACAAAGTTGTGGTCAGGCATGTCGATTGACTTTGTCGCTTGGTTCACGTGGGAGAACAACAAGTCGATCCGGCCGATCGGTTCTCCGTTTTTCAGGACCGTGCCGCTCGTCACGCCCGCGCGATCGTCCAATGATTCCAGTGTGGCGTCGTATCGCAGTTGGTCCCCCGGTCTCGCGTATCCGTCAAATTCCGCGCTGCGAATTTTAGCAAGAATCACGTTTTCCGCGAACCCCCGCCCCTCGCCGACCAGTATGCCGGCGGTTTGGGCCATCCCCTCGATCATCAGGCTCGGCGGCATGATCGGGTATCCCGGGAAGTGGTCGTGCAGGTAGTCTTCCGCGTTGGTGACGTTCTTGATCGCCGAGGCGTGCGCACCCGACACGAACTCGACGAACGCATCGATCCAAATCCAACGCATCGCGGGCAACCCCCAACTTCTAAGGCGGGCGTGGGTCGTTCGGGCGATCGGGTTGCGCCTCGATTCCCGACGCGCCCGCTACGCGGCGGCCAGCTTGCTCTGCACGTACTTTACGATCGCGTCGACGGTGAACAGCTCCGGCATTTTCGAGACGTACGGGGAGGCCTCCAGCGCGGAGAACTCTGCGTGTGGCATCGTCGACTTCAGGCGCTCGAGCCCGGCCGGCGTGATCTGATCTCCGTTGACGTAATCCGGGTTGTTGAGGAGATCGTCGGGGAACAGTTCGCCCTTGGGTATCTTGATCGTGAACTCTTTCTCGAGGCGAAACACGATATCGAGAAAGTCGATGCTCTCCGCTCCCAGATCGCCCTGCAGCGTGGCGTCGGGCTGCACGTCTTCATCGTCCACCCCGAGTGCGTCGGTCAGCACGTCGCGTATCTTGTTGAAGACCTCGTCACGTGTCAGGGTCATGCCGTTAGAACCTCCTTCATCCAGGGCACGTTTAAGACCGGCCCGGGCCGCAACGTTCGCGAGGCGGGCGGGTCATGTGCTTCCCCTTCATTTGCGAAGCCGCGCGAACTGAGCCCGCGTCGTTTTCGCCAACCGCCGGTTCACGTCCTCACTCGGTCCATCCGGGTCGCCGGCAGACAGTTGCGTCAGGCCGAATCTGGCTCTGACGACCTCTCGCCCTCCGTTGCCACACCGCCCGACGCCTTCGAAATCGCTGACGTCTTTCGAGAGTCGGCGGCACGTCACCGTGTAGACGACCACATCGCCGGGCGTGACGAAGTCCTTATATGTAGCGTTGCGGACTTTCTTGAGCAAGACGACCGGGTCTTCGAAATCGCCTGAATCTCTGAGCAGCCAGGCCCCCGCCTCAGCCATCGCCTCCAGCATGAGGACTCCGGGAAGCACCGGAAAGGTCGGGAAGTGATCGGCGAGGTACTCCTCCGCGCGCGAAACGGCCTTTAGGGCGACGATCCGCTCGCCCCGACTCAGCTCCACGATCCGATCAATCAGTCCGAAGTTCATGTCGCTCAGGCCGGTCCCAGCGTCACCCGAGTGTCGGCCGGTGGCAAGGCCCCGGCGTCGCCACGACAGGCGATCGCGGCCGCAACACACAAACGAGCAAGCCCCTGTCAGGGCCGGCACATCGCTCGCCATCGGGAACCCTGCACTTATACCATGCCTACGGAATAGCAAAAGTCATCTGGCTGCCGAGAATCGGCGAACGCCGGGCTACCAATCGAAGTGACTGGTCAACCCGCCGCGAAGCGGTCTTTTTCGCTTCTTTTTGGGCTTGGCAGGTTCGGCGGACGCCGTCGCGTCGGGGCTGGCAGGCTCCGCGACCTGTTTCAGAGACAATGAGATGCGGCGATTTTCCTGGTCGACACCTAAGACGCGGGCCTCGACTTCCTGCCCGACCGAAACGACTTCCGAACAAGACCGCACCCGCCGGTCAGCCAGCTCCGAGATGTGAACCAGTCCCTCCACGCCGGGGGCGAGCTCGACAAACGCACCGAAGTCGGCAAGCCTTGTCACGCGACCGGTCACGAGGGACTGCTCCGAGAACGTATCCAGCACGCCTGCCCATGGATCGGGCTGCGCCTGTTTCATGCTCAGCGCTAGCCGGTGCTTCTCGGGCTCGATCCGGATGACGACGGCATCGACGAGGTCGCCGATCGAAACGACGCTGGACGCCGCCCGGACGCGTTCCCAGCCCATCTCGCTAATCGGGATCAAGCCCTCGACGCCGGGCTCGAGCTCGGCAAACGCCCCGAAATCAGCGGTTCGGATGATGCGGGCTTTCAGCTCAGTGCCAACGGGATAGCGCTCCGGAACGACTGACCACGGATCGGGCTGCGCCTGTTTCAGCCCGAGTGAGATGCGCTCGCGCTTCTCGTCGACTTTCAGCACCTTGACCTGCACTTTTTGCCCGGTGGAGAGGACGTCTGAGACCTTTTCGACGGTGCCCCAACTCAGGTCGCGAATGTGGACGAGGCCTTCCACCCCACCGATGTCGACGAACGCGCCGAAGTCGGTGATGTTTGCGACCACGCCCTCGCGCGTCTGCCCCGCCTCGAGCTCTTCCTTGATGCGTTCGCGGGCCTCGGCCTGTTCCTTCTGGATTGTCTTTCGGCGGCTGAGGACTACGTTCTTTGCGCGCCGATCGAGATCGATCACCTCGCAACGAATCTGTTGGTTCAAAAAAACGGAGATGTCTTTCATCGGGGCCACGTCGACCTGTGACGCCGGCATGAACGCCCGAATTCCGTTCAGGTTGATCTCCAGCCCCCCCTTGATCACACCGGTGACGTGCCCCTCGACGACGTTCCCGACGGCCAGGTTGGTCCAGGTGGCCCGCTGGACGGCTCCTTTCCGGTTGACGAAAAGCAGGTTGGCGTCCTCGTCGTACCGCTCGACGACGACGTCCACGCGACGACCCGGCTCCACCTGCTCCTTCTTGCCGAAATGCGACCGAGGCATCACGCCTTGGAGCTTGGCGTCAAACTCGAGGAACACTTCGTCGTCGGAAAGGCCGACGACGGTTCCCGTCATCTCCGCTCCTGCATCCGGGATGTCGCCGGTGGGCGTCGCATCGGACATGACCCGCCCGGACAGCTCCGCGAGGTCAACGGGGTCCATGGCAGCCATCGCCTCGGACACTTCCCGATCGATCTCATCGAGTGCCGAAGGACTTGCCTCCGGAGGCTCCGACCGAGGCGGACCGGGCGCAACCGATTCGCTCTCCGGCGGTGTCGTCTCGTTTGATTCTGCCTCGGTGGGCCCGTTCGCTTCTGGAAGGTCTGTCATCTTGAGCCTTTTCGGGCGATTACGACCTGTTTACGGTGTTTCGCAGCGTTCGGTGTATCGGTCCTGCAACCCCACGGCCATCCCGTTCGACAATCTGTGCCACGCCAATGCTGAAAACCGGCATTTCACAGCTAGTTTTCTAACTTTACAACAGGGTTTCGTCAAGCGCCGCATCGTTCTTTACCCGCGCGCCGCGAACTGAAGTGTGCGGGCACACGGTGTATCGCGTTTTGTTGGGGACCCTGCCAGGGGGGCAGGATTGCTGTCTCGTTGTTGAGTGGCAGGTCGTCGGATGGGGCCCCCGGCCGGACCGCGGCGGGCTGACAACAGACCAACATTCAATGATCGCCGAGCGCTGCCTGCCGCGGTTCGACTGAAGCATAGCTGACGCGCAGGACGGACGGCCGCCGCGCGCTCAAGTGGCAAATCAATTCAGTCATGAAATGTTGGTTAATCCAACAATGATGGTTGGCGGCGATTTCTCCATCCGGA
Organism: Phycisphaerae bacterium; assembly: GCA_050050135.1. Taxonomy (GTDB): domain Bacteria; phylum Planctomycetota; class Phycisphaerae; order UBA1845; family UBA1845. The sequence goes on from JASFUW010000107.1 coordinate 11,388, forward strand.
CACGGGCGCTCCAGATTCGATCGTGGGTCCGGCGCCTGCGCTCCCGCCCGCCCGGTGTTTCATCATTTGGGGGGACAGCCTCGGCATTCCGTTACCGCTTTGATTTCGTCGTTTTTGCGTGACAGAAGGCCCGGTAGCTCGCCGTCTCAAGGTCGATGGCTCCTCGCTCGGTTGTCGGGCGTCGGCTTGAAGGGGCGGGATGTGCGTCCCGATTTGGCGCGCTATTCCTGGCTGTGCTTTTTCGGATTGATGTGTTAAGGCTACTTACGGTAAACTGCGCCTGTTATCGGGATGGCTTTGGAGGCGGTGAAGACAGGCAACTGACGATGGCGAAGCGGGCCTCGGGTCCGCTCCGGCTCTTCCTATCTGTTTTGCGCGGCCTCCGGGGTTTTGGCTGAACAGCGGACACGAACGGTGCGCCCGGTGAGGTCGTGCGCCACGGGGCTCGAACGCCGATCGGGTGCGGTGTCAAGCAGGTGACTCGCCTGTGCGCAGGCTTCACTTGATGTGCCGGCGGGCTGGCGAATCGTTCTCGCTCAAAGGATAGACCACCATGAAGCGTTCAAGGGTGTTTGCACTGCTCGTTGGGACATTGGTGCTACCGACCGCCTCGCTATTCGCCGGCTACTCCACCGTCGGCACTCCGCCGTCGGGCGAGGCGACGCATGTCGAGATCCTCGAGAACACGTACGGCGGGACCTTCGTCGGGAGCGGGACCGACCTGGGGAACGGCCTGTGGTCGGTCTTCGACAACGGAACCGTGACAGCCACACGCGTTGATGACTTTGGTCTGGCATCGTTGCTCAACATGCTCACCGGTTCGCCGGGTTCAGGTGACGACGACACGTGGACGGACGGCACGGCGACCGCGGTGGCCGAGGCACGCTTTGCCGGTTACGCCCAGGAGTTCGGCTACGACGCCGGACTCAGTTACGTGAAGCTCTTTGACGTGTCCGGCAGCGGTTACTCTGCGAGTGGGTCGGCTGTTATCACCTTTGGCACCGGAGCGATCTGGGAGTGGGCCCGCGCCGATGACTCCGACGGCGGGCTTGACAACGTTCATTATTCCGAGGAAAGCTCGAACACTGACGGACTGGACCACCTCGTCACGTACAACATCACGGGCCTCCCGGGCCTTCCGGCGAGCACCAAAGTCTGGTTGCTGTTCTGGGAGGACGTAAGCGGCACGGGATCAGACCGCGACTTCAACGACCTGGTGGTCGAACTCCAAGCGGTCGACTGTGTGACGGATGCCGAATGTGACGACGAATCGTACTGCAACGGCGTGGAGGTTTGCGTGGACGGCGCCTGCGTACCGGGACCGCCCGTCGACTGCGATGACAGCGTCGACTGCACGATCGACACCTGTGACGACGACAACGACACCTGCACCCATACGCCCAACGACAATGCCTGCAACGACGGGCAGTACTGCAACGGCGTCGA
>JASFUW010000108.1:0-12824 GCA_050050135.1 Phycisphaerae bacterium
ATCTCCGCGCCGGGAACGCGTCCCACGATCAACTCGGCGAGTCGCACCTCGGCCTCGGACAACGCGCCGCATCCGCTTCCTTTCGATGCGGCCTTGGTGATGGCGGCGACGACACGCTCGTCGGCGTGTCCGAGGATCAGCGACCCCCGCCCGCCGATCAGGTCGATGTACTCGTTTCCGTCGACGTCGACAACAATGCCGCCCTTGCCGCGAGCGATGATCGGGAGCAATCCTGGATCATCGAGGTCTGTCGCGTGCGAGGATGAAGCCCCCGGCCGAGGCCCGCACCGGGCGGATCCTCCGGGGCCGAACGGCAACAGAGCGGCCGCCGCCTTTCGGATGCGCGCCGACCTCTCGGTGCACCGATCGGACGCCTCGCCGGCATCGATTGCCGCCACACCTTGCCTTGCAGCGCCCTTGGGTGAGTCTTGGCTCACAACCTGCCCCTTCTTGAAAACCTCAGGGATTTCGGCGTCCGGAAACCGCCGACTTTAGCCTCGCTGGAATCGGGCGCGCGAATCTGCGCGCCGCGCTCCCCGTTCGCGATTTTTGCTGGTCTTATCGGAGCCTCGGACTTCCTGCCGCAAAAGCCGTGGCGCTTGAACACAACCGGACGGGGACGTATTCTTCCCCGGCCATGCAACCCCAGACCAAAACCACAATCAATACGCTAGGCGCCCGAAAACGAGATGGCAAGAAAATCTCGATGCTTACCTGCTACGACTACAGCACCGCCTGTTTGATGGAGGAGGCCCAGATCGACTCGCTGCTCGTGGGCGATACCTACGCAGAAGTCTGTCTCGGCCATCCGACGACGCTCCCGGCCACGGTGGAGCATCTGGTGACCATCGCCGCGGGCGTCCGCCGCGGAGCGCCATCGGTGTATCTTGTTGGGGATATGCCCTATCTCAGCTACCAAGTGGCCAAGGAGGAGGCCATCCGAAATGCCGGGCTTTTCATGGCGCGTGCGGGCTGTGATTGCGTCAAGGTCGAAGTCGATCGCCGGCTGGTCAAGACCGTCGAAGCCATGGCCGCGGCCACCATACCGGTGATGGCACACCTCGGTCTCAAACCCCAGTCGATCCAGCGTACCGGCGGATACAGGGTGCAGGGCAAACAGGCAGCCGACGCGGTCCGAATCATCGAGGACGCCAAGATGATGGAGGATGCAGGCGCCGTAGCACTACTGCTTGAGGCCGTTCCCAAGGAAGTCGCCAAGCTCGTCACGGAGTCGACCGCGCTCCCCGTCATCGGCTGCGTGTCCGGTCCGTTCTGCGACGGTCAGGTCGTGGTCCTTCACGATATGCTGGGATACGGCGTCGGGCACCCACCCCGGTCGGTAAAACAGTATCTGCACCTCCACGACGATCTGATCCGGGCATTTACGTCGTACGCGAGCGACGTGCAAAACGGAACGTATCCCAATAAGGACGAAAGCGTCGGCATGGAAGCGGAGCAGTTCGACGCGTTGAAACGGGCGCTGGCGACACGTGCCTCGTAAGAAGCGTGCAGCCATTCCGCAACGGGTGTACAATGGGCTCGGTGTGGCGGGCAGCGGGCGCGACGACCACAAACGCCGCATGTTCTCTGATGTCGGCCGCAGGAAGGTCGAATCCCGATACCGAAGCGTGTCGGGATTGTCGGGAAGGCAAAGCATGCTTGTCAGAATGGACCTCGCGCGCATCGTGATCGTCGACTCGGACGAAGACAAAATGTCGATGATCGTGCTGAGCGAAAGCACGGGTGCCCGCGCGTTCCCCATTCTGATCGGTATCCATGAAGCCTACGCCATCGACCGTCGCACCAAGGGCATCAGGGTGCAGCGCCCTCTGACCCACGATCTGATCGAGCAGTTGATCAAAGAGTTGGACTTCGAGCTCGACCAGATCGTGATCAATGAACTGCGCGATTCCACGTTTTACGCGAGATTGGTGTTGCGGCAGAACGGCAACGTCATCGAGGTGGATTCGCGTCCGTCCGATGCGATCGCCATCGGAGCCGGCACGCAAACGCCCATCTTCGTGGACGAAACCGTGCTGGACCAGGTCTGTTGACCGCCGGATCGTGGGCAGCCGAATGAACGTTGAGCCGGACAGTGCAACCAGGGTGTCGCCGGGCGACGAGGTGGCGACCACCACGGCGCAGGGCTTCGGGCCCGACCCCGAACATTCCCCGCTTCTTGTGGGGCTCGCCGACGAGTTGCCGGAGGGGTCGCCCCGCGTCGCGGCACGCGCCCCCGGTCGCCTCGACGTCATGGGTGGGCTTGCCGAGTACACCGGTGCCGTCGTGCTGCACATGGCGACCGAAAACCACGCTTGCGTCGTAGTTCAGCAACGCCAGGACGACACGATTTCCATAAAGCTCTCGGCGCGACGCGACGGGGATAACGGCACGCCGCTTACCGTAGCTACCCGAGAATTGTATGGGTCCGACGGCACGCCGGTCACGGCTGCGGAGATGGCCGGTGTGCTTCCAGGAGGCGCCTCGCCGAACGTGGTCTGCGCGCTAGGGGCGGTCGTCGAGCTAGCCCGGGAGCTGGGCATCGGGCCTTCGCAAGTTGCCGTGTCCGTTGTGTTGGGCTCCACACTCGGGGGTTTGAGCGACGTAGGTCACCACGCCGCAGTCGCCTCCGCGACCGCGGTCGCCACCGCGTCCCTATGGGAAGCGGCGCTCGAACCGGAACAGTTCGCACACCTTTGTCAGCGTGTCGAGAACGAATGGCTCCAGGCGCCCGTGGGCGTCGCCGACGCGGCCTGTGCACTTTCGGGACGACCATCGGCCCTGTTGGAGATTCACTGCAACACGGGGACGATCGGCGGAGACATTCCGCTCCCGGACAACTTGACTTTTATCGGCATCGACAGTGGCGTGTTGAACGACAACGCGATGGCCAAGTACAGGCAAGTGCGCACCGCCGCATTCATGGGGCGCGCCCTGATCGACCGGATCGTTCAACACGAAAACGCAAGGGAGCTGAGCTGGGACGGGTTTTTGGCCCGCGTCGCGGTTAACGATTACGTCGAGAGATTTCGAGATCGCTTGCCGACCAAGCTGAAGGGGCGGGAGTTCTTGGATCGGTTTGGCGAAACGGGCGATCCCTGGACCCGTGTCGAGCCCGACTTCACCTACAAAGTCCGCTCGCGGACCGAGCATCATATCTACGAGCACGCAAGAGCGTGCCAATTCGCCGAGTGTCTTGCACGTGCCATTCGCAGCGGTGATGAACGGGCACTTCAGGGCGCGGGCGGGTTGATGAACGCGTCCCACTGGAGTTACGGGCAACGATGTGGACTCGGGAGCGTCGAGTCCGACCTGCTGGTCAAGCTGGTGCGGAAGCACGGTGCCAAAACCGGCGTGTACGGAGCGAAGGTCAGCGGGCGCGGGTGCGGCGGACTGGTCACGGTCCTGCTCCGGTCGTCCCAACAGGCAACCGGAAGCGTCGAGTCAGCCCTTAGCGAGTACGAAGCAAAGACCCAGTGCAAGCCGACCATCATCCGGGGTTCTTCGCAGGGCGCTCTGGTCGTCAGTCCACACCGGTTCTAAGCCGTTCGCGTTTTCTGTCACTCGGTCGCGGACGGGCCGGAGGTGTGTGACCCGGTGGGCGGCCGCCGCCTGCAAACCATGTGTTCAGGGTAACGAATCCAGCATGCGTTGCGCGTCTTCCGCACTGTGCGAGTCGCCGGTCCTATGGGCCGCGGCTACACCCGCCGCCAGTGTCCGCCTGGCCTCGTCCCTTCTGCCCAGCGCGATCAGCGTCTGACCTTTTTGGACGTACCCGGCAACGTAGTCGGGGTCAAGGTCCACCACATGATCGAATTGGGCGAGCGCTTCCTCTTTCTGATCCTCCTTCAACAGTTCCATCGCCAACCCGAAGTTCAAGAACACGTCGGTCGGATCCTTCTCGAGTAAAGTCCGAAGCTTGGCCGCCCGAGACATGATGCCCATCTCCTTGAGGTTCTGCCTTCAGAAGGCCGGCGTCTCCTCGTGCGCCGGTACTGTAGGGCATGCCCGCTCGTTTTGTAGGCTCGTGGTTTCCGATCGAGTCCGGCTTACCGTATCCGGACGTCAATCCGAATGTACAATCGGCGAATGCAACGCGTCAATGACCCCGGTCGTTGAAGCCACAGTCGGCGGCGGCTAAAATGTGGCAGCGAGGGTGCGACGCAGGAACTCGAACCCTCGGCGGCGGGGATGGGTTTCAAGCACCGCTCTATGAGGCCTCGGGAGTAGGCACAGTGGAACGAGCGAGATTCTGGTCACGCGTAGGACATTGGTTCACCGGTGCCGACAAAGCGGCGGTTTCGGCGCAGCACACGCCTCCCACCGTTCCACAAGAGGCACAACCCGCTGCGCCCGCTGGTCCCGAGTCGGAAGGTGCAGCGCAAACGGCAGAGGGCGGAACCGGACAGGCACCAAGAGCACGCCCGACGCGTGGAGGACAGAATCCCGCACGGGTGGAGGAACAGACCGATCGACTGGCCCGATCCATTGACGAACTACGAACCCATCTGACTGCCGAGGCGGGTAATAGAGAACGGATCGCTCAGGTGCTGGACACGGTGGCGGCGGGCCTGGCGAACGCTCCGGACGCGGCCACGAAACAACTGGAATCGCTGACCGCGCTCCGCGAGGCGACCGCTGAGCAACTCGTTTGCCTGAAGCGGATCGAGGAATCACTGTCCCAGCTTCCGCAGATTGCCGACGCCCAGCGGGAGACCATGGTGTCTGTCGCACGACAGTTGGACCTTGCGCGAGAGGCAAGTGAGAAGGCGGCGTCGACAAACGCGCAGTGTAAGGAGGTGCTTGACAGGCTCGGCGAGGCGACGAACGCCTCGACCAAAACACTGCAAGAGATGCGCTGGGACGTCTCCGCGCGGGACGCCCAGATTTCGAGTCTGCTCTCGGAACACACGCGGCGTTTCACGTGGTTCGCGTGGTCGGCCATCGGCGTCGCAACCGTCGCCGCGATTCTCGGTCTGGTCGCGTTGTTCGTGTGATGTTTGTATAGGCGCACGCGTACGACTGTCACCCATGAGATAACCACATGCCTGACGCCCCTCAGCAAGTCCTGAAGAACCTGCTTTCCAACATGCAGCAACTTGGTGCTTCGGACATGCATCTCAAACCCGGGCACGCACCGTTCTTCCGATCGAAGGGCGTTCTGCGAGCAGCAAAGATGCCGCCGGTTCCCGATTCCGAGTACATCGTCGCTATGCTCGAGGGTCTCATCCCCGAGAGCCGCAGGGACGAATTCCCCGAGACCGGGGCCGTCGACTTTGCAACCCGCGACGATTCGGGCGGGCGCTACCGCGTCAACATGTTCCGCTCGATGGGCGAAACCCACGCCACGTTCCGCCGCGTCCTTAACCAGGTCCCCACGTTCGAGGAATTGAACCTTCCACCGATCTATCGACACACCATCGAAAACACCAACGAAGGGCTGGTCCTCGTCAGCGGAATGACCGGGGCGGGCAAGAGCACCACGCTGGCTTCAATGGTAAACCACGTGAACCAAAACCGCCGCGTGCACATCGTCACCATCGAGGACCCCATCGAATTCATCTTCGAGCCACGGCGGGCCATCATCTCACAACGCGAGATCGGCCTGGACGTGCGCGACTATCACGAAGCCCTGCGGGCCGTCGTGCGCCAAGACCCGGATTGCATCCTGATCGGAGAGCTGCGCGATCGCCAGACGATCGTCGCGGCGCTCCAGGCAGCCGAAACAGGGCATCTCGTCTTCGGCTCCGTCCACGTGGCGGACACCCAGCAGACCTTCAACCGCATCCTCGAGTACTTCCCCCGGGCGGAACACCAATTCGTGCGCTCGACGATGGCCAGCAGCTTTCAGGGTATATTCTGCCAGAGACTTCTTCCCGGCATCGAACCGGGAACGAACTTCCCCGCGACCGAGGTGCTGATCAAGACGCCCGCGGTCAAGGACATGATCATGCAGGCGCGGGACCTGGACATCCCCGGCCTCATCGACAAGTCCGCGGAGGAGGGCATGCGCTCGTTCACCAGGTCCCTGTGCGAGCTGGTCGATTCACACAAAGTGCACTTTGACGCAGCGCTGAGCGTTGCCCCCAACCGCGACGCGCTGAAGTCCGCCCTTCGAGGCATCAAGGGTTCGTAGCCGACGGAGCAACCGGAGGGTCTCAACGCTCACTGAGTGCCGCTGCATGGGCACTGACGTGTTCTGACCGACGCCCGCGAACACACGCTTCATTCGCTGGCCGACATCTCGTGCTCGCTGAACGCCTCCGGCAGATACTCGACAAGGTCCATCGCCGTCATGGACAGGCGGCCGAGTTCCTCGGAGGCGAAGTCGCCCGCCAACCCGTGCAGGTAGACCCCGAGAATCCCCGCCTCCAACGGGTGCAACCCCTGCCCCAGCAACCCGGCGATCACGCCAGTCAACACGTCGCCCGCGCCGCCGGTCGCCATCCCCGCGTTCCCGGTTTCGTTGACGTAGAGCCGGTCGCCGTCGGTCACGACGGTTGCCCGGCCCTTGAGCACCGCGGTGCAGCCGTACAGGGCGGTCAGCTCAGCCGCCGCCTTTCGACGACCGGCGGCCGAGCGGCCAACCTCGGCGCTTCTGCCCCGCGCAGCCAGGAGACGGCGCATCTCACCGGAGTGTGGCGTGAGGATCACGCGCTTGGAATTCGGTACCGCAAGCGGCGGCGCTTCGGCCAAGGCGTTCAGTCCATCGGCATCGACCACGATCGGTCCGCCGAACGACGCCACAAACTCCGCCACGACCTCCGGTGTCAGCGATTTGCCCAAGCCGGGCCCCAACGCCACAACATCCGCCCGGAACGCGGCGACCGCGTCGAGCAGCCCCGGTGCATCCGTCGGCAGTGTGCGCGTGGTGGCACAGGGCGCGAGCACCGCGGCGGCGCTGCGAATCGGCTCGGGAACAAAGAGCTGGACAAGACCCGCCCCGCTGCGGAACGCTGCGTTGGCCGCCAAAGCCACGGCGCCGACCATCAGCGTCTCGTCGCAGCACCCCCCGATGATCACCAGACGACCCACATCCCCTTTGTGCGCGTCGTCGCGGCGTTCGGGTAATGGTGCGATCTCGCGGGTGAGCACGGGCTCCGACGGCATCAGCGACCTCCGTCTGGCGACGAACCACGGCGACGATTGATCAACGCAGCAGTGTAACCGGCCCCGAATCCGTTATCGATGTTGACCACCGTCACGCCCGAGGCACAGCTATTGAGCATCGCCAGCAGCGCAGCCAACCCCTGAAAACTGGCGCCGTATCCGATGCTCGTCGGGACCGCGATCACGGGACAGTCCACGAGTCCACCAACGACGCTCGCCAGCGCACCCTCCATCCCGGCGACCACGATCGCGACGTTCGCTGATTGCAGCGCCTCCGAGTGGGCGAGCAGTCGGTGAATACCCGCAACGCCCACGTCGTAGAACGTGGCTGTTTCCTGATCCAGAAATTCTGCGGTAACGCGAGCCTCCTCAGCCACGGGCGCGTCGCTCGTGCCGGCGGAGACGATCGCGATCGTGCCGTCCGATGGAGCGGGCGCTTGCTGTCGCAGCGTGATGACCCGCGCGGTCTGATGGTAGGTCGCCGCCGGAGACGTCGAGCCGACCGCGTCGAAGACATCTCGTGACGCACGCGTGGCAATGACATTCGAGCCCACCTCGGCGCATCGCCCGAAGATGGTCGCCACCTGCTCCGCCGTCTTTCCCTCGCAATAGATAACCTCGGGGAATCCGCATCGGATGGCGCGATGGTGGTCGATCTTGGCGAACCCGAGGTCCTCGAACGGCATGGATCTCAGCCGGGTGACGGCCTCATCCACGCTCTGTTCGCCGCGGCGCACGCCTTCGAGTAGCTTCCTTACCGCGTCCTCGTTCATGCCATACAGTCTAGGCGCCGTCACCCGACGGAGCAAATGACGCTACGGCGGACACGCGATTTGAGCCAGCGACTTCAGGTCCGGAACCGTGGCGACCGGCTCGACGCGCGTCGGGTTGGATTCGCCGTATCGGTTGATCCAGACGAACGCCAGCCCCAGCTCCATCGTCGGGATACCATCATGAAAGAGACTCTGCGCCACATGCAGCAGGCTGGAAGTTGGGGCGTGGGACGCGACGAGTCGCTCGAAATGGTCGTGGGCGGGTTTGTATGCCCCCACGTCCTCAGCCGTGACGACGAAATCGAATGCCACGTCGAAGCACCGTGCGGTCCCCGCGAACAGGTCCCGATCGATGTTGGAAAGGACGCCCAATTGGTACCGCTCCTTGAGACGTGAGAGCGCCTCGTTGGTGTCGGGAAACGGCGTCCAATCCGGCAGCCTTTCAGCCAACAGCCCGGCTCGTTCCGGGGCGAGGTCGAACCCGAGTTTCTCCGCCACGCGCTCGGTGACCGCCGAAAGCACCTCCCGATACGATCGATAGGGGCCGGACTCGATCGCCGCCTCCGCGGAGACGTAGGTTCGAAATACCTCATCGCTGCGCGCGCCGAGTTCCGTGCCGAACAGCTCGGCGAAGACCTCAGTCAGCCCTTTCCGCCAGTCGATCAGCGTTCCGTAGCAATCGAACGTGATCGTTTTGACGGCCCCCAGTACGCCCTCGATTGAGCTCATCCCGTACCTCTCCTTCACCGGTTCGTTCGGGTTACCGCGAGTGTTACGTCGCCGCGAGACCACGTCAACCGTCCAGCGTCCGGCATGTCCGTCGAAAGATAGCGTTGCCTATTCGCGCCATCTGCGTTTCAATGACCCGAGACCGGTGCGGTTCGCGACGACCGGGAAAGGAGGCCAACCGGATGGCTAAGACAGGGTTGACACAAAACGAGCGGTTCAGGGAGCACCGGACCGGCGCGCAGAATCCGGAGACCCCCGAACGCCTCGCACACATCGCGGCAGCACTCGCCGACCGTGGTCTCGCCGGGGCATGCACGCCCCTCGACACCACCCCCGTGGACATGAACCTGGTTAGGCGGATTCACAACGATGTGTATCTCGACCGCCTAAAAGACGCTTGCGAGAAGGAACTACCCTACATCGACATGCCGGACAGCGGAATCTGCCGCGTGAGTTTCGACATCGCCCGACTCGCGGCGGGCGGAGTGATTCATGCCGTGGACGCGGTGATGGCCGGTTCTGTTGACAACGCATTCTGCGCCGTCAGACCGCCAGGCCACCACGCCGAGCAACACCTGTCGATGGGATTTTGCCTGATCAACAACATCGCCGTCGCGGCGCGACACCTGACCGATGACCACGGACTTTCGCGGGTCTTGATCCTCGACTGGGACGTACACCACGGCAACGGGACACAGCACACATTCGAGTCAGACCCCCGCGTTCTGTTCGTCAGCCTCCACGGCCATCCTGCCTATGTATATCCCGGGACGGGCCACGCGCACGAGCGGGGACTCGGATCGGGCGAGGGGGCAACGCTCAACGTGCCCATGAAACCGCACAGCAACGACACCACCTACCGTCGTGCGTTCGATGAGAAGGTGTTGCCCGCGGTCGACTCGTTTGCCCCGCAGTTCGTGCTCATCTCCGCCGGGTTCGACGCCCATCGCCTCGACCCGCTCGCGCCGCTTGATCTGGAAACCGAATCCTACGGTTGGATGACCGACGCCGTGGTGGACGTGGCAAAGCAACACAGCGCAGGCCGGCTGGTCAGCATTCTGGAGGGTGGGTACCACCTCGAGGCGCTCGCCGACTCCGTCGCCCTGCACCTGACGCGCCTCCTGGATGCCTAGAGCATTCTTGTCTCACGGTGCCGGAAACCCCGACTGAACGTCCCCGGCAAGGAGGCTCTTTCGAAGCAGGGCCCGGCGGCGACGCTCTCGGTACGTCGAAACAATCCATCGCATCACACCGTACGCGACGGGCGCAAACACGAGCCCCAAAACCACGCACCCCACCCACAGCTCGACACCGAGACCAACGAGTCGGTTTGCGAGATCGCGCCAGAAGCCCATTTCGAAGAAGCTCAGGCCGCTGTGCAGTTCGAGGTCGGCGAGGACCTTCGGCTCGTGCCGGGGAAGGGCACCGGTCATCAGGAACCGTCCCAGACCGAAACACGCACCGTACATGGGAACCAGCGTAACGGGATTGCTGATCCAGACGACCGGCACGCAGATCGCCTTGTTTGCGCGGAAAAGGGCCGCCACTGCAACGGCCAGGATCGTCTGAAGTCCGATCAGAGGCAAGAACGCCACGAACGTCGCGATGGCCGTGCCCATGGCGACCGCGTGCGGAGTGTCTCCCGCGTGGAGCACCTTGCGCACCACAAACCGTCGCGCCTTGCGCCAGTACCCCGCCATGCTCAACAACCTCGTCACCACCTCCGATGGAAAACAGCTACGGATTACAGGGTACGAATCACGATAGCGCGACCATGCACCACCATCGCCCGGTAACTCGTCATTGGTTATTCGTAACTAGCCGTTCGTAATCTGCAATTCCCCTGCCGGCGCTCGAGCGCCCGCTCGGAGGCAGCCACAACCGCTTCCACTTCCAGCTCCTTCATACAACGATGGTCATGTCGGCACTGACGCAGCTTTCGGAGGTAGCACGGCGAGCACTCGAGGTTCAACCGGACCACGTCCTCCCCCCTGCGGTAGGGACCGGTCCGCCGTGGATTCGTCGGACCGGTAATGCAGACCAATCGCCGCTGAAGCGCCGCCGCAAGATGCGCGACCGCCGAGTCGTGGCAAAGCACCAGATCGGCCCGCCTGACGACCGCGGTAAGCTCCGACAGGCTCGTCTGCCCTGCCAGGTTCGCGGGTCTCGTACGACAGCGCTCCGCAATCCGTTCGCACCGGCCCCGCTCGTCTGCTCCGCCCACGAGGACACAGCGCCTCGATTCTGTGTGGCAAAGACGGTCGATGGTACGGGCAAACCGTTCCGTAAGCCACATCTTCGTCTCCCAGCGCGCCGACGGCGCCACGACAATCAACGAACCGTCGTCCGGGAAGGAAGATTCCCGAAGCATCGCCTCGGCGCGACGGGATGAATCCTCCGAATCGGGCAAGTTGAACTCCACCGGCACATCGGCGAAGCCGAGCAGATCGCCTACGCGATAGTAACGATCAACAGCGTGAGCGTCGGGGTCGGCCATCGCGATATGGTGCGTGTAGAAGATCCACGCACCTTCGCGAGCACTCCGAAACCCGATCCGCACCGGTGCGCCGGTCATCAACGACAAAAACCCGCTTCGGAACAGACCCTGGATGTCTACCACAAGGTCATACCGGCGCTTCCGCAACCCCCCGACGAACCGCACGAACTCCCCGGCGACGACCGGATTATGGCCTAGCCGGCCGAATCGCCGGCGATCGAACATTACCAGTTCATCAACGTCGCCATGTCCCTCCACCAGCGGGGCGAACGACGGCGCGATCAGCCAGTCGATCCTTGAATCGGGAAATCGTACACGCAAACCGTGAAGAACCGGCAGGGCGTGAACGACGTCGCCCAGCGAGCTGGGCTTCACCAGCAGAATCCGTTTGAAGTCTTCTCGGGAAAGCCGACCGCCGAGACGCTCGGATGAGGACTTCGGCCGAAGCTCAGTCGAGGATCTCCGTCGAGGACGAGATGAATCGGGCACGCGCTGAACCTAACCTCGGTACGACACCCACCGCTCCTCGCCTACGAGCACTTCATAAGGACGGAAGCGGGCTTTGTACGCCATGGTCTTGCTCCCGGCGACAAAGAAGCCGAGGTAATAGTACGGCAGACCCTGCCGTCTGCAATACGCCAGCTCCCACAGGACGGAGAACGTCCCCGGGCTGCGCCCCGCCAGGCTCGGATCAAAGTACATGTACACGCTGCTCAGACCCCGTGGCACCCGGTCAGCAATGCTCACGCCCACCAGCCGCTCGCCCAGGCGATACTCCAGTTCCAGCGTATCGGTCGGTGATTCATACAGAAAGTCGTGGAACGATTCGTAGGTGCGCGGCATGGCGCCGTCGTGCTGGTGATCGAGGTATGCCTGGTAAAGCGCGAATTTTTCGTCGGTCGGTTCCGGCTCCTGCACTTCGACGCGGACGTCGGCGTTGCGGCGCGACACCCGCCTGAGCGAACGCGTGGCATGGAAGTCAGCCACCGGGATACGGAGCTGTCGGCATTCGACGCACCCTCGACACTGAGGCCGATAAACCACCCGACCGCATCGTCGGAACCCGCGGTGCATCAACCGCTCGTGCAGCTCCCCGTCCAGGTGGTCCGTATAATAGGCTTCGCTTCGCGAGGACCTTCCGGGAAGATAGGGGCAGGGAGTCTCCGGGGACACGTAGCGCAACGCGTCGTAGTCAGCCTGTGCTGAGGAGATGACCTCGTCGGACACCGCTCGCTCCACCGAAACTCCAACCCATTCTAGGCACGTTATCACCCCACAGGCAATAAGATCCCGGGCGAGAAACGCTCCGCGATCCAGACAATCAGCGGTGGAAGGAAAATGCCCGGGAGGAGGTTGGCGACGGGGATTTTCTTGATTTCCAGTATCATCAGGGCCGTTGCCAACAGCACCACCCCGCCCACGACGGTCATCAAATCAAGCGAAACTTCGTGCAGCGGCTCGGCGACCCAATAAGCCAGCAACGACAGCGTCCCCTGAAACCCGAGCACGGTCACCACGCTTGCCAGAACACCGTAGCCCAGCGACGACGCCAGCGCCAGAGAGCAAAACCCGTCCAGTAGCGCTTTGACGTAGAGAAAGCTCGGGTTCGCATGCGCCCCGTTCTCCAGACACCCGACCAGCGTCAGCGGTCCGACGCAGAAAATGACGCTGGCTGTCAGGAAGCCCGCGGCAAACCCCGCCCCATCCGGAGAAGC
>JASFUW010000109.1:0-12719 GCA_050050135.1 Phycisphaerae bacterium
CGACTCGGTCGGGGCGTGGTGGGGGACGGCCACCTGTACAACCTCGGTGCGCTGCTGTTCGCGTTCGTGTGCTTCTGGGCGTACATCGCGTTCAGCCAGTACATGCTGATCTGGTACGGGAATATTCCGGAAGAGTCGTTCTACCTGGTTCGTCGATTCGAGGGCGGTTGGCTGACGGTGAGCGTGATGCTGGGGGTTGTTCGCTTCGTGATTCCGTTCCTGGCGTTGCTCTCGCGCGGCGCCAAGATCAATCCGACGCGTCTGCTGTGGGTTTCTATTCTGGTGTTGTTGGGCCAGCTTCTGGACTTGTACTGGCTGATCATGCCGCAGATTCACCCGGACGGTCCGATGCTGGGGTGGCAGGAACTGGGGCCGCCGCTGCTGATGGTGGGCGTGATTACGATGTTTATCGCACGATTTCTGAAGCGCAACCTTCCCGTGGCGGTGGGTGACCCGCTTCTCGGCGAATCCATGCAGTTTTACATCTAGGGACGAAACGATGACACAACGAACGCTGCTGAGAGTTCTGACCTACGGGATCATGCTGTCGACGGCGCTGATGGCGCACGCACAGGAGAAGATCGAGGTGGGAATCGAGGAGCACCTGGGGAGCGTGCTGGACCTGGACAACTATACTTTCGCCGACGAGGAGGGCAATCCGATCGCCCTGAAGGAACTGTTCGATCGGCCGGTGGTCTTGACACTGGTCTATTTTCGCTGTCCGGGCATCTGCACGCCGCTGTTGCAGGAGCTGTCGAAAAACGTGAACAACTGCGATCTGACCCCGGGGGAAGACTACCGTCTGGTGACGATCAGCTTTGATCCGACGGAGACGCCCGATCTCGCGAGACTCAAGAAGGCGAACTTCGTGGCCACCGTGGACAAGAAAGAGGTGTCAGCCGAAGACTGGCGCTGGCTGACGGGCGACGAGCCGACGATCAAACGGATCACGGAGGCGGTGGGTTTTCGCTACATCAAGGACAAGAACAAGGTAGACTACGTTCACGCGGCGACGGTGATCTTTCTCTCCGAGGAGGGAAAGATCGTGCGGTATCTCAACGGTGTACAGTTCAATCCGGCGGACCTGAAGATGGCCGTCATCGACGCGACGCAGGGTCGGGCCCGGTCGTTTATGCGGCGGGTGCAGGCGCTATGCTACGCGTATGATCCCACCAGCCGCGGATACGTGTTGCAGCTCAATCGAATCATACTGGGAATGACGGCGCTGTTCGTCATGGGATTCGGCGGTTTCCTGCTGCTTCGCAAGAGCCGCCGCGCTGAACGGTCGGGAGAGCACGAAGGAGAAGCAACGTGAGCTCTCAACTCGCGGCGCCTTACGTGGCGCTGCCGAACTATATCGAGGCGAAGCCGGGCATCCTGTCGTGGTTGACGACGACGGACCACAAGCGCATCGGCATCCTCTATATGCTGGGGATGATGCCGTTGTTTCTGGTGGCTGCGTCGCTGGCGGTGATGTTCAGGCTGGAACTGTTCGCGCCGGGTGAGCAGTATATCTCCAACGACGTGTACAACCGGCTGCTCACCGTGCACGGCGTGATCATGATCTTCCTGTTCGTCATCCCGGGCATCCCCGCGATTTTCGGGAACTTCTTTCTTCCGATCATGATCGGTGCGGAGGACGTCGCGTTCCCGAAAGTGAACCTTACCTCGTGGTACTGCTATGTGCTCGGCGCGGTGTTGGCGCTGGTTTCGGTGGCTGTCGGTCCGCCCGACACGGGGTGGACCTTCTACGTGCCGTATGCGGTGAAGACGCAACCGAACGTTCTCTTGCCGATGTCCGCGGCGTTCATCCTGGGGTGGTCGTCGATTCTCACCGGGTTGAACTTCGTGACCACGGTCCATCGTCTTCGGGCGAAGGAGATGGGGTGGTTCGAGATGCCGCTGTTCGTGTGGGCGCTGTACGCGACGGGGTGGGTGCAGATCGTGGCGACGCCGGTTGTGGGGATCACGCTCGTGATGGTGTTGCTGGAGCGGGTTCTGGGTGTGCCGATCTTCGACCCCGCGCGCGGCGGAGACCCCATTCTCTATCAACACCTGTTCTGGATCTACTCGCACCCGGCCGTCTACATCATGGTGCTTCCGGCGATGGGGGTGGTATCGGAGATTATCCCCACGTTTTCACGGAAGACGATCTTCGGATACAAGTACATCGCGTTCTCTTCGATCGCGATCGCCGCGATCGGTTCGTTGGTGTGGGGTCACCATATGTTCACTTCGGGCATGGCCGACACAGCCCGGGTGATTTTCTCGTTCCTGACGTTCTTCGTGGCTGTCCCCAGTGCGGTGAAGGTGTTCAACTGGCTGGCGACGATGTACAAGGGGTCCGTCTATCTGGCGCCGCCGATGGTGTGGACGTTGATGTTCATTCTCTTGTTCTCGATCGGCGGGTTTACGGGGCTGATCAATGCGTCGCTGTCGTTGGACGTGCATTTGCACGATACGTCGTGGGTGGTTTCGCACTTCCACTTCACGATGTTCGGTGGGACGGGGGTGATTTTTTTCGCTGGGATGCACTATTGGTGGCCGAAGATGTTCGGCCGGATGTACAACATGCGTGTGGCGCACGCGGCGGCGCTCCTTTTCTTCGTCGGGTTTCTTACGACGTACATGCCGCTGTTTTTCGCGGGGGCGGCGGGTATGCCGCGTCGCTACGCCGACTACCTGCCCGAGTATGCGATCTATCACAGAATCTCGACGGTAGGATCGTGGTTTTTGTTCAGCTCGTTGCTGCTGATGTTTGCGAATCTGGTTTACGCCCTGCTGAAGGGCAAACCGGCGCCCGCAGATCCGTGGGGCGGTGCGACGCTGGAATGGCGGACGCCGACGCCGCCGCCGACTCTGAACTTCGATGGTGAACCGGACCTGAGCCGCGGCACCTATGAGTATCCCGAGAGAGTGGACGATGCCTGACGGGAGTGTTGCAACAACCGGGACCGCACATGCGGAGCACGCGGAGCACTACGATCCTGTCGCGGGCAAGATCGGGATGTGGCTGTTTTTGTTCACGGAGGTTCTGCTGTTCGGAACGCTGTTCATCGCGTTCGCCGTTTATCTTCACAAGTTCCGTTTCGACTTTCGGGACGCGTCGGGGCACCTGGACAAGCTGATCGGGGCGGTCAATACGATGATTCTGCTGACCAGCAGCCTGACGATGGCACTTGCGATCGCAACGCTGGAACGTGGCAAGAAGGCGCTTTCCCTGAGTTTGTGCACCGTCACCATCGGGTGTGCGCTGGGTTTTTTGATCATCAAGTCGTTCGAGTGGGGCGCGAAGTTTGCGCATGACATCTATCCCAAGTCGGCGACGATGCTCGAGAGCCCGGTCGGCGAACAGGTGTTCTACGGACTGTATTTCACGATGACGGGCTTGCATGCCCTTCACGTGATCATCGGTGCCGTGGCGATCGTGTTCGCGATGGTACTGGTTAAGAAGGAGCGGGTACGGGCGGATCGGATCACGTTCTTGCACAACACCGGTCTGTACTGGCACCTGGTTGATCTGGTGTGGATTTTCCTTTTCCCCTTGTTCTATCTGATTGGTTAAGACGAAGCGGAACCCGATGGAAGACGCACAACATCACGACCACCCCTTGGTGCCGTACGGTCTGTACGTCAAAGTCTGGGCCACGTTGATGGTGCTGACGGCGATCACCGTAGGCGCGTCCTACCTGGATATGAAGCACGTGACGGTGCTGACGGCGTGTCTGATCGCGACGGCGAAAGCGATGCTCGTTCTGTTGTACTTCATGCACATCCGCTTCGAGTCGCCGATCTACACCTACATGATCCTTGCGATTCTCGGTACGTACGCGATTTTCATCGGCCTGACGTTTGTGGATTACTTCTATCGATAGATGACCGGTCCATGTTGCTAGCCGTTTCCGACATCGCGCGTGAAGTCGACCGTGCCTTCCTTCTGATCGGGGGAGCAAGCGTGATTCTGCTCGTGGGGATCACGGTCGCAATGGTGGCGTTCGCCATCAAGTTTCGGCGAAGTCGGGCCAAGACCACCGTGCAGGTGGGGGGGAACACGTTCTTGGAGGTGACCTGGACGGTGATCCCCACCATCATCGTGATGTGGATGTTTTACGTGGGTTACCGCGGGTTCGGGATGATGGGGCGGGTTCCCGATGACCATATGGTGGTCAACGTGACCGGCAAGCAATGGGTGTGGTCGTTCAGCTATCCCGAGGAACAGGTCGACGCGAGTGAAATGGTGGTGCCGGTCAATACGCCGGTGCTGGTGAATCTGACTTCGCCGCCGGAGGACGTGATTCACAGTTTCTATATCCCCGCGTTTCGGGTGAAAGAGGACGCGCTGCCGGGGCAGGCCACTTCCTTGTGGTTCGAGTCCGAGCGTGAGGGGACGTATTCGATCCTGTGTGCGGAGTTCTGCGGGAAGGACCACTCCAAGATGGTGTCGTGGCTGAAGGTCGTCTCGCGCGAGAACTATGATCGCTGGGTGGAAGACCAGTTGTTGAAGAAATTCCGGCCGCTCGAACTCGAGGCGGTGATGAATCCGGATCATCCGGGCTTCGGTGAGGGCGAATTGAACATCGATCGCGCTGCCATCTACGGGTCTTTCTGCGCATCGTGCCATGGTCCGAACGGTGACGGGTCGGGTCTGCCTGACGAGGCACGGAACCTGACGAAGATGGCGGACTGGAAGCGCAGCGCAAAGGTGACGGATATCTTCCGCACGCTCACGGAGGGAATTCCGGGCGCACGGATGCGGGCGTATCCGAATCTGACGCCGTGGGAGCGGGTGGCGATGGCCCATTACGTGCGGTCGTTTTCGGTCGAGCCTCTCCCGCAAGACACGCCCGAAGACTATCAGAAGCTGGTCGAAGAGTATGGTCTGGACAAGGTGCAAGCGCCGAAGAAGACCATCCCGATCGAACGAGCCATGGAGCTTCTGGTACGCGAGGCAGGCTCAGCGGCCCGGCGGGGGCCAGACGCCGCGCTTGGTGGGCGGCCGTGATCGACGCGATGGTATGAAGCGATGTATCCGCCCACTGACGCACAACTGTCTACTAGGAGCGTCGAGAGGCCGTCGAAAACGCACGGCGGGTTCGAGTATCTGCGGGCTGTGCTCGAACTGACGAAGCTGCGCATCACAGCGGCGGTGACGTTGACGACGGCCACGGGTTATTTCCTGGCGTCGGGAGCGTTCGAGGTTCGGATGTGGCTGCCGCTGCTGGGTGTGTTTCTCTTGGCTTGCGGGTCCGCCGCGCTGAACCAGTGGCAAGAGCGTGGACTCGACGCTCGTATGAAGCGGACCTGTCGGCGCCCCATCCCCTCGGGTCGGATCGAACCCTCCTGGGCGCTGTTTGTCTCGGTCGTGTTGATGCTCGCGGGGTTGTTCTGTCTGACTTCCGTTACCGGCCACGCTCAAACTCTGCTGGTGCTCGGCCTGTTCGCCCTGGTGTGGTACAACGGCGTGTACACGTACCTGAAACGAATCACGGCCTTTGCGGTGGTTCCCGGTGCGTTGATCGGTGCGGTTCCGCCTTGCATGGGGTATGTCTCGGCGGGCGGGAATCTAGGCGATCCGGAGATTCTGCTGGTGGCGCTGTTTTTCTTCGTGTGGCAGATACCGCATTTCTGGCTGCTGCTGCTCATGCTCGGAGACGAATACGAGGAGGCCGGGTTGCCGACCGTGACGGACAAGTTTTCGCAAGCCCAGCTCGTGCGGATCACGTTCGTGTGGATACTGGCGACGGCTGTCGGGGGTGTGGCGTTTCCGGCGCTGGATCATGTCGAGGGTGGGTTTGCCTGGAGCGTCGGTCTGGTGGCGGCATCGATCTGGCTGGCGCTGCAAGCCACACGCATCCTCTGTGTCGGGGTCGGCGACGATACGGACCCGCCGGTCCGGCGAGCGTTTCGGCAGGTGAACGCCTTTGCGTTGATGGTGATGGTCTGTCTTTCGATGGGGGCGCTCGGCGTGTAGTCGGGCGTGGCCGAGGGCGAATTCCCGTCGGCGAAACTCTGTGGGTCAAGCCTGATCGCCGCTCTTTTGCGGTTGGAGGTGTGAGGCGATGTCGCAACGGACCGAAACCGAAGTGCTGGTGGTGGGTGCAGGCCCGGTCGGGTTGTTCACCGCGCTTGCTCTGACGAGCCGAGGGGTCAAGGTGCAGGTTGTTGACGAGGAGTTTCGCACGGCGGCGCACAGTTACGCGCTGGCGGTTCATCCGAGGTCGCTCGAACTGTTGGACGAATTCGGTCTGGCGTCCGAGGTTCTTGCGCAGGGTTATCATGTCGACACCGTGGCATTCTATGAGGGCGCGGACCGGTGTGGGGAGCTGAAGCTGTCGGCGTTGGGGGGGAAGTTTCCTGTCGTCGTCGTGCTGCCGCAGAGCGCGCTCGAGGGACTGCTCGAACAGTCGCTTAAAAAGAAGGGCGTGAAGGTTCTTTGGAACCACCGCGTAAGACGGCTCGAACCGAACGGACCGCTGACCACGGCGGAGATCGACAAGCAGGCACGCGGGTCGTGTGGATACGCCGTCGCGACCACGGAGTGGGTGACGGAGAAGACGCTGCGTACGGCGTCGGCTTTCGTCGTCGGTGCGGACGGGCACCGATCGGTCGTCCGCAAGACGTTGCATATCAACTACGCGCCGGCCGGGCCGACTGAATCGTTCGCGGTGTTCGAGTTTCACTCCGACGCGGACCTGGCGGGGGAGGTGCGGGTCGTGTTCGACGGAGAGACGACGAATGTCGTTTGGCCGCTGCCGGGCGGACGTTGTCGGTGGGGTTTTCAGCGCACAGAGGGCGACGCATCTGAGGCGACCCGTACCAAGCGACGGCTGACCGTTCCGATCGGGCGTCAGGCGTTCCCGCACGTACCGACGGACGCGTTGAACGAGCTGTTGAAGGCTCGGGCTCCGTGGTTCGAGGCGAGGGTCAAGAACGTGGAGTGGTCGATGGAGATTCGGTTCGATCGTCGGCTGGCTGCCTCGTTCGGGCGAGAGCGCTCGTGGCTTGCGGGCGACGCCGCCCATCTGACCGGCCCGGTCGGCGGGCAAAGCCTCAACATGGGAATTCGCGAGGCGTCTGATCTTTCCTGGAGGCTCACGCGGATTCTGCGCGACGCGGCGCCGCTGGCTTCGCTGAACGAATACAACGAGGTATACGTCGGAGCATGGCGCCAGCTTCTCGCCGTCGACGGGGGACTGTCGGCGAGCGACAGTGCCGAAGGGTGGGCACGGAAGCACCGCGCACAGATCTTGCCATGCATCCCCGCGACGGGGGATGAACTCACACAACTCGCGTCTCAGATCGGGCTGGGGTTCGCTTCCGCGGAATAGCACGGCGCGCGAGTTGCGGCAGCATCCGTGGCGCACAGCACGATATGGTGGGGTGCCCGCGCGGGCTCGAGCCCGCGGCTCGGTGGAGTGCTGTTCGCGCGGACTTACGCGTCTGCGTCGGGGGAGCGTTGGGCGGATGTCAAGAGTTCGGCGTAGCGATCGAGGGCGTTGTAGTATCCGATGATGCTGGGGATGTAGTGCCTCTCGTTCGGCGTGTGGGGACCTATTCCGGCTT
Organism: Phycisphaerae bacterium; assembly: GCA_050050135.1. Lineage (GTDB taxonomy): Bacteria > Planctomycetota > Phycisphaerae > UBA1845 > UBA1845. The sequence continues at coordinate 7,564 of JASFUW010000109.1, forward strand.
GTCCCCATATGACCGCATGGCCGCGCGGTGCGAAACGGGCGCTGGTGCCGGCCTTTTTTCTGCCAAGTACCGGGTCGACGCCGGAGACGTCGCGGACGGCCTGGACCAGTGTGGTCAGGTAGGGGTTGCTGCGGTCGCAGGCGACGCCGGCTTGAGCGGTTTGTATCCGTATCTCGAAGTCGTGCGCTTTCGCGAACGTTTCCAACTCTTCCCAGAACACGTCGACGTTGTCCTGGGGGATGGGGCGAATTTCTAGACCCAGGTGCCCTTCATCGGCGGTGATGTTGTAGACCCCGGCTGTTCCGACGGAGATGAAAGAGAAGCGGTGGTCGCTGTTCCAGCCGTCCTCGGCGCTTTGGGTCAGGTGGCGCTGGAGCAGTGTTCCGACGCGGTTTCGGGCGAGGATGATTCGATCGCCGAGATCGACGACGTTCGCGCCGACACCCGTGTGTTCCTGCACGCCGCGGGCGATCAGTGCCAAACGCATGACGCCACGGTTTTCGACGCAGATGTCGCCGAAGCGTTCGTCACCCTTCTCGCCGGTCCGCTCGCCGGCGATCAGGAGTGAAGGGCGATGGCCATGTTGCTGCTCGAGCTCGGCGAGCACGTGGGGCGTGCCGTATGGTTCGGCTTCGCCGTTCTCCTCGTTGCCCACGAGCAACAGATTGATCGGTGGGAAGGCGTCGGGACGACGGCGGATCGTGTCGCGCATCCAGGTCAGGTAGGTGGCGACGACAGTCTTCATGTCACCCGCGCCGCGGCCCCAGAGGTAATCGCCGTCGATGACCGGGTTTAGCTGGGTGTCGTCGGGTGAGGGTTCGACCACGTCAAAGTGCCCGGAGAGCATGACGGGCGCAGCCAGCCCACCGGGGAAGTGGGCGAGCAGAGCCGGGTATTTCCCCTGGTCGAAAAGGTGGACCTCCGAACCCGCCTGCCGCAGATAGCTGGCGATGAACTGTCCGGCGCGGATCACGTCCTCAACACGCTCGTTCGGGCAGTTCGTAACCGAGGGGATTCGGATGAGATGCTGGGCCAGTTCGAGAATCTCCCCCGTCTTGTCCGCCGGTGTGACGGAAATGGTAACAGCGGCAGGGCACTCGAAGCGGATGGGCAGGGTGGGCGCTTGCTTGACGTTCTCGGTGGCTTTGACGACGAGGTCGCGGAGTTTGGGCGCTTCATCGCCGAGCTCGCCGATTCGTTCGAGAATCAGGCGAATCTCGCGATCTACCTGCTCGTCATGCTCGGCGACAAGCTGTTGGAGGCACTCGACGGGAACGATCCCTGCTTGGTCGCAGTGTGGGCGCAGGCGCTTGCGCGTCTTCTCGGCGGTGTTGTCTCCGCCGGATGCGAGCACTTCGAGCGGTTCGAGGTACTGGTCGCGGCCAAGGGCGGTCGCGAGCGGTTTGAGTTCGTCAATCGCCCATCTCAGGAATCGCCGCGTCTCGATCGTACGCCCGGTGAACGGGTCCGCGATTTCGCCGCGCAGTCCGTGCTGGGCGGTTTTCCCTTCGTTGGCCCGCATTCGCCGAATGCTGTTTTCGTCATATTCACAAGGCGCTCCAAACTCCGGGTTCGCATAGGTCCATATGAGCAGCAGCTCGCGGAACACGAGGTTTGCTACGTCAAGCGCTAGATCGTGCCCGCCCTCGTCACTTCGCAACTCGACGCGGGCCATCGGTAGTGACACGCGGGCGAGCATGTTCTCTGTCTCGATGCGCTGGGCGAGCTGTTCGACCGGGTGCTCCTCGCCGACACCGTATATCCCGCGCTGACAGACGTCGTGGATCTGCTCCGAGGTGATGTGGATGATGTTCTCGACCGACTTCGGGTCGGAGCGGGCACGGGACGGGGTCCAGTTGTTGTTTCCGAACCGGATACGGCGGCGGACCAGGTCGTTCGAGATTCGCACGTAATCTTCGTGACTGCGGTACAGGTGGGGGACGTCGAGCTCGATGGGATTGGGAAGGCGCGCGACGCGGTTCGAGTCCCAATCGGTGCAGAGCACGACGGGTTTTCCGTCACGCCGGTCGGCGCAAAGCGGAGAGTTCGCGCTGGTCGCGACAAAAAGCGCCGAGAAAGCGCGGAGGATTCGGGCGCCACGGATGTATGCCTCGTTGCGGAGCGTGGCGAGCGTGGTTTCGTCACGCCCCGCGGAGGATCGCTGCAGGAAGTCGAGGGAGAATAGCGGCTCGGGCAAAGAGACATTGGCGTGGACGCCGGCCGTCGCAAGCGCGTCACCGAACAGGTCCACACAGCGCTGAAGGTATCGTCGCTTGCTTAGCTCCCAAGCGGAGGGCACGGAGTCGTGTCGGACCTCGACGGGCCACAGTACGTTGCCGTGCCAGGCGTGCAGTCGCTCGCCGAACGAGAGACCGGCCGCGCTGATCGCGTTGAGCATGCACCCTTCCAGCACGCGAGCCTCGTAGACGCTTCCGGCGGGGTGGTAGTAGGGCTGCGTGACCCATTCGGTCATCCAGTGGAACACTTCGAGCGTGTTGTGGTCCTCGAGCCATTCGGGGATGTAGCGGTCGCGCAGGACTTCGACGAACGATCGTGCGTCGGGGCCGGTCCCCACGTGGTCCAGCGGGCGGAACGCGGCGTTTGTCACGTTCCATTCGACCTCGAGCCCGTTCGTCCCACCGCGGAAGTGAGATTTGAGGGCCAGCTCCTGCGCGAGCTGATACTTTTCGACGAATCGGTTGAGGTCTTTGGCGTTCATCAGCGAGGCTCCGGCCCGTCGTTGCACTCGCGCCATACGGCAACCATGCTATCGCGAAAGCGCGTTCAAGCCTTCCATGAATCTGCGCAGCGCTCCGAGCGTCGTCTCCGGCGGGAGCGCGTAAGAGAATCGAATCCAGTCGGCACCGTGCACGGAGAAGAAGACGCCGGGCACGACCGCGACACCATGCTGCTTCGCCAGGTACTCGCCCAGCTCGGCGGAATCCTGCATGTCGGCGGCGCGCAGCCACTTCGAGACGTCGATGAAGGCGTAATAGCCCTTACCCGTGATCGCTGTCATACTGTTGGCATCGACGAATTCCCTGAGAACCTCGCGGCTCGCGTTCGTGGGCTCGATGATCGGCGCGGCGGCTCGACGAAAGCCCGCGCGGAACGCCGCGATCGCGACCGCCTGGCTGTGGAAGCTGGGGATCACCGCGTGCGACGCGCGACTCTGAATGAACTTGACGATAAGCTCGTCGGCGATCAGGTGGGCGTTGCGGATGTTCGACGCCCCAAGCGACTTCGTGATGCCGTCGAGTATGAGGACCCTGGAGCGTTCAGCCGAATCAAAGTGTTGGAGAAAGACGCTGAGGTCCATGGGCGATTCATCGGTCACCCAATGGTACATCCAATCGTACAGGACGTACCGGGCGCCGGCTCGAAGTGCGGCCTTGCCGAGGGCAACCTGCTTATCCGCGGAGAGCGTGTTTCCGGTCGGGTTGTCGGGTGAGGTGATGACGAGGCACGCGATCTTTCGGCCGTCACGTGCAGCGCGATCGACGCACGCCTGGATGGTTTGGGGCGAATAGGCCCAGCCGGTCGAGGCGTCACCCGGGGCGAGCATCACGTTGGCGCCGACTCCGTAGGGTCCCCAGTTGTAGCTGATCCAGGGCACGCGGGTGGTGACGAGAACGTCGCCGATGCGGCCCTCGCCGAGCGTGAGCATGGCCGTGTAAGCTTTGACTAAAGCGTCGCGTCCGCCCTGGCACGCTACGACGTTGGCCGGTGTCAGGCCCGTGGGTTCGTCGACGCGCCAGTAGTCTTCGATGACGGACTTGCGGAACGCATCACAACCATAAGGCATGTCGTAGGCTGTGCCGTGCTCCAACTGGAGCCGGTGGGCCTCTTCGAGCACCTCGGCGGGAACGCCGCCTAAGCTCGCCCCGCCGTCCCCCTGAGAGGCGTCGAACGTGGTACCGCCCGGGACGCTTTCGGTATAGGCCTTGAGTGACTGCTTGATCAAGAACATGCGCGAGGGCGGGATCGGCGCCATGTTCGAAATGTAGTCCGTCACCGGGAGCAGGGCGTCGTCCTTTACCACGTATTCGGGACCCGAGTCGTTGGCCGCCATAACAGCGTTCCTCCCTGTCTGATTTTCTTTTAGGCGCACGAACTCGCCAGGCGAAGCAACCGCCACTCGTTTCCCGCCGGGAATCGCGATGCCGCCCGCGTGTTACGACGCTAACCGAATGTCATCACCCAAAAAAGTGCTGCGGTACCGAACCGAAGCATGGTACTATATCGGGGCGCAGAGCGGAATGACCCATCTCGGCGGAGATGGCGGCGTATTCCGGTACAGGACGAGGGTGATTTCCGGACCCGGTGCGGCGATGGCTGGGCGGGCGACCTTCGTGGGGAAGAGGATCGTTTCCGGAGGCAAGATAGTGAGTCTCGAGTTACGGACGGCCGAAGAGGGCGACGATTCGTTCTTGTTCGAGCTCTATTGCGAGACTCGGAAGAGCGAACTTGATGCGTGGGGATGGCCCGCCGAGCAACGGGAAGCGTTCCTGAAACAACAGTTTACGGCGCAGACTCGATCCTACGTCGTCCAATTCGGCGGCGCGGAACATAAGATCATCGAGCGTGACGGTCAAGCCATCGGGAGCATCCTCGTACACCGAACGCCGGAGGAGTTTCGACTGGTCGACATCTCGCTGGTGGCTGATGTGCAGGGAAACGGGATCGGCACCCGGCTCATCCGACGACTGATCAAGGAGGCCAGGTCGGCATCGAAGCCGCTGCGCCTGTCGGTCTTGCGCGACAACCCCGCACTTCGCCTGTATCAACGGCTGGGTCTTGTCGTCACCGGGGACGACGGGATTTATGTACGGATGGAGATTCCGCACAAGCAAGCGGAGCGCGTTGACACGAATCGGCCCGGCGCCCTGGACCGTGTATCAAGGTGACCGAAATCGCCATGCGTTGGGACTGTGGTTGCGGGGCGCAGGGGGCGGGGCGATACTCGCTTCGCACCTCCGGCCGAAGAAGGATCCGTTACCGCCGCTATTCCGAGGTACGTTCGTATGCAGGGGACCGGGGCGCACGAAGATGACGAGGGGTCAGCTTCAGCGTGCGGCGGCATTCGGGGCGGCCGGCACGTTGGCTGATGTGAGTGCACGCAGAGTGAGCGGTGCCCAAACGACGGACCAGCGAGA
>JASFUW010000110.1:0-12715 GCA_050050135.1 Phycisphaerae bacterium
CGTCGACACTTGGGCCACGAGCCCGAACACGTGTCAAGGAGACCCGGCTTTCATAGTTTCTCACGGGCGCGGCTCGGAAAGAGGCCGCTCGCTACCCGCAAAAATACAGTTGACGCAGCACTAGCCTTCGTCGTCGGTTGCGGTCCGGTGCTCGTCGAACCACCCGACAACATTCAACACTTTCGCGATCTGGTGGCTCGGTCGCCCGCGGATGCCGTGGGCCTCCCCGGGCACGCGGACGAAGGCGCTGTCGATCTCGAGCATCTTGAGGGCTTTGTAGTATTGCTCGGCCTCGGAGATCGGGGTGCGATAATCCTCTTCGCCGGTCATGACGAGTGTCGGCGTCTTGACGTTGCCCATCAGCGATAGCGGCGACCGGTTGATGTAGTCGTCGGGGGTTTCCCACGGCAGGCCGGGGAACCAATACTTGTGCATGAAGACCGAGATGTCGGTGGTCAGGGCGATGCTGTACCAGTTGATGACGGGATAGAGGCTGGCCGCGGCGCGAAAGCGGTCCGTCTTGCCGATCAGCCAGCACGTCAGGATGCCGCCGCCGCTCCCGCCGGTGACAAAGACGTTGTCCGAGTCGATGTAACCATTGGCGACCAGCGCGTCCACACCGGAGATCAGGTCGTAGTAATCGTCCCCCGGGTACGCATGGTGGATGAGGTTGCCGAAATGTTCGCCGTAGCTCGTGCTTCCTCTCGGGTTGGTGTATAGCACGACGTAACCGTTGGCCGCGTAAAGCTGCTTTTCGATGTCGAAGCGGTCCCCGTAGTTGGCGAAGGGCCCGCCGTGAATTTCCAGGATCAACGGATACTTCTTGGACGCGTCGAAGTCGGGGGGCTTGATGATCCAGCCGTGAATCTGTCGGTTGTCTTTCGACGACGTGTACCAGATTTCTTCGGCCGGCGAGAGTTTGCGCTGAGCGAGCAGATCGTCGTTGATGGCGGTGACCACGCGCAGGGAGCTGACGCCCCGTGAACCGACGGCGATATCGACGGGCTTGTCGGCCCGCGTGGTGTTAAACGCGAAGCGTCCTCCGTTTGAAACGGTAAAGCTCCCGCCGCCGTAAGCGGAAGCCCAGGCGCCGCCGATGTTCTCGGCCAGGGTCTGGAGGCTGCCGTCGCGGGTGAAGAAACCGAGCTTGGTGTTTCCGTGGTCGGTGTAGGTGAAATAGACGCCGCTTCCGTTCGCGGCCCAGCGGAGGTCGTCCCGGGACCAGCCGCCGACGCTGCGGTCGAAGTCGCCGGAGAGCACCCGCGGCTCACTCCCGTCGCGGTTCATGATGTACAGGCGTCGGAGTTGATACCCCTGATAGTTGTCATCGAACCCGACGTACGCGATCAGCTCGCCGTCGGGGGAGACGGCGGGCGAGTCGTCGGGACCCTGCCGGTCGGTTAAGGCTTTTACCGATCCGTCGGCGACGGAAAACTCGTAAATCTCGGTGTTGAGGGGGTCGTGCTCGTGGTTTGGGTGTCGATTGGCGGCGACCAGCAGGTATTTCGAGTCCGGCGTCCAGACGGGAGTTGCCCCGCCGAAGAGGTACCCGTGGTTGAAGTCGCCGCTGGATATCCGGCGGGGTGTTCCCGGTTCGGCGGGCATGACGAACACGTGGTGGTAACCGGGCTCGAGGTATCCGTGGCTGTCGAAGCGATAGGTCAGGGTATCGATGACCCTGGGGGGCGTGGCCCACTCGGCTTTCGGCGGCGCGGGCGGCATCTCGGCAATGGTGCGCGGCTCTGAGGGCACGAACCCGCTGAACGAGATCATGGTGCCGTCGGGCGACCAGCCGATTCCGCTAGGCGGGTATTGGAGGTTGGTGAGCCTGGCGGTCTGTCCGGTGTCCATCCAACGCAGGTATATTTGCGGTGAGCCGTCCTTGTCGGAGATGTAAAGCAGGCGCTTTCCGTCGGGCGCCCATCGCGGTGAGCGGTCGTGATGATGCCCGCTGGTGAGCGGGCGGTGGTCCGAGCCGTCGAAATCGACCGTCCACAGGTTCGAGCACCGGGCGTCGGTCATGATGTCACAGAACTGCCGAACGTAAACGATGGTCGACCCCTTCGGCGATATCCGGGGGTCCTGGGCCCGCTCGAAGTTGAACAGGTCGATTGCGGTGATGGGCGTTTTCTCGGCGTAGGTGGTTCCGCATGTCAGCGCGCCGGCAAGGGCAAGCATTAGCATGTATACGGGCGTGGCTCTTGGCATCTTCGAGTCTCCGCAAATAGGGGCACGTTGCTGTAGCCGGGCGAACGACGAGTCCGGTGACCGTCCGATCGCTCGATCATGGGAGAAGCGCCCGGACGAGCGGGGTAGTGTACAGTCCATGAGTCGGGCGACAAGACGGTGGGGCCCTGGGCAGGCTCGTGGTGCTAATAGCCGGCAGGGCGACCACCTTTTCGGGGGTCGGAGGCGCCGATCCAGCCGTCCTTTGTTCGCACGATGGCTTGGATTACCCCGGTACGGTGCTTGTCGGCGAGTTTGTGGCCACGCGTTTCGAGGCCGTTTTTCAAGTGGGTCAACGGGTCTTGGTCGAAGAAGACGCGGTCGGGTTTCCACTGGTGATGGGGTCGGCGGTGCTGCATCGCCTGCTCAAGCGACATCTCGAAGTCCGTCACGCCGAGCAGGACGTTGAGAACCGAGGTGATGATGCGCGGTCCGCCGGAACCGCCGAGCATGAGGCAGGGCTTGCCGTCTTTCAGGAGGATGGTCGGTGACATGCTCGACAGGGGTCTTTTGCCGGGCTCGACTCCGTTGCGGTCGGATTGGATGAGCCCGAAGGCGTTGGGCTTGCCGGGGTCGGCGGCGAAATCGTCCATTTCGTTGTTGAGGATCAGGCCCCATTCGTCGACGGCGGCGAGCGATCCGAACGAGGTGTTGATGGTCTCCGTGCTCACGACCACGTTGCCCCAACGATCGACGATGGAGAAGTGTGACGTGCCCGTGTCATCCGGAAGCTGATCGGTTCCGTAGCGATCGACCTCCGCGACGCGATCTGCACTCAGGCGGGTTGCCAGCTTCTTCGCGTACGCCTTCGAGCCGAGCAGGTCGACGGGTACGTCGACAAAGTCGCTGTCGCCGAGCCAGCGGGCCCGGTCTGCGAAGGCGTGCTTCATCGCTTCGATCTGGTAGTGCGCGGCCAGGACCGGATCGCGCGAAAAGAGCGAGGGGAGGTCGAGCGGCTCGAGGATGTTGAGGATTTCCACGAGGGTGATGCCGCCGGAAGAGGGCGGGGGCATGGCGATGAGCTCGAACCGGCGGTAGGTGGACCGGATCGGGTCGCGCATGCGGACTTCGTAGCGGGCGAGGTCTTCGGCGGTGATGATTCCGCCGTTCCGTTTCATCTCGGTGGTGAGCGAATCGGCGACGGGGCCCCGGTAGAAGAAGTCCGGGCCGTTTTCTGAAACGGCTTCGAGCAAGTGGGCGAGTTTCGGTTGTACGAGCGGGTCGCCGACGCTGCGAAGCTTTCCGCCGTTGAGATGCGTTTGATATACGTAGTGACACGACTTCTTCAGCGACGGCTCGTACTGATACCGTTTGAGGACGGTCTTGGTGGTCTTGACGTAGTCTTCGTCGACAAGGAAGCCTTCCCGTGCCAGGTGTATGGCAGGAAGCGTGAGCTTGCCGAGCGGAAACGTGCCCCATTGTGCCAGGGCCTGGCACCGACCGGCGACGAGACCCGGAACGGCGACGGCGAGATGGCCGAAGCGGCTGGGGTCCGGCGCGTCGGGATCGCTCTCGGCGGCGCGAACGAACATGTCCGCCGTTGCTGCTGCGGGGGCGGTCTCGCGGGAGTCCTGCACGACGACGCGGCCGTCGGAGAAACGAACGACCATGAATCCGCCGCCTCCGAGTCCCGTGCTGTAGGGCCGCGTCACCGCGAGAGCGAAGGAAACCGCGACGGCGGCGTCGATGGCGTTGCCGCCGGCTTTCAGAATGTCACAGCCTATTTCGGACGCGTACCGCGAGTCGGTTGCGACCATGCCGCGCGAGCCGGTCGCGATCCAGGGCGGGTCTGATCCGGAGACCGGCGCGACGAATACGGCGAGCGGAGGGACACCTATCAGCAACCGCAGAACACGGGTCGGAGCGATTGTTCTGCTATCGTGACGCCGCATCAATCTTGATTCCGGTACTGAAAAAGGACGGTTTGCGGCCTGGTCTCGACGCTCCGCGGTGACGCAGGCACGCTGCATGGGCCGCAGGATACGGTTTCGCCTGCCCGTGTCCACTTGCCTGCCCGACCGTGGACTTTAATATCGGGCTCCGACCGAGCTTAAAAACCCAGCGAAACGCCGAGCGGCGGATGAAGGCCGGACCGAATATGTCGGAACCACAGACAGCCCCCACGAACCAGGAAGCCGACGCGAAGGATCAGCCGTCAAGGAAGCGGCATCTCATCCTGGGCACGGCCGGGCACATCGACCACGGCAAGACCTCGCTGGTCAAGGTGTTGACGGGAACGGACGCCGACCGACTCCCCGAGGAGCAGCGGCGGGGCATGACCATCGAACTGGGCTTTGCCGGTCTGACCATCGGCGACCTTCAGTTCGGGGTGGTCGACGTTCCGGGGCACGAGCGGTTTGTGCGGACGATGGTGGCGGGGGCGACCGGGATCGACGTCGCCCTGGTGGTGGTGGCGGCCGACGACTCCGTCATGCCGCAAACGATCGAGCACGTCGAAATTCTCCAGTTGCTCGGGGTTCGTCACGGGGTCGTGGCCGTGACGAAGATCGATACCGTCGAAGATGATATGGTCGAGCTGGTGTCGGAAGAGGTTCGGGAGCTTGTTTCGGGCACGCCGCTCGCTGGCGCGCCGATCTGTCCGGTATCGTCTGCGACCGGCGACGGCGTCGACAAGCTGAAGTCGGCGCTGGCGGCCGTTGCACAGCGCGTTGACGGCGCACCGACGCAGGTCCCGTTTCGGATGGCGGTGGATCGGGCGTTCACGGTGCAGGGGCGCGGGACCGTCGTGACGGGGTCCATCCTGCGGGGGCAAGTGTCATCCGGTGACATTCTCGAAGTCAAACCGAGCGGAGAGAAATGCCGCGTGCGCGACTTGCAGACCCACGGGGCTACGTGTACGGCACTGGCGCGGGGTCAACGGGCGGCGATCAACATCAGCGGGATCGAGCGGGAGCAGGTTCAACGGGGTGCGGAGCTTGCGACACCGGGATATCTGCAATCGTCGCGAATCATCGACGTCAAGCTGAGTTGCCTTCCGACGTACGCCCGGTCGCTGAAGTCGACGCGGACGGTTCGGTTGGAAATCGGGACGGTTGAGCATCCGGCGCGGGTCGTGCTGCTTCACGGAGGGGTGCTGGAGCCCGGGCAATCGGCGTACGCCCAGCTTCGCTCGGGTGACCCGATTACGTCAGTCTACGGCCAGCGATTCATCCTTCGAGACGAGAATGCGACGAGAACGATCGGGGGCGGATTCGTGTTGCGGCCGGTTGCCTACCGCCGTCGTCGGACGATCGAGGCGGAGGAGCGGAGTCTAACGCGGCTGGAGAACGGGGACGAGGCGGATCGGCTCGAGGAGGTGCTGCGGGCGACGCGATTCACGACGCCGACCGAGTTGCAGCTTTGTGCGCGGGCGGGGGTCGAGCTTAGCGCGGTGCCCGAGATGTTGAGCCGGTTGCGGACGTCGAACCGTTGGGTGCCCATCGCGGGGACGGGGGCGTATGCCGTTCCGGCTGCGGTGGACGACCTGGCGCAGCGACTGACAAACTGGCTCGAGCGACACCATCGCAACCATCCGGAGCTTCCCGGTCGGCTGGTCGATACGGTGATCGGGTGGTTGGAACGGATGACGAACCGGTCGCTGGCCCGCCCGTTGTTCGAGTATTTCGTCAAGAAAAAGAAGCTGAAGACGCTCGGGCAGTTCGTGTGTCTTCCGGCGTTTGCACCGTCGTTGACCTCGGCCGACGAGCGGTTGATGGGCACGATGATCGAGGAGATCAAAGCCGGTGGGTTTCAGCCTCCGGGGCTCGGGAATCTGACGGTCAGCTCGCAGGGGGACAAGAAGCGTTGGGACCGGCTGGCGACGCTGGCGGTTGCGTTGGGTGAACTGGTCAAGGTGGACTCGGCGATCTACCTGCACGCGGAAGTCGAGCGCGAGCTGCGGGAGAGACTCTCGCGGTTGATCAACGAGGTCGGCGGGGTGAGCGTGTCCGAGGTGCGCGAGGCGCTGGACTCGAGTCGGAAATACGTGGTGCCGTTTCTGGAGTATCTGGATCGGATCGGGTTCACGAAGCGGTCCGGGGATCAGCGTGTGCTGGCGGAGCCGGTCGAGCAGGGTTGACCCGCGGCGTCAATCCGGGAGGCGAATGATGACACCGCAGACGAAGAAGCTGTTGCGATCGCTCCCGTCGGTTTCGGCGCTTCTGGAGCACGAGGAGGTACAGGAGTGGCTTACCGGGCTGCCGCGGACCAGTGTGGTCTCGGCGGTGCAGACGGCGGTTACCGAGGCTCGCGACGGGATTGTCAGCGGCGAGATCGGCGAGGCGGTCGATTCGGAAACGTTGCTCGCCCGCGCCGAACAGGAGCTTTTGGAGCAGTCCACACCGTCGCTGCGGCGCGTGATCAACGCGACGGGCATCATTCTGCACACCGGGCTCGGTCGGGCGCCGCTCGGTGATGCCGCGATCGAGGCACTCGTCGACGGTGCGTCGGGCTACTGCAACCTCGAATACGAACTCGCGACGGGCAGGCGCGGCAAGAGAACGACGCACGTGGTGGATTTGCTGACGTCGCTGACCGGTGCGGAGGCGGCGACGGTGGTCAACAACAACGCGGCCGCGACGCTGTTGATCCTCCAGACGTTCGCCGCGGGGCGTGAGGTGATTGTCTCGCGGGGGCAGTTGATCGAAATCGGGGGGAGCTTCCGCCTGCCGGACATCATGGGTGCGAGCGGGGCCACGCTGCACGAGGTTGGCACGACGAACCGCACGCACCTCGCCGATTACGAGAGGGCGATCACCGATCGCACGGCCATGCTGCTTCGTGCGCACGCCAGCAACTATCGGGTCGTCGGATTCACGGCGGAGGTCGGGATCGAGAGGTTGGCTGAACTGGCGCACCGGTTCGGGCTGCTCGCGGTCGACGATCTCGGCAGCGGAGCGCTTTTCGACATGAGTGACTTTGGGTTGGCACAAGAGCCATGCGTTCGTGATTCGCTGGCCGCAGGCGCCGACCTGGCGTGCTTCTCGGGCGACAAGCTGTTGGGCGGTCCGCAGTGCGGGATCATCGTGGGCCGAAGCGACCTGATCGACCAGCTCAACGCGAATCCGCTGATGCGGACCTATCGTATCGGCAAGCTGACGTTGCTCGCGTTGGAGGCGACGCTGCGGACGTACCTCGATCCGGACGACGCCCTGGTGCAAAACCCGACACTGGCGTTGCTGACCGCCCCGACCGAAGAGCTCGCGGACAGGGCGGGGAAACTGTCCGAACAACTGAAGACCGCGATGCCCGAGGAGGAGTTTTTCGTGGGCTCGGACGTGGGCTTCGTGGGGGGCGGTTCGCTACCGGCGTGCGAGCTCGAGACGGTGGTGGTGCGGTGGCGTCCCTCGATGATGTCAGCCGACGCGATGGCCGCCGCACTCCGCGACGCCGACGTGCCCGTCATCACCCGAATCCGCGACGACGCGGTCTGCTTCGACCTCCGTACGCTCCGCGAGCCGGATTTCGAACCGCTCGTCGCGTCCGTGGGGTCGGCCCTTTGGGATGACGAGCCCCAAGCGAACGCGGGGGAATAGTCTGCATGCGTTAGCGGGGTGACATCCTAGTACGCCGCCAGGTGCTTCTTACGCGCACACGGCGGGTCAGTACCGGTTTGCTTCGATGTCCTCGTCGGAGTATAGCGTTCTCGCGTAGTCGATTGGTGGGTGGTGGTCCTCGCCACCGGGCCGAGGACGGATAACCATCTCCAGCGGTCGCACAGAGTCGATGAGAAACGCGACATGGTCTGGAGTAAGGACAATGCGCGCGATGCGATCTTGCGTGACCACGCCCGCTTCGCTGAGGCGGTACATTTTCTGCACCGGCCCCACCGCAACACGACGGGCCGTATTGATCGCGTCAAAATCTCGGCGGTTCTGCTCAGTGGCTGTCCCCCAACGGCATGCCTTCTGTAGGCCACGGAAGTGCTCGACGAACTTATTTGGACCGTGGTCCCGCCGGAACTGTGCGCAGGTGCTTATCGCATCGCCGACTGCGCTTGACCGGATCTCGCTAACCAGCGGAAGGACGACCTGGGCCGCCAACGCTGCTTGTTGGTTCTTGGCTATCTTCTGTTGGGCGGCAGTGGACTGCTTCACTTCCTTGAGTTGGAGCAGGAAATCGCTTCGCTGCGCGAGCAGATCAGCACCTTGTTGTCTGATGCCGAGTACAACGAAAACAAGCGCGATACCCCCGAATAGTGCGTTCGAAGCCCCGAACATGTCTCCGATCGTCCCGTAAATGCGGAATGCGTTGGTGCACGCTTCATCGGTCGGATACACCCAACGGTTGGCCTCCATCAGGATCACGAGTGGGATACAGGCACCAATTAGGTAGAGACCGAACCCCAGCACCACAATCCAAAGCCATGGAATGCTAGACGACTTTTCCAGAAGTTCGAGTGTTCGTTTGTCCTGAATCGTCAGCTCTTTGTTCTCGTCTTCCATATTGACCTCCAGAGACAAGCATCGGTGCATGCGAGGCCGTTCAGCGCCGGTCCGGGTATTCTGGGCCCGTTCGAGCCTGGAGCAAGTGGGAGGGTGACCAGGCCGGTGTGTGCGTCGGGCGGGCGTTCGGTTCTTGGGAGTTCACGCGTCACGGCAGATCGGCTTGGACACGGGTCTCTCCGGCGACGAGCTCTCTCCATCCACCAGCTCGATTCAGGCGGCGTGGAGGGGGTCGAGGGAGGCGAACCGTTCCGGGAGACCGTCCCCGACCGGCAGCATACCGACGACGACCTCGACCCGACTGACTGCGGGCATCTCGAGGTGCCGGACCTCATCGGACGATCCGTCCGTGAGGAACAACCTGAACGGGCGGAATGGTTGCCGCCTCAAGTGCTCCATAATCTCGGGAGCTTGCATGGCAGGTGCATGATAGCGTTCGGGGTGGCAGGCGTCGGTGACGGACACCCCCCTAGAAACGGCTGGAAGTCGGGCGACAGGACGCACGCGTGCCCCTTTTTCCGGTCCTACCAGGATGGGGCCAATTGTCCGCGTGTGGGGGGCAGGATGCCGAGACGGCACACGGCGGCCGGCGGTCCGGCGGTCCGGCGGTCGCGGACGGGATGGACGGGGTTGGCAGGGCGGGAGAGGTGGTGTAGACTGCCGGATTCTCGGCTCCGCGTGGCGGGGCGTGGGTGTGTGGTTTGTTGAGCGGAAGACGAGATGCCTAGACCGACAAAAGCGTTCCGTAGACAGAGGCTAAGCGCCTCGGCGGCGTGGAAACGTGGTGAGAAGCAGGAGGCGTACAAGCTCTGGGAGCAGGCCGCCGCCGGGCTCAGAGAGCACCGGGAGAAGAAGCGCAACAAAAAGCAGGCTGCCGAGGCCGCCAAGGCCGCAGAGGCCGCCGCAGCCAGTGAGTCCGCCACCTCCGCTGAGCCGGCCGAATCCACCGACGCCGCAGGCGAATAGCGACCCGGCTCGTTCGCCGCATCCCACTTTGGCTCGGACCACAGGTCCCCCAATCCAGTAATCGCTGCCCGAGCGCGTACCGGATCCCGCTTCGCGCGGTCCAATAAGTTTCGCGGTCGGCGTGGCTCACCCGGTAACAACGGGGGTTGCCGAGATCCCGCATGCGCGAACAGCGTGTCATTTCCGTTAGATTCACTCAATTTACAGTACGGCTACGCAACCTAACGTTATTCCCGCCGCCTCGTGTCAGAAGACACGACGGTGAGCGTATTTCCGTTTGAGGAATGCGGTTCAGTTGGTGAACGTTTCGTCTTGCTACCGAACAACGAACCCGGTACACTGGCTGTTTGAGCTGGACAGGTCTTGGAGGAGAAAAACAGGCGGCGACAGGCGTGCGCTTGTTGGGTAATCGTCACTGGAATGGCGCGGCGCTGGTTCCCTCGGTCGCCGGTCCGCGCGGTGACGACCCGTCCCGACGGACTCGATGAATCCGATGGCTCAGCCCGTTTTTCGGAACGGTCTAGCGTTGACGTCGGGACGGTCGCCCGGGCGCCTGCACGTCGCGGCAGTACATCAATCGTGAACGGCTCGGGTCACGGTCACCGGTTTGACCGCGTGCGCCGCGCAGCGACGGCGCAGCGGGTCAGTCCGCGCGGTCCGAGAAGGTTTGTAACGCAGTTTGGGACACACGGCTGCGGCGCAATTCGCGCCCGCCGCCGAATCCGGCTTCATCGGCAAGCCGGACTGGGGGCAACACCAGGCACGGAGAAACATCATGCTGGAAGACCAAGACAGACTACCGCATTCTCATTTCTATCGTCATGAACCTGCGCGAACGCCCGCAAAGCTCATCCTGGTCGTGGCACTCGGTGCCTGTCTTGTCATTGCGACCACGGGGAGGGTGCGCGCCGCCGACGTGACGCCGGGATATGACTATTGGGTGACCGAGCCCGGCGGGACGTATCTGGACTTCATTGGCGAGCCGCTCCCGTCCGACTTCTTCGGTCCGGGTTCGGATCCGTTTGACGGTGTCATTGCCCTGCATGGTGAGCCGCTGGATCCGGGCACATCCGGCGAGTCGTCGACGATCGTGGAGCGGCTGACGCCGGCGTCGTTACCGCCACCATACCCTTCGTCCAACTTCGTTGAAATCCAGATGACCGAGCTGCAACTGGTCAGTACCTCACCGATCACGGTCACCTTCTTCGGTGGTGTCTTGTTGTTTCACTATGAGGTGACGATCACGTTGAACCCGGCCTACCTGTCGTTGGGGTTGATGCGGATCGAGGCCCAGTCGGACGGCGGTGGTATCTACACCAATATCAACATGGATGTTTATCCGTCGATCCACTTCGAGCCCATCGACGGCGGACCGATGCCGATCACTTGGCTGCCGGACGATCCGTTCGACCTGACCGGGTCGGACCTGTACGCCTGGCAGCATGACCCGTACATCGTGCCACCCTATCCAGGTCAGGGACCGAACTTCTTCCCGCTCGAGGAGATGGACCTGCAACTGCATTGGTTCGGGGTCGTGGGCAGGCATGGGGTCACGCCGCCGCGGCAGGTGACGGGGTGCTGCTTCCCCGACGGGTCGTGTGCGACCATGGATTCGTTGGACTGTTTCGCCAGCGGTGGTACGCCGATGGGGCAACCCTGCGGCGGAAGCGCTTCGTGCTGTCTTCCCGACGGTGGCTGCATCGTCGCCGACGTGGTGTGCTGTGAGTTCGAGCTGGGTGGTACGCCGATGTTCGGCGGCGGCTGCGCCAACTCGATCGAGGCATGCTGCGACAGTTTCCCGCCGCTTGGCTGCAAGGACGAAGACGCGGCCTGCTGCGCGATCGTCGACGGGGGTACAGCGCAAGGCGCGGGCACGTTCTGCGAGGGCGACGGCGACGGAACCGGTATTGATGACGCATGCGAAGGACCGGCCGAGTGTGTGCCGACGCCCGACGGGACGGCCTGTGAACCCTACGAGTGCGAGGCGATGCTCGAGTTCTGCGAACCCCATTGCATCAACTACGATCCGGATACCGGGGCTCAGACGATCGTGGACTGCGAGTGCCGTCCGTTCGACTGGTGTCATCCGGAGCCGGGGACCCCGCCGGCGAATCCTTGCACACAGCCCGACAACGGAACCGGAACCGCGACGCTTCCACCGATCGGTTGCGACTACCTCAGTCCGCAAGAGGTCCACATGATCATCGAGGGTTTGCCTCCGGGAACGACGATCGAGCTGGACCCGATCCACATGGACTTCCTTTGTCCCGGTGGGCAGTCCTTGTGCTCGTTGCCGCTGCCTCCGGGCGAATGCGAGGTGCCCGGCGGTTCGCTGGGCGGTCATGGCGACTGCTTCGAGTCGACCTTGGACCTGACAGTGAGTGGCACTGGTGATTTGACCGGTTTCAACCGTCACTTGGCCGTGCCGGTTTTCTGTGAAGTTCATACCGGTCCGCGAAATCCGGGTGATCCGGTACAGTCGTTCGCAGCGGACATGTACCGCCTGGAAGGTGAACTGTTTGGTGATCCGGATTTCTGCACCTTCCGGGTAACGGCGGGGACCGATTTCGGGCTTCCCAGCCCAGGCCAGACGACCATGACCGAACTGGGCGGTGGTATCTATAACATCGACAGCTTCTTTGACATTACCTACCAGATCGACTTCGAAGGTTGTCCGGGAAGCTCCCTCGACGGATTCGCTGGGACGACGACGGCGACCATCCGCATGGAGACGGGTGGCCAGCCCGGCAACCCGACCTGCGTCGGTGACTGCGATCTCGGCGAGGTATGTGAGGAGACGCAGACGCTTCAGCCTGACGGATCGATCGACTACTGCTGTGACTGCGTGCCGAACGTCTGTGAGCCGCTGCCCGACGGGTCTGCCTGCACCGATGTGACCTGCCCGGTGGCCGGTGACGTCTGCCAGTCACAGTGCATGAACTACAACCCGCAGACGGGTGAGACACTGGTCACGCTGTGCGAGTGCGAGGAGCCGGCGGACTGCCACGCCGAGCCGAGCCCGCCACCGTCGAACCCCTGCGAGCAGCCGGATAACGGGACGGGCACGGTGACGCTACCAC